>NZ_MKUG01000001.1 GCF_001897685.1 Thiobacillus sp. 65-1402
CACGTCTTTCGTCGCATGCATGACCTGGCAAATGGCGCTATTGCACCTGGACTCGGTCCGCAGGGCACGCACCGGCCAGCGGCTGCTGAGATGCAGCGCGCGGCGGTCGAACTCGTCCACTTCATCCGCGGGGATGCGCAGAATGAGTTCGCTGCTGGTGAATCCCAGCAGTTGACGGATGGCCTTGGACACCACGTCCAGGGTGTTGTCCAGGTCGAGCGAGAGCATCGCTTCCTGAACCATGCGGTTGCGTATCTCGAGTTCCCGGTTGACCTGGCGGATTTCCTGCTTGGAAAGCTTCAGCCGGCGGTTGATCTGGGCCAGCGAATGACGCGACGTCTCGATCGTGCGCAGCGCCAGCAGGAAGCCGACGAATACCGACAGCATGATGCCGAGGTAAAACAGCAGCTTGACGCCGTGCCACATCCACCAGGCCAGGTTCCACATGCTGGAAAAGCTGAACAGATAGGCGCTTTGCGCAAACACTACCAGCAGGCTGAACACCAGCAGCGCCAGAACCTGGTTGTGCTCGCGGAAATAGCGGTAGAACGCTATGGCCGCCAGCGCATAGAGCAGCCCGGCCAGATAATGCGT
Source organism: Thiobacillus sp. 65-1402 (assembly GCF_001897685.1). Lineage (GTDB taxonomy): Bacteria > Pseudomonadota > Gammaproteobacteria > Burkholderiales > Thiobacillaceae > Thiobacillus. The sequence goes on from NZ_MKUG01000001.1 coordinate 595, forward strand.
CGCATGGAGGACGGAGGAAAACCTGAGATTGCTTGCGGAATCGGGAAACAGGCTCGGGATGAAATAGCGGTAGAGCGCCGCCACCAGTACGACCACGGCCATACCGGCCGCGACCGTCGCCAGATCCGCCCTGGAAAAGCCATGATTGCGTTCGACCGCGATGCGGGCCGCCACGCCGGCGAAAATGAAGGCGCCGCCCAGAAAGGTGGAGAGCGTGTGGTACAGGACGAAACGCGCCTGCTGGGTATGGGGATCGCTCCAGGCATGCAGCATGTCGAACACGCCCATGGCCAGAAAGCCCAGGCCGAACAGGACCATGCTGGGGTCGCACCGCTTCAGGCAGGTCGACAGGATCATGCCGGCAATGGTCAGCGCCGTCAGGCCGCAGAACGCCTCGACCAGCAGATGGCTCTGCGGTTCGATGAAGATGTGTTGCTGGAAGGTGAGGGGCGCCTGCGAAAAAATCAGCACCGGCGCGCCCACCAGCAGCAGCAGCCAGACAAAGACGCCGATCTCCGGCAGGCTGAGCAGTGCAAGGCGCGCGCTGGCCGCACGCCTGATGTCGGCCAGAAATGCGGCAGTGAACGGGGCGGGAGATTTAGCGAACATGGTCTTCACCGTCGTCAAGCCGATGGGCTTTCATTTTACGTCGCGAACCGGGACTGGGCCATAGCGGCCCGCCCCGTCGAATCGCTCAGGCGGCCGCCGCAACGAACCGGTCCGGCCAGCGGGTGGCCAGCCAGCGGAACAGGATCGGGATGACCACCAGGTTCAGCAAGGTGGAGCTCAGCATGCCGCCCAGCAGCACGATGGCAAGCGGGCGTTCCATCTCCTTGCCGGTGGGGTCGCCGAGAATCAGGGGCGTCACCGCCAGCGCCGCCGTCAAAGCGGTCAGCAGGATCGGCACCAGGCGATCGCAGGCGCCCTTGACGGCGATCTCGGCCATGCTCAGCTGCGGCTGCGCCTGCATCAGGTGCTGGTAGCGGGAGATGAGCAGCAGGCTGTTGCGGGTCGCCACGCCAAACAGCGCCACCATGCCGATCATGGACGACACGTTCAGGGTTTCGCCCGCCAGGGCGAGGGCGAACACGCCGCCGATCAAGGCGAACGGCAGGTTGAGCATCACCAGCATCACCAGCGACCACTGGCGGAAAGCCTGGAACATGATGAGCGTCATCAGCACCAGGGCGGCGCTGCCGGACAGCAGCAGGTTGCGCGTGGCGCGCTGCTGGCCCTCGAAATCGCCGCCGATTTCCAGCGCGTAGCCGGGCGGCAGCTCGACCTTCTCCTTGATGCGGGCCTGGGCTTCGCGCACCACCCCGTCGAGGTCGCGGCCTTCGGTGTTCCATTGCACCACGGCGCGGCGCGCGCCGCTGTCGCGGTTGATCATGTAGGGCTCCTGCACGACCTTGATCCGCGCCAGATCCCGCAGCGGCACCACCACGCCCTCGGGCGAGATCAGGGGCATCTCGCCCAGCGTGCGGATGTCGGCACGGGCGGCTTCGTTGACGCGCAGGAACAGGTCGAAGGTGCGATCCTGCTCCAGCACCTTGGATGCCGTCACGCCGTTGAATGCCTGTTCCACCTGGGCCACGATGGACGCCGGCGTGAAGCCATAGGCGGCGGCGTCGGCCCGGTCGACATGCACATCCACTCCCGGCACCAGGATCATCGGCTCCATCTGCAGGTCGACGATGCCGGCAACGCCCTGCACCGCCTGATAGATCTCCTGCTGTTTCTGCTGCAGCACCGCGAAATCCTGGCCGTACAGTTTCACCGCCACCTGCGAGCGCACCCCGGAGAGGATTTCCGACATGCGATGGGTGATGAATTGCGAAACGTTGGTCGACATGCCGGGAATCTGCGCCAGCTGCTCGCGGATGCGCTGCATGACTTCCGGCACGTTGGGCGTTCCCGGCTTCAGCGCGATGTCGAACTCGCTGAAGTTGACCGGCTGGGCGTCCTCGTCCAGCCGCGAGCGGCCGGCGCGCTGCGCCAGGCTGGCGACCTCGGGCATTTCGCCGATCAGTTTTTCCACCTCGCGGCCCATCCGCAGGTTTTCCTCCAGCGAGGTGCCGGGCATCATGGTGGTGGCGATCACCAGGTTGCCTTCATGGAAGGGCGGGATGAAGGAGCGGCCCAGCCCCGCGAAGGTGACCGCGGCCGCCACCAGCAGCACCAGCGTGCTCGCGGCGACCGGCAGCGGCCACGCCTGCAGGTGCTGCAGCAGGCGTCGATAGCGCGCCAGCAGGAATTCCGAGATCGGACCCAGTCCGTATTCGCGCGTCTGCTGCTCTTTGCCCATCAGGTAGTAGCTCAGCACCGGCACCAGCGTGATGGCCACGATCAGCGAGCTGGCGATGGCAGCCAGGTAGGCGATCGCCATCGGCTGGAAGATGCGGCCTTCGATGCCCTGCAGGAAAAAGATCGGAGTGAACGCCACCAGGATGATGAGGGTGGCGAAGACCACCGAGTTGCGGATCTCCCGCGAACCTTCGTAGACGATGTCCAGGGCCGGCAGCGGCGCGTCGGCCAGCTTGTTTTCGCGCAGGCGGCGCAGGATGTTCTCGACGTCGATGATGGCGTCGTCCACCACCTCGCCGATGGCGAACACCAGCCCGCCCAGGGTGAGCGCATTGATGCTGATGTCCAGCGCCCACAACACCAGCACCCCCGCCATCAGCGAGGTGGGGATGGCGATCAGGCTGATCGCCGTCGGCCGCCAGCGGAACAGGAACAGCAGCAGCACCAGGGCGACGATGATGGACGAATGCAGCAGGGCGTCGCGCAGGTTGTCGATCGAGGCGTCGATGAAACTGGCCTGGCGGAACACGTTGGGGATCAGCTGCACATCCTTGGGCAGGTTCTCCGCCATGCTGGCCAGCACCTTTTCCACGTTGCGGGTGGTCTCCATGGTGTCCGCGCCCCACAGCTTGGACACCGTGCCGATCACCGCCGGGCCGCCGTATATCTGGCCATCGCCCCGCTTCACTTCGCTGCCGAAGCGCACTTCGCCGACGTCGCCGATGTGGATGGGCTGTCCGCCGCGCATCGCGACCAGCGTATCGGCCACGTCGCGCAGACTTTCCACCTTGCCGTTGGCGCGGATGAAATATTCCTCTTCCGAACTGGGGTAGACGAACCCCCCCGGCGCCACCAGATTCGCGCTGCGCAGCGCCTGCGCCACCATGTCGGTGGAAACTCCGTATTTGCGCATGCGCAGGGGGTCCAGCAGCACCTGGTACTGCTTCACGCCGCCGCCCACCGCGACCACCGAGGCCACTCCGGGCTGCGCCAGCAGCCGATTGCGGATGTCCCAGTCGACCAGGGTCCGCAGTTCGTGTTCGCGGTCGCTGCCCGACCAGTCCACCAGTCCGAACTTGAGCAGCCAGCTCACCGCCGAGGTCACCGGCATCATCTGCGGCGCCTGGGCGCCGGAAGGCAGCTGGCCCTGCACGGTCTGCATGCGCTCCTGAATGATCTGGCGCGCCCGGTAGATATCGATGCCCCACTTGAACACAATGGTGATGCGCGACAGTCCGACCGACGAGTTGGAGCGGATCTGGTCGATGTAGGGGGCGCCCTGCAGCACGATCTCGATCGGCCGGGTGACCAGCGTCTCCACGTCCTTGGCGGAGTAGCCGGGCACCTCGGTCTGGATCTGCACTTGCGGCGGCGCGTATTCGGGGAACACGTCCACCGCCATGCTCAGTGCCGCGACGATGGATGCGCCAGCCAGAATCAGATACAGCAGAACCACCGTCAGGCGGTTCCTGAGAGACCATCGGATAGCCCAGTCAAACATGTGTCAGCCCGTCGTTAAGTCAGTGATGATGATCGTCATGGCTGTGGCCGCCGGCGTTCGCCCCGGCCCCTGCCGAAATGCGGTAGAGGCCTTCCAGCATCATTTTTCCGGCCACCACGACCTTTTCGCCCGCCCCCACGCCCTGCACCTGAAGCAGTTCGGCGGTTTCGTCCAGCACCACCACGGGCTTGCGCAGATAGCGGCCGGGCGCCGCCTGCACGTACACCGCCGGGGCGACGCCCTGGCCCAGCACGGCCTGGCGCGGAACCCAGGTGCCCGAGCGGCTGCCCAGCTGCAGGCTGATGTTCACGGTCTGGCCCACCGCCATGCCCGCCGGCGTCCGCCCGAGATCGACCAGGAAACGCGCACGCTGGGTAACCGGATCCACCACCGGCAGCACCTGGGCAATCGGGCGCTCCAGCTGGCGGCCGTCGGGCAGGCCGATGCGCACCGACAGGCCGGGCCGCAACAGCGCCCGCTGGTCGGGATAGATATAGCCCTCCACCCACAGCGAGGCGTTGGCTGCCACCATCCGCGCCACCGCCCGGCCCACCACCACGAACTGCTTCATGGTTTTGTCCCCGGCGTTCACCAGGGAGCCGGGCTGCACGAACAATTCGGTGATAAAGCCGTCGCCGGGCGCATCGAGCATGATGTGCTCGACGACCTTGCCGTGATCGATCAGGTCGGCAACCTGCTTGTCGCTCATGCCCCACCAGCGCAGGTTTTCCTTGGCATCCTTGAGGTAGTTCGGCAGCCGCCCCTCTTCGCGCAGCACCTGCAGCTTGGCTTCGTTCTTGAGGAACTCGAGGTAGCCCTTCTGGGTGGTGATGAACTCCGGATTGAAGACGGAGGCGATGGGCTGGCCCTTGCGCACGCTGTCGCCCACCCGCACATAGACTTCCGCCACCTGGCCGCTGACGGCGATGTTGACGTCGACCATGGCCTGGCTGTTGGGGACGACCAGGCCATAGGTCTTGATCGCCGAGGCCTGCGGGCCGGTCCGCACCGGGGCCAGGCCAAACAGGCTTTGCTCCCGTTCCTTCGCGCTGGACGGCAACGTCACTTCGGCGCCGCCTGCAGGCGCCGGCGCAGCCGTTGCCGCAGGCGCGGCCTGGCCGAACATGCGCGGATCGCTATGTCCCTGCGACAGGGGCGCCAGCGCGACGCCGATGCCGCCGCAGGCCAGCAGGCAAACGCCCTGCAGCCACGTCTTCCGCCACGCGGATGACCCAAGACCCCGCCGTCCTGCCAGCTCAATGCGCATGATCAGCCCCCTCCAGACTCACGCTCGCCTGCAAACCAACCAAGAGATCCACCCCTGCCGGCGGATTGCCGACCAGTTTGAGCCGCACCCGCTGGCGCTGGTTGACCGGGTTGGCAAAGGCATAGATCTGCTGCACCACCGCCGGCATCGCCACCTGGCCACGGCGGGTGTCGGTCACGTAGACCGTGGCGCGCTGACCGGGTTTGAGCCTGGCGGCCTCGCGGACCGGCAGGCTGGCCTCCACCTGGATGGCCGACGGGCGCGCGATCGTGAGGATCGTGGTGCCGGTGGCGGTGTACTGGCCAACCTGCCCGCCGGTATTGAGAATCTGGTTGTTGACCACGTTCAGGCTGTAGATGAAGCCGGCAACCGGCGATTTGATGCGGATGCTCTTCAGCGGCTCGCGCTGCTTCTCCAGCAGCTTGATGTCGTCCTCCGACATGCCGCGCCACCCCAATCCCATGCGCGCGTCGATGAGCTTCTCGTTGCCCGTCATGGAGAATTCCCGCACCGCCTCCATGTTGGTGTACAGGCCCAGATAAGTGCTCTGGATGGTTTCCAGCTCGGCGCTTTCCATTTCGCCCAGCACCTCGTTGCGGGCAATCCGCTTGCCCACGTAGAGGTTGTTCAGCCGGGTGATGCGCGCATTGATCTTGATCACCACATCGGTCAGCTGACGCGTATCGAAGATCAGCGTGGCGGGGTAGCGGACCGCAGTCTCCACGGGATGATCGTGGCGATCGCCGCCGGCAGTGGGTGCGCCGAACATGGACGCATCGGAATGGGCATGCACCGACCCTTGCAGACCGAAAAACAAGGGCAGCGCCAGAACGAGCTTGCGCAGCATTTTCTTCAATCAGGAAAATTCTATGCCGCTATGCAAAGCAAGCCTTGTGCCAGATTCCGCACCCGCCGGTCGGGATCGTCCTCTGCGTCCGGCAAGCTGATGCCCTGCGCCATTCAGAGGCCATTTCGGGACGGCGATACGGCCCGTCGCCGCGCAGCGCGGGAGCCGGTTTGTCGCGGGCCGGCGAGACAAAAGATGTTTCACGCGTTCCGGAATGAAACGCGGCGACGTTTGCCTCGCCGCCGCCTGCGGGATAGCGCGGGGCGGCCCGGTGCATGAACGCCGCCAGGGTCTGAAGCGGCTTGCCGGTCAGCGGCGGCCCCGCACGCTCAGCTCGCCGCCGCCTGCCCCGCCTGGGCGAACCCCCGCGCATGCTGACTCAGCAAGGTGGTGGCTTCGTGGCCCGAAAGCGGGCCGCTGTAGAAAAAGCCCTGCATTTCATGGCACTGCATCTGCTGCAGCCGGGCGAGCTGGGATTCGGTTTCCACCCCTTCGGCGACGACGTTGAGGTTCATGCCGCGCCCCATCGCAATCATGGCATTGACGATGGACACGTTTTCCTCGCGGTCGAGCTCCTGCACGAAGGATTGATCGATCTTGAGGGTGTGGATGGGGAAGCGCGACAAATACTTGAACGAACTGTAGCCGGTGCCGAAGTCGTCGATGGCGAGCCGGAAGCCGGAGGCGGAGAGCCGCCCGAGCTTGATGGCATTGGCTTCGAAGTCCCGCATCAGCAGGCTCTCGGTGATTTCCAGCTCCATCTGCCGGCCGTCCAGGGCGTACACCTGCACGGCGCGCATGACGCTGTCGACGAAATCGGGGCTTTCGAGCTGGCGTGCGGAAATGTTGACCGACAGGCGCACCGGCGGCAGCCCGGCGCGGCGCCAGTCGGCCATCTGCGCGCCGGCCTGGCGCAACACCCAGTCGCCGATCGGCACGATGACGCCGGACTCCTCGGCCACCGGAATGAAGTCGGCGGGGGCCAGCAGGCCGCGCTGCGGATGCCACCAGCGCAGCAGGGCCTCGAAGCCGCGCACTTCGCCGGTGGCGGTGTCGACCTGCGGCTGATAGAACAGCACGAACTCGTTGCGCGCCAGCGCGCGGCGCAGGTCGGCTTCGACCTGCATGCGCTCGGAATAGGGCGCCTGCATGCCGGATTCCCAGAACAGCAGGCGGCTGCGTCCCTGCGACTTGGCCTGGTACATGGCGATCTCGGCCTGACGGATGAGATTGTCGATCATGTCGCCGTCTTCCGGCGCGACGCAGGCGCCGATGCTGACCGAGATGTAGATTTCGTGGCCCTTGACGTACACCGGCTTGGACAGCACCTGGATGATCTTGCGGCAGATATGCTCGACGTCGCTGCGCGACACCAGGGTCGGCAGCAGCACGGAAAACTCGTCGCCGCCGAGGCGCGCCAGGGTATCGCCTTCGCGCAGGCACTGGCGCAGCCGCGCGCCGACGGCGAGCAGCAGTTCGTCGCCGATGGCGTGGCCGAGCGAATCGTTGATCACCTTGAAGTGGTCGAGATCGAGGCTCAGCACCGCCAGCGGCTGCTGGGTGCGCCTGGCCTGCGCCAGCATGAGGCCGAGGTGGTCGCGGAACAGCGCGCGGTTGGGCAGCCCGGTGAGCAGATCGTGGTAGGCCTGGTAGTGCACGGTTTCCTCGGCCTGCTTGCGCTCGGTGACGTCCTTGGCGACGCCGTAACTGCCGATGAAGCGCCGCTCGAACGGGCCGGCCTCCTCGTCGTACATGCCGGTGGCGGTCAGCTCGACCGCCTTGCAGCGGCCGTTCATCAGGCGCGGGCGGCGGACGCCGGGATTGCACTTGAGGCGGATCTCGATGTTGCGCGCGCTGCGGTCGCCGGCGCGGCGTTCGTTGAACACATGCTCGGCGCGGGCGATGTCGTCCTCGTGGATCACCAGGCTGTAGTGCTGGCCGACCAGGTCTTCGCGGCGGTAGCCGAGCAGGCTTTCGGCGCGGTCGTTGACGAAGGTGAAACGGCCGTCGCAGTCCAGCGTGTAGATGAAATCGGGCGAGCTGTTGACCAGGAAGCGGTGCCACTTTTCCGATTGCTGCAGGCGCTGCAGGATGTGGTTGTTTTCCTTTTCCAGGCGCCGCCGCGTCAGCGTGTTGTCGATGCGGCGCAGCAGTTCTTCCGGCTCGTAGGGCTTGCGCACGAAATCGGCGGCGCCGCCGCGCAGCGCGCGGATCGCGGCGTCGATGGTGCTGTCGCCGGACACCACGATCACCGGCGTATCGACGCCGCGGTCGGCGACGAAGCGCAGCACCTCGTTGCCGTTGAGGTCGGGCATGCCGAGGTCGAGCAGGATCACGTCGAACTGCTGCTTGCCGATGGCGATCAGGGCTTCGCAGCCGCCGCTGGCAGCCACCGCCTCGTAATCGCGGGTGGCCAGCAGGCGGGTGAGGCCTTCCAGGATCAAGGGTTCGTCGTCCGCCACCAGGATGCGCGGGCGCACCGGAAAGCTGCTGACCGAGCTGCGTTGCGGGGATGCATCGATAAGATCGTCTGACACGGAGTTCTCCTCGGACTTGGGTTACATCGACCCGTAGCGTGTTGTTGTGAGCGGTGCCTGGCCGTTTTGCAGGGTAGGCAGATGAATCAGGAAATGGGTGCCTTGCGGCGTGCTGTTGCAGCCGAGGTGACCGTTCATGCGTTCGACCAGGCCGCGGCTGATGGCCAGTCCCAGCCCGGCGTGGTCGCCGCCCTTCTCGCTGAGCACCGGCTCGAACAGACGGGACGCCACCGCAGCCGGCAAACCGGGCCCGGTATCGGCCACCTCGATTTCGATCTGGCGCTGGCCGTCCGCATCGACCAGCCGCGTGGTGAATTTGAGATGGCCGCCCGCGTGCATCGCCTCGACCGCATTCTTGGCGAGATTGAACAGCACCTGCTTCAGCAGGTCTTTCTGCAGCGGCAGCGGCGGCACGTCGGGATTGAGGTCGATCTGCACGCTGACCTTGTTGGGGGTGAACAGGGTGCCGAGCGCCATCCGCACCAGCTCGGACACCACGCTGTTGACCGACACCAGTTCGAGCGCCGCCGCAGGCACGACGGCCTCTTCGGCCGCGGTGATGCCGCGCACGATGCGCGCCACCCGCTCGATTTCGTCGCCGATGATGCCGAGGTCGCGCTGCACCGCCGAATCCGCACCCAGGCGGCCGGACAGCAGATTGACGTAATTGCGCATGATGGTGAGCGGGTTGGCCACTTCGTGAATGGCGCGCCGTACCCGGTCGCGCGGGATGTCGTCGCTCTGCGCGGCGTGTGCCGGCGCGGCGGTCGCGGGCAGCGGGTGCGCCGTCGGCTGCAAGGCCTCGGCGCATTCAGCCAGGGCGAACCGCCACAGCGGCGCGGCGCTCAAGCCGGGCAGCGCATCGCCCGCGACCAGCACGGCCATGCGCCCATCGTCAAGCAACAGCGGCTGGCAAAGAAAAAGCGATGCGCCGAGCAGGCGGGCGATCTGTTCGTCGACCAGGGCAGCGCCCGCCTCGCCGCGCTCGAACTGCTGGGGCGCATTGCGCGCCAGCGCGCGCGCCAGCGCCGAATGGCCGTCGTCGGGGGGAATCGCCAAGGCGCCCAATCCGGCGGCGGCCGGAATCAGCGCGCTCGGACGCAGATAGCCGTCGGCGGCAGGCGCAAACAGACAAGCGCGCTCGATGCCGAACAATGCGCGCAAGGCGTCCTGTAACGCGGCAAACACCCTCCCGCCGCCCGCCGCATGCCGGAAATGGCCGTGCAGCGCAGACTGCGCCGCCTGCCCGGCGTAGAGGCGGGCGAGGCGATCGAATCCCGTGGCATTCGCCTGCGCCGCCGCATCGGCCAGCCCGAAGCGCAGCGCCAGCTGGCGCGCCTGCGCCTGACTGTCGGCCAGCAGCTGGGCGGCTTCGCCCGCGCCCATCTGCAGGGCGGCGAGCGCGGCGCGCACGTCCACGCTGTCCACGGCGTCGGCGCGGGTCGTCAGCTGGAAGGCCAGCTGGACAAGGCGCACCAGGGGATGCGCCGCCCGCCCGCGCGCCAGCGGCTCGGCGTGATAGCGCACCGCGTCGGCCAGCCAGCCGTCGGGATCGAGCCCCGCCAGCCAGTCGGCGGCATGCGCCGGGGCAATGGGGGTGGCGTCGAGATAATCCGCCAGATTGTGGGCAAGGCCCGCGGTCCAGGCGGCTTCGCCGTCCGCCCCGCTGGAGCGCACCGCCAGCGCCTGCGCCAGATGCGCCACGCCGATCGACTGCCGCCAGTGCGCCAGATACGCCGTCTGCGCCGCACCCGCCGCGACCGGCGCCGCCAGCAGCAGCGCGCGCAACAGATCCAGCCGCTCCAGACTGAAACTGTCGGGCAGCAGCCGCAGACGCAGCGCCAGCACGGGGTCGCAGCGCACGCAGGCGGCGAACTCCGCCCGGGCGGCCTCGCCTCGCATCAGGTGCTCCAGCGCCTCCGCCACCACGCCGGGGGCACAGAGAGCGCTCGTTAGCTCCGATATCTTCAGTAAATTATTCGGAAGGTCTTGCATCTCATTGCTATATATAATGAATTTTGCTACACCGTCAATCAGGGACTTAAAATAGTTGAGCCATTGCCATGAACTGTTGTTTTCAAGTTTCGGTCAACATGTCCGTACTGCGTACATGCTGCTACATTTCCATTGCCCTTCATTGAAGCAAATGCACATGAAAGCTGTTCTATCCGGATTGATCATGTTGTGCGTGCATACCGGTGCGGCCGCGCTCGATGGCCGCACCGCCCTGCCATTGCGCGACCCGCTCGGCACGCCGGCATCCGTGCCGCAATCGCTGCCCGACGCGGCGTCGCTGCCGGCGCTCAGCGCGCAATCGGTGCTGGTGTTCGACCAGGCCAGCGGACAGCCGCTGCTGGCGAAAAACCCGACCCTGCAGACGCCGATCGCTTCGATCACCAAGCTGATGACCGCCATGCTGGTGGTGGACGCCGCGCAGCCGCTGGACGAGCGCATCACCATCACCGCGGAAGACCGCGACACCCTCAAGGGCACCGGTTCGCGCCTGGCCATCGGCGCCAGCTACACGCGCGGGCAGCTGCTGCACCTGGCCCTGATCGCCTCCGACAACCGCGCCGCGCACGCGCTCGCGCGCAGCCACCCGGGCGGCCTGGAGCGCTTCGTCGCCACCATGAACCGGATGGCGCGCGCGCTGGAGATGCACGACACGGTGTATGTCGAGCCCACCGGGCTGTCGAGCGGCAACCGCTCGACCGCGCTGGACCTGGCCAAGCTCGCCGATTACGCCTACCAGAATTACCCCGAAATCCGCCACATCAGCACGACCGGCCACTACACCCTGGGCACCCAGCGCGTGGTGCTGAAGAAAAAGCGCCAGAAGGCGCGCGTGCTGTATCGCCCGGTCGCGTTCAACAACACCAATCGCTTCACCCGTGCGGATGACTGGCACATCGGCCTGTCCAAGACCGGCTTCATCAACGAAGCCGGCCACTGCCTGGTGATGCAGGCGCAGGTCGCCGACCGCGATGTCATCATCGTACTGCTCGACGCCCAGGGCACCAGCCGCCGCGCTGGCGACGCCGCCCGCATCAAGGCCTGGCTGGAATCCGCCCCGACGCATCACGTCGACAACCGCTACACGCCGGCCTCGCGCACCTGACCCGTCCGCGCAGGCGGGCTTGCCGCCCGCCTGCGCTTCGCTCCATGCCCACCGAACTCGCGCAGCAGCTGCTGCTGAAAACGCTGCTTCCCCTGTCGCTGCTGATCGCCGCGGGCGGCATCTGGCCACGCTGGCAGAGCGGCATTTCCATCGTCGGCCTGCGCGGCGAAATCAACCGGCTGGTGCTGAATTTTTTTGCGCCGATGCTGTTTTTCGCGGCCGGCGCGGCCGCCAGCGTCGACCTGGGATTGCTGCAGGTGCCTTTGCTCTTGGGCGCAGCCACGCTGTTCGGCCTGGGACTGGCGGCGCTGGCGCTGTTTGCCACGCCGCTCGGGCATGGCCTGTCGCGCCCGACGCGCGGCGCCATCATGCTGGCGTCCGGCTTCGGCAACGTGCTGTTCTTCGGCTACCCCTTTCTCTCCACGGTGTTCGGCGAACCGGGCGCGCGCTATCCCTTCTTTGCCGACATGCTCGCCACCACCCCGCTGCTGTGGTCGCTCGGCGTGTGGATCGCATTCCGCTGCGGACGCCATGAAGAGCACGCCTCCTTTCTGGCGATGTGGCTGAGGCTGCCGCCGGTGTGGGGGTTTGCCGCCGGGCTGGCGGTCAATCTGTCCGGCCTGTCGCTGGCGCCGCTGATCGAGGCCGCGCGCTGGGCCGGCAGCCCGACCATTCCGCTGATGCTGTTCGTGCTGGGGCTGACCATACCGTGGCACGATCTGCGCCCGCAAAAAGCCGTTTTTGTCGCGCTCGCCATCAAGCTGGCGCTGATGCCGCTGCTGGCGCTGGGGCTGGCGCTGGCCTGGCCGGGCAAGCTGTCCGAGCCCGCCCAGGCCGGGATACTGGAAGCGGCCATGCCGACCATGGTGATGGTGATCGCGCTGGCCGACCGCTTCGGCCTCGACACCCGGCTGGCGGGGCTCATTATGGGCTGGTCAACGCTGGCGGGATTGGCTACGCTGCCATTCTGGCTCGTCGTGGTGAAAGGGGTGGCGTCATGAAAATCGGATTCATCGGCAGCGGCATCATGGGCCGCCCGATGGCGGAAAACCTGCTGCGCGCCGGGCATCAGCTGGTCGTTTACGGCCGCCGCTTCGACCGCCTCGAACCGATGCTGGTGATGGGCGCACTCGGCAAGGGCACACCGGCCGAAGTCGCCGCCGAAACCGACATCAGCTTCACCGTCGTCTCCGACACCACCGACGTCGAACAGATCATTCTCGGCGACCGCGGCCTGGCCCACGGCGCGCGCCCCGGCCACATCGTCGTCGACATGAGCACGGTGGCGCCCGCCGCCACCCGCCGCATCGCCGCATCGCTGGCCGAACGCGGCGTCCACATGCTCGACGCGCCGGTGTCGGGCGGCGAGACCGGCGCCCGCGAAGGCACGCTGTCGATCATGGTCGGCGGCGAAGCGCCCATTTTCGACAAGGTGCGGCCGCTGTTCGAGGTGCTCGGCAAGAACGTCGTCCACGTCGGCGGCCACGGCGCCGGCCAGGTCGTCAAATGCTGCAACCAGATCGTCGTCGGCCTCACCTTCGAAGGCGTCGCCGAAGCGATTCTGCTTGCCCGGCGCAACGGCGTCGACCCGCTCAAGATGCGCGAGGCGCTGCTGGGCGGCTTCGCCGGCAGCCGCATCCTCGAGGTCCACGGCCAGCGCATGCTCGACTCCAACTACAAGCCCGGCTTCAAGGTCAAGCTGCACCACAAGGACATGTCCATCGTCATGGACAACGCGCAGGAAACCGCGACGCCGCTGCCCGGCGCCGCGCTGATCGCGCAGCAGATGAATGCGCTGATGGGCGCCGGCGACAGCGAGCTCGATTCCTCGGCCATCATGCGCGCGCTCGAGCGCCTGGTCAGCGGCAACGACGGCAAGTGAGCGCGAACGGGCGCAGCGTCTTCGCCGCGGACGAGCGCCGACCCCGCGTCATCCAGGCATCGGCACAGGCCCGCTGGCTGGCGTTCAGCTCAAGCAGCGCAGCGCGTCCACATCGTTGAAGACGATCTGATCGTCATGCACGTCGATCAGGTGCTTGCCGCGCAGCTTGGCCAGAACCCGGGAGAGGGTTTCCGGCTGGATGCCCAGGCGCGATGCGATGACGTGTTTGGGCACCGTCAGCCGCACGCTGGGCGGCGCGGTGCCCTCCGGCAACTGCTGCAGCAGGTAGCCGATCACCCGCTGGGCACCGCTTTGCAGGGTCAGGTTGTCTATCTCGTTGACCAGCCCGTGTATGCGCTGGCTCATGGTCGACATAAGCCGCATGCACAGATCCGCGTTGCTCCGCAGCAGTCCAAGAAAATGCTTGTTGTCCAGTTCGACCAGCCGCGTCGGTTCGAGCACGCGGGCATAGACCGGGTAACGGCCGCCCATGAACATCACCGCTTCGGCAAAGTAATGCCCGGGGCGAACCAGGTCCATCACCTTCTCCTCGCCGCTCGGCGCAATGCGGCACAGCTTGACGGTTCCCGACAGGACGAAGAAAAAATGCGTGGCCGGATCGCCCTGGTCGAACAGGCATTCGTTCTGCATCAATGTGAAGACGCCGGCATGCGTCAAGACCTCCTCGAACTCCTGCTGCGATAACGCAGCCAGTAGATAGCCTTCCTTTAAGAGTTTAATATCCGCAGAATTCATGTTTACAAGAATAGCATTACGCTCCGGAGCCCGGTTGACTTAAATCAATGCGCGCCGACGGCCCCGGCGGGAACATGGGCCCTGTTTCGATCGTGGCTGTGACTGCGCGGCCCGATCCCCCGGTAACGATGCGGCACCCCCATTCATAACCGCGATAGGCAAGTTTGGACACTCTGACTACACAGCGTTATCCGGGCTTCATCCAGGCCGTGCTTCTCGGCCTGCTGCTGTTGTTGGGCGCGATGCCTGGCGCCCGTGCGGATATCGGCGCGGCCCTTCCCCAGGTGCGCGCCCTGTTTCCGGCTGCCGATCGCGTCGACGAGCCCGCGGGCGATCCTCCCGCCCGCGCCGTTTATGCCAACGGGGAACTGATCGGCTACGCCTTCCTTACCGCGGACATGGTGCGCATTCCCGCCTATTCGGGGAGCCCGATCGACATCCTCGTCGGCATCGGCACCGACGGGCGCATCGCGGGGGCGCGCATCGTCCGGCACGAAGAGCCGATTCTCGCTGCCGGCATCAGCGAAGCGCGCCTGGCGGAATTTGTCGACCAGTACCGGGGCAAGCCGGCGAACGGCCGCATTGTCGTCGGCGCGGCGCGCGAAGGCTATGCCGCGGTCGATGCCATCTCCGGCGCCACGATCTCGGTCATGGTCATCAACGCCAGTATCGCCCGCGCGGTCAGGATGGTGGCCGAATCCCGCGGAATCCGCCCGTCCGAGGCCGAGCCGGCGCCCGCTTCCGTCGCGCCGCCGGCAGCGATGCCGGCGCGGATGGCGGCGCCGCCGCAGCGCAGCGCGGCGGCGCCCGCAGCCCACGCGCCCGCAGCGGGTCCGGCAGCCGCGCCGCCCGCCCAGCCGGCGCTGGCGCCGGCCGAATCGCGCGGCAGCCCGCCTCGCTTCGCCATGCCCCCCGACGACGAGGAGCCGATGTGGCGCACGCTCTGGCAACAGCGCAAGGCGGAGATCGCGCTGCTCGTGCTGGGGCTGTTTCTGCTCACCTGCATCCTGCTGTTCCAGGACTACCTGGCGCGCCGCCCCTCGCTGCTGCGCCGAGTCCGCCTCGGGTTCCTGGTCTACACCCTGTTCTTTATCGGCTGGTACGCGCTGGGCCAGCTTTCCATCATCAACGTGCTGACCTTCGTGCAGGCGGTCACCAAGCAGTTCAGCTGGGATACCTTTCTCGTCGACCCCATGCTGTTCATCCTGTGGTCCTTCGTGGCGGTGACCCTGCTGCTCTGGGGGCGGGGCGTCTACTGCGGCTGGCTGTGCCCGTTTGGCGCCTTGCAGGAGCTCGGCTTCCAACTCGCACGCCGGCTCAAGCTGCCGTCTTTCGAGATCCCCCATGTGGTGCACGAGCGCATGCTGGCGCTCAAGTTCGTGATCCTGCTGGTGCTGCTCGGGCTGTCCCTGCAGTCGATGGGAATGGCGATGCGCGCGGCCGAGATCGAGCCCTTCAAGACCGTGTTCGCCCTGCATTTTCAGCGCGAGTGGCGCTATGTGGCTTTTGCCCTGGGCGTGCTCCTGCTGTCTGCCTTGAACCGCAAGTTCTACTGCAAATACATCTGTCCTCTCGGCGCCTCGCTCGTCATCCCCGGCCGGTTCCATTCCTTCGAATGGTTGCGCCGCCGCAAGGAGTGCGGCAAGCCCTGCCAGGCCTGCGCCGTGGAATGCGAAGTCCAGGCCATCCGCCCCACCGGCGAAATCGTGGTCAACGAATGCCACCACTGCCTCGATTGCCAGGTAACCTACTACAGCGACCGCAAGTGCCCGCCGTTAATCGAGAAGCGCAAGCGCCGCGAGCGTCTCAGCCGCGCGCGCAATCCCGACCAGGAGACGGCGGCGACCCCCGCCGCAGCGCGGCTGGAGCGCATCCCGGTCGCGGTGAATCCCGACCGCCCCGAGCATGCCGGGGCGCCGGGTTCGGCGGATAAGGCCCTGCCTTTGATTTAAATCAAGGCGCAAACGTAATGCCACATTTAACCTAGTTTCGTCGTTGCAGGATTTTTACGTCAACCAGAAGGGAGGTTTTAAATGAATACCAGGCTGAGCATTCT
Source organism: Thiobacillus sp. 65-1402 (assembly GCF_001897685.1). Classification (GTDB taxonomy): domain Bacteria; phylum Pseudomonadota; class Gammaproteobacteria; order Burkholderiales; family Thiobacillaceae; genus Thiobacillus. The sequence goes on from NZ_MKUG01000001.1 coordinate 16,863, forward strand.
GGCCGCAAGCATCTTTCTCATGGGCGCCACGCACGCCGCTTTTGCCGCGGATGCGCCCGCTTCGGGCCACCCCGGCACCGCCGATCCCGAATTGCGATACAAAGGCGCGCCCACATCGATCAAGGAGGAAGAGGCGCAGGAAGTCCTGACGCCCAAGGCGCCGCACCTCACGGCGAATGAATTCGCCCGTGCCAAGCAGATCTACTTCGAGCGCTGCGCCGGATGCCACGGCGTCCTGCGCAAGGGCGCGACCGGCAAGCCGCTCACCCCCGACGTCACCCTGCCGCGCGGAACCGAGTATCTGAAAGTGTTCATCGGCTTCGGCTCGCCCGGCGGCATGCCGAACTGGGGCAGCTCCGGCATCCTGAGCGACGCCGAAATCGACATCATGGCGCGCTTCCTGCAGCACGAACCGCCGATGCCGCCCGAATACGGCCTGGCCGAAATGAAGGCCACCTGGAAGCTGAAGGTGCCGCCTGAAAAGCGCCCCAAGAAGAAGATGAACAAGCTGGATCTGGAGAATCTCTTCTCGGTGACCCTGCGCGACGACGGCAAGGTCGCGCTGATCGACGGCAACAGCAAGAAGATTGTCACCACCATCGAAACCGGCTATGCGGTGCACATCTCGCGCATGTCGGCTTCCGGACGCTATCTCTTCGTCATCGGCCGCGACGCCAAGATCGACCTCATCGATCTGTGGATGAAAGAGCCGGCGGTGGTGGCCGAGATCAAGGTGGGCATGGAAGCGCGCTCGGTCGAAACCTCCAAGTACAAGGGCTACGAGGACAAGTACGCGGTCGCCGGCACCTACTGGCCGCCGCAGTTCGTCATCATGGACGGCGACACGCTGGAGCCGAAAAAGATCGTCGCCACCCGCGGCATGACCGTGGACACCCAGGAATACCATCCGGAGCCGCGCGTCGCCGCCATCATCGCCTCGCATGAGCATCCCGAGTTCATCGTCAACATCAAGGAGACCGGCAAGGTTCTGATGGCCAACTACGAGGACATCAACAACCTGAAGGTGACCGAGATCGAAGCGGCGCGCTTCCTCCACGACGGCGGCTGGGATTCCACGCACCGCTACTTCATGTCGGCGGCCAACGCCTCCAACAAGATCGCCGTGGTCGACTCGAAGAAGCAGAAACTGACGGCGCTGGTGGAAGTCGGCAAGATCCCCCACCCCGGGCGCGGCGCTAACTTCGTCGACCCGAAGTTCGGGCCGGTATGGGCCACCGGCCACCTCGGCGACGACAGCATTGCGCTGATCGGCACCGATCCCGTCAAGCACAAGGCCAATGCCTGGAAAGTGGTGCGCACGCTGAAGGGGCTGGGCGGCGGTTCGCTGTTCCTCAAGACGCATCCGAAGTCGAAGAACCTGTGGGTCGACAGCACGCTCAACCCGGAGGCGGGCATCAGCCAGTCGGTGGCCATCTTCGACATCGCCAATCTCGACAAGGCGCCGGAAGTGGTGAACATCGCCGAGCTGGCAGGTCTGGGCGAGGGGCCGAAGCGTGTCGTGCAGCCGGAGTACAACAAGGCCGGCGACGAAGTCTGGTTTTCGGTGTGGAACGGCCAGACCCAGGAATCGGCCATCGTGGTCATGAACGACAAGACGCGCAAGCTCAAGGCCGTGATCAAGGACAAGCGCCTGATCACCCCGACCGGCAAGTTCAACGTCTACAACACGCAGCACGACATCTACTAGGCAGGCGAGGCGGGGCAGGGATCTGCCCCGCCGCTTTCCCACAGCGGACAGCGAGAACACATGCAAAGCTTGACGACAGCGGGAACGGTGATTGCCATGGCCTTCAGCAGCGCTTTCGCCGCCTCGCCCCGGATCAACCCGGAACGGCAGAACGAGCTCGTTCACCTGGTGCGGCAGGACTGCGGCTCCTGCCATGGCATGCTGCTTCGCGGCGGCCTCGGCCCCGCGCTCACGCCCGAAACGCTGAAAGACAAACCGGCCGATTCGCTGGTCAGCACGATTCTTCACGGGCGGCCCGGCACAGCCATGCCGCCATGGAAAAACCTCCTCTCCGAGTCCGAAGCGGACTGGATCGTGGACCGCCTGCAAAAGGGGTTCCCCGATGCGCGCTAGGATTCCCGTACTTTTTCTGCTTGCCCTCGGCGCCCTGACGGGCTGCGCCGGCACCAACCTGCGCGGCACCGGCGACCTCGGCGTCGTCATCGAACGCGCCAGCGGCAGCGTGCAGATTCTCGACACCAGCCAGCGCACCAGCCTGGCGAAAGTGGAGGGCCTCGGCGATCTCTCCCACGCCTCCGTCAGCTACTCGCGCGACGCGCGCTATGCCTATGTATTCGGCCGCGACGGCGGATTGAGCAAGATCGATCTGCTGACCCAGCGCATCGATCGCCGCATCATCCAGGGCGGCAACAGCATCGGCGGCGCCATCTCGCCCGACGGCAAGCTGGTCGCGGTGGCCAACTACGAACCCGGCGGCGTGAAAATATTCGACGCGGACACGCTCGCGCTGGTCGCCGACATTCCCGCCAGCGGCGCCGATGGCACGCGCTCCAAGGTCGTCGGCCTGGTCGATGCCCCCGGGCAGCGCTTCGTGTTCAGCCTGTTCGAGGCCGGCGAGATCTGGGTCGCCGACATGCACGACCCGCAGCGGCCGGGCCTGCGCAAATTCGCCGCTGCCGGCAAGGAGCCCTACGACGGCATGATCACCTCCGACGGCCGCCACTACGCCGCCGGCCTCTTCGGCGAGGACGGGGTGGCCCTGCTCGACCTGTGGAACCTCGACGCCGGCGTCAGGCGCGCGCTGGTCGAGTTCGGCCGCCACGGCGAGAAACTGCCGGTCTACAAGATGCCCCACCTGGAAGGCTGGGCCGCGACCGGCGGCCGGATCGTGCTGCCCGCGGTCGGCAAGCACGAAGTCATCATCGCCGACCAGACCAACTGGAAGGAAGTCGCGCGCGTTCCGGTCGCCGGCCAGGCGGTGTTCGCGGTGGCGCGCCCCGACGGACGCCAGGTGTGGATCAACTTCGCGTTTCCCGACAACGACACGGTGCAGGTGCTCGACCTGCCCTCGCAGCGCATCGTGCAGACCTTGAAGCCCGGCAAGGGCGTGCTGCACCTGGAGTTTTCCCCGCGTGGCGAGCAGGTCTGGCTTTCGCTGCGCGACGAGAACCGCATCGAAATCTACGACCCCGATACCTTCGCCCGCATCGGCACCCTGCCTGCAGAGAGCCCGAGCGGAATCTTCTTCACCGTGCGTGCCCACAGGATCGGACTATGAGCGACCTCCAACTCAGCCTGCTCAACGATTTCCAGCGCGGCTTTCCGCTGACCCCACGGCCCTTCGACGGCATCGCGCAGCGCCTCGGGCTGGACCTCGAGGCGCTGCTCGACACCCTGCGCCGGCTGACGCGGGAAGGCGCCATCAGCCGCGTCGGCGCGGTGTTCCGCCCCAACCGCGTCGGCGTCAGCACGCTCGCCGCCATGGCCGTGCCGGAAGGACGGCTTGACGAGGTGGCCCGGCTCGTCAGCGCGCGCCCCGAGGTCAACCACAACTACGAACGCGAACACCGCTTCAACCTCTGGTTCGTCGCCACGGCCGCAAACCCGGCGCAGCTGGCGCAGGCGCTGCACGACATCGAGCAGCAGACCGGCCTTGCGGCCATGCGCCTGCCCATGGTGCAGGACTACCACATCGACCTCGGCTTCGACCTGCGCCGCAGCGTCGGCCTGACTGACCGGCACCAGCAGAAAGCCGCCCCTTCGCGCGCGCTCGAACTCGACGCCCTCGACTACGCCCTGGTCGAGGCGATCCAGGAAGGCCTGCCCCTGGTGGCGCGCCCCTATGCCGAAGTCGCGGCATTCATCGGGACGTCGGAAGCCGACGTGCTGATCCGGCTGGGGCGGCTGCTCGATCACGGCGTCATCAAACGCCTGGGCATCGTCGTTCGCCACCACGAGCTGGGCTTCCGCGCCAATGCCATGGCGGTGTGGAACATCCCGGACCGGCTGGTCGACGAATTCGGCCGCTGCGTCGGCGCCTCGGGCCTGGTGAATCTCTGCTACCAGCGCCCGCGCCGCCTGCCCGAGTGGCCCTACAACCTGTTCTGCATGATTCACGGCAAGGATCGGGACGCGGTGCTGGAACACCTCGACCATCTGCGCGACCAGTGCGGGCTGACGGAGTTTCCCTGCGAGGTGCTGTTCAGCAAGCGGCGCTTCAAGCAGACCGGCGCACGCTACCTCGCGGCGCAGCCGAAGGCGGTGGCGGAGGCGGAGACGACTTGATGGACGAGCTTGACCGCGCCCTGATCAACACCCTGCAAGGCGGCTTCCCGATCTGCGAACGGCCCTATGCCGAGGTGGCGGCGCGCGTCGGCAGCGACGAGGCGACCGTCATCGCCCGCGTCGACAGCCTGCTCGCGCGCGGCCTGCTGTCGCGCTTCGGCCCCATGTACCACGCGGCGCAGATGGGCGGCGCGCTAAGCCTGGCGGCGATGGAGATCCCGCCCGCGGACTTCGAGCGCGTGACGGAAATCGTCAACCGTCAGCCCGAGGTGGCGCACAACTACGAACGCTGCCACCGCCTCAGCATGTGGTTCGTGCTCGCCACCGAAACCGCCGCCGCGCAGCAGGACGCGATCGCGCGCATCGAGCGCGAGAGCGGCTATCCGGTCTACAACATGCCGAAGATCCGCGAATATTTCGTGGAACTGAAACTGCACGTATGAACGCCCGCGACGACTTCCGCCCGCTCGACGACACCGACCGCCGCATCATCCAGGCGACGCAGGCCGGGCTGCCGCTGACGCCGCGCCCCTACCACGCCGTCGCCGAACAGCTCGGCGTGGCGGCGGACGAGGTGATGCGGCGCATGCAGCGCATGCTCGATCTCGGCGTCATCCGCCGCATCGGCGCCGTACCCAACCACTACGCGCTGGGCTACCGCGCCAACGGCATGACGGTGTGGGACGTCGCCGATGAGCGCATCGACGAACTCGGCGAGCGCATCGGCCAGCTCGACTTCGTCACCCACTGCTACCGGCGCCCGCGCCATCTGCCCGACTGGCCCTACAACCTGTTCGCCATGGTGCACGGCAGGACGCGCGAGGAAGTGGAGGCGAAGGCCGCGCTCATCGCCGAGGCGCTGGGCACGGCGAGCCGCGCGCGCGACATCCTGTACAGTACGCGCATCCTCAAGAAAACCGGACTGCGCATCGGCGCCTAGGAGATCAGCCATGTTCCGCATCTCTCGATACATGCAGGAACTCGCCCAGCCGACCCCGCTCGGCCCCGAGCGCAAGCCGCCCGGCCCGGTGGTGATCTGGAACCTGGTGCGGCGCTGCAACCTCACCTGCAAGCACTGCTATTCGATTTCCGCCGACAAGGACTTCCCGGGCGAGCTCGGCACCGACGAGGTGTTCGCGGTGATGGACGACCTCAAGCGCTTCCGGGTGCCGGTGCTCATCCTCTCCGGCGGCGAGCCGCTCTTGCGCCCCGACATCTACGCCATCGCGCAGCGCGCCAAGGACATGGGCTTCTACGTCGGGCTGTCGTCGAACGGCACCCTGATCGACGAGACCAACATCGAGCGCATCGCCGCGATCGGCTTCGACTACGTCGGGGTTTCGCTCGACGGCATCGCCGCGACCCACGACCGCTTTCGCCGCATGGACGGCGCCTTCGACGCCTCGTTGCGCGGCATCCGCCTGTGCCGCGACCGCGGCATCAAGGTCGGCATCCGCTTCACCCTGACCCAGGACAATGCGCAGGACCTGCCCGCGCTGCTGCAGCTGATGGAGGACGAGCGGCTCGACAAGTTCTACCTCTCGCACCTCAACTACGCCGGCCGCGGCAACACCAACCGCAAGCACGACGTGGTGCACCGGGCTACGCGCCAGGCGATGGACCTCTTGTTCGACACCTGCTGGCGCCACCAGCAGGCCGGGCTGCACAAGGAGTTCGTCACCGGCAACAACGACGCCGACGGCGTCTACCTGCTGATGTGGATACGCCGGCACTTCCCGGCGATGGAAGGCCACATGCGCGCCAAGCTCGCGCAGTGGGGCGGCAATTCCAGCGGCGTCAACATCGCCAACATCGACAACCTCGGCAACGTGCACCCGGACACCTTCTGGTGGAACTACAGCCTCGGCAACGTCAAGGAGCGGCCGTTCTCGGACATCTGGCCCGATACCAGCGACCCGCTGATGGCCGGGCTCAAGGCCAGCCCGCGCGCGGTCAAGGGGCGCTGCGGCGAATGCGCCTACTTCGACATCTGCGGCGGCAACACCCGGGTGCGCGCCTACCAGCTCACCGGCGACCCCTGGCAGGAGGACCCGGCCTGCTACCTCGACGACGAGGAGATCGGGGTCACCACACCACACGAGCGGCTGACCGTGACGCCCTATGTGCCGCTGCGACGGGTGGCGCGCTGATGCAGCACTTTTCCCGCCTCTGCATGCTTGCCGCCGCCCTGCTGGCAAGCTCGCCCGTGTCCGCCGCCGAACCGGTGCCCGCCGTCTACGCGCAGCACTGCGCCAGCTGCCACGGCGCCGACCGCCTCGGCGGCAGCGGCCCCGCGCTCTTGCCGGAGAACCTGGAGCGGCTGCGCAAGCCCGAGGCGCTGAAGGTCATCGCCAACGGCCGCGCCGCCTCGCAGATGCCGGGCTTCGGCGACAAGCTCAGCGCCGCCGAGATCCAGGCGCTGGCCGATTTCGTCTACACGCCGCCGGCGAGTGTGCCCGCGTGGGGGCTCGCCGAGATCGCGGCCTCGCGCATCGAGCATTTCAAGGCCGGCAGCCTGCCGGACACGCCCGCATTCAAGGCCGACCTGCTCAACCTCTTCGTGGTGGTGGAAACCGGTGATCACCACGCCACCCTCTTCGACGGCGACAGCTTCACGCCCATCCACCGCTTCCAGACCCGCTTCGCCCTGCACGGCGGGCCGAAGTTCACGCCCGACGGGCGCTACGTCTATTTCGCCTCGCGCGACGGCTGGATTGCCAAGTTCGACATCTGGAACCTGAAGACCACCCACGAGATCCGCGCCGGCATCAACACCCGCAACCTGGCGGTGTCGGGCGACGGGCGCTACGTGATCGTCGGCAACTACCTGCCGCAGACCCTGCTCGTGCTCGACGCCGCCGACCTCACGCCGCTCAAGCTGATCGAGGCGAAGGACGACACCGGCAAGCGCTCGCGCGTCTCCGCCGTCTACGACGCGGCGCCGCGCAAGAGCTTCATCGCCGCGCTGAAGGACGTCAAGGAGGTGTGGGAAATCCCCTACAGCGACGACCACGAGCCGATCTACCCCGGGCTGGTGCACGACTACCGCATGGCCGAGGCGCTCGCCGACAAGGGGCCGTTCCCGGTGCGGCGCATCCCGCTCGCGGACTATCTCGACGATTTCTATTTCGACCAGTCCTACACCCACCTGATGGGCGCCTCGCGCGAAGGCGGCAAGGGCCAGGTGATCAATCTCGATGCGCGCATGAAAGTCGCCGACCTCGATCTGCCCGGCATGCCGCACCTCGGCTCCGGCATTACCTGGGAGTATCAGGGGCGGCCGGTGATGGCGACACCCAACCTCAAGTCCGGCGTGGTCAGCATCATCGACATGAAGAACTGGCAGGTGATCAAGCGCATCGACACCCTGGGGCCGGGATTCTTCATGCGCAGCCACGAGAACACCCCCTACGCCTGGACCGACAATTTCATGAGCCCGGCCAAGGACACGCTCAGCATCATCGACAAGCGCAGCCTGGAAGTGGTGCGCACGCTCACGCCTGCGCCCGGCAAGACCGCGGCGCACGTCGAATTCACCCGCGACGGCCGCTACGCCCTGGTCAGCATCTGGGAGATGGACGGCGCCCTGGTCATTTACGACGCGGCGACGTTCGCAGAGGTCAAGCGCCTGCCCATGAGCAAGCCCTCGGGCAAGTACAACGTCTACAACAAGACCACGCGCTCGGCCGGCACCAGCCACTGAGCTTGCGCCGCGGCGGCGGGCGTCCGCCGTCCCGTGCGCGAGCCAGCGGCAGCCTCGAAGCAGGGACCGTTGCCTTAGGGCCGGTTGACTGGGTAAGCTGTTCTTTTGACAGCGTCGCCTTGCAAAACAGGGCTTTCTGGCGTGAAGCAATCCGACCCCTTGCTATTCCGGCAGCAGGCGCTGATCGACGGCGAATGGCGCGATGCCGCCGACGGCGCGCGCTTCGCCATCCACAATCCCGCCACTGCGGAAACCGTCGGCCACGCGCCACGCTGCGGCGCCGCCGATGCCGAGCGCGCGGTCGCAGCGGCGCACGCAGCGTTTGCCGGCTGGCGCGCGACGCCGGCCAAAACCCGGGCACAGTTGCTGCGCCGCTGGTTCGACCTGATGCTTGCCCACCGCGACGACCTCGCCGCGATCATGGTCAGCGAGCAGGGCAAGCCGTTCGCCGAAGCGCGCGGCGAGATCGACTACGCGGCGAGCTTCATCGAGTGGTTCGCCGAGGAGGCACGGCGCGTCTACGGCGACGTGGTGGCGTCGCCGTGGGCGGAGCGGCGCATGCTCACGCTGCAGCAGCCGGTGGGCGTGGCGGCATTGATCACGCCGTGGAATTTCCCTGCCGCGATGCTGACCCGCAAGGCCGGCGCGGCGCTCGCCGCCGGCTGCACGGTGGTGGCGAAGCCGGCTTCGCAGACGCCGTTCACCGCGCTGGCGCTGGCCGAGCTGGCGCAGCGCGCAGGGCTGCCGCCCGGGGTGTTGAACGTGGTCACCGGCGATGCGGCGACGATCGGCGGCGTGCTGACCGCGCACCCGCTGGTGCGCAAGCTGTCGTTCACCGGCTCGACAGCGGTAGGCAAGCAGCTGCTCGCGCAGAGCGCCGCCACGCTCAAGCATGTGTCGCTCGAACTCGGCGGCAATGCGCCCTTCATCGTGTTCGACGACGCCGATCTCGACGCCGCGGTGGCGGGCGCGCTCGCCAGCAAATACCGCAACAGCGGACAGACCTGCGTGTGCGCCAACCGGGTGCTGGTGCAGGATGCGGCGTTCGACGCCTTCGCCGAAAAATTCGCCGCCGCCGCCGCCCGCCTGAAGGTGGGCAACGGCTTCGAAGCCGGGGTGGAGATCGGCCCGCTGATCAGCGCCGCCGCATTGCGGAAAGTCGAGGCGCACATCGCCGATGCGCTGGCGCAGGGCGCGACACTGCTCGCCGGCGGCAGCCGCCATGCGCTCGGCGGGCAGTTCTTCCAGCCCACGGTCTTGCGCGACTGCACGCCCGGCATGCAGGTGTGCCGCGACGAGACCTTCGGCCCGGTGGCGCCGCTGATCCGCTTTACCGGCGAGGCGGAAGCGATCCGCATGGCCAACGACACCGAGTTCGGGCTTGCCGCCTACGCCTACACCCGCGACCTCGGCCGCGCCTGGCGGCTGGCGGAGGCGCTCGACTACGGCATGGTCGGCATCAACGCCGGCCTCATCTCCACCGCCGAAGCGGCGTTCGGCGGCGTCAAGCAGTCGGGGCTGGGCCGCGAAGGCGGCCGCAGCGGCATCGGCGAATATCTGGAAAGCAAATACGTCAACCTGGGCGGGCTGGGGTGAAGCCGGCCCACCGCGCAGCCGCGCGCTCCGTCGTCGTCATCGGCGCCGCCAGCGGCGCCGGCGCGCCCGACCCGGCCACCGGCGAGGGGCCGGACGCGCTGCGCCGCTGGCGGGTGTTTCGCGGCTCGCCGCTGCAGCATGTGGAATGGAACGCGATCCTGCGGGTGCCGCGCGCGCAACGGGACACGCCGCTGCATGCCGTCGCGGCGCTCGGCGCCCGCCTGGCCGGGGAGGTGGCAGCAGTGCTGCAGGCCGGCCATTTCCCGCTGGTGGTGGGCGGCGACCATTCCTGCGCCATCGGCACCTGGAGCGGCGTGCGACGTGCTTTGGCCGAGCGCGGCCCGATCGGCCTGATCTGGATCGACGCCCACATGGACAGCCACACCTTTGCCACCACGCCGAGCGGGCAGATTCACGGCATGCCGCTGGCCGCCCTGCTGGGCCACGGCGAGGCGGAACTCACCGCCATCGACGGCGCGGAAGCCAAGCTGCGTCCGGAGCACGTCTGCCTGATCGGCGTGCGCAGCTTCGAGGCGGGCGAGGCGGCGCTGCTGCACCGGCTGGGGGTGCGGGTGTTCGACATGGAGGAAGTCCGCCGGCGCGGCCTGGCCGAGGTGTTCGACGACGCCGTGGCCATCGTGCGGCACGGCACCGCCGGTTTCGGCGTGAGCGTCGATCTGGATGCGCTCGACCCCGAGGAGGAGCCGGGGGTAGGCAGCCCGGTGCCCGGCGGCCTGCGCCGCGCTGAGCTCGCCGCCGCGCTGTCCCGTTTGCGCGGCGACCCGGCTTTCGCGGCGATGGAAATCGTCGAGTACAACCCGCGGCGGGACCGCGGGCGCGCCACCGCCGACGCCGCCGGCGCGCTGCTCGACGCCGTCGTGCCGCTCAAGCCGCCGGCGCGCTAGCGCCTACTCGAACTCCATCGCCCGGTACACCCGCCCGGCATTGCTGCGCGCCAGCTCGTCGGCGGTATGCAGGTGCAGGTAGGCCGACTGGTCGACCTTGTAGGCGTCGTCGAGCGAGCCGCCGTTCTTGATGACCTCGGCGACCTTGGCCCGCAGGTGCACCAGGTAGTCGCGCGTCCACTTGCGCACGGTCGCCATATCGGTCGGGCCGCCATGGCCGGGGATGACGATCGCGGCACCGAGCGCCTCGAACTTGTCCCAGGTCTCGATCCACTTGGCGGTATCGGTGTCCTCGAAGATCGGCAGCATGCGCACGTGGAAGGCGGTGTCGCCGGCGATCACCAGCTTCTTCTCGGGCAGCCACACCATGGTGTCGCCGTGGCTGTGCGAGGAGCCGAGATGCAGGATCTGCAGGTTCCACGAGCCCATTTTGAGGTCGAGCCTGTCGTCGTAGAGCGTGTCCGGCATCACGAACTCGGTCTTGAACGCCTTGTCGCGGGCGCGCGCGCGCATCGTCTCCAGCGCATCGTAGCCGGTCTTCTCCATGTAGGCCGCGGTATCGCGCTGCGCGATGATGGTGGCGCCCTGTTCCTTCCAGTATTTCGAGCCGAGCATGGCGTGGCCCTGGCTGTTTTCCAGCACCACGTATTTCACCGGCTGCGTGGTGCGCTTCTTGATCTCCTCGTGCAGGCTTTGCGCCAGCAGGTAGTTGTCGCCGGCGTTCACCACCAGCACGCCGTCGTCGGTGATGACGAAGGAAAGGTTGTTGTTGTGGCCGGAATTGTCGTAGCTGCCCGGCGCGGTGGCGCCGATCGCCGACCACACGCCGGGGATGACCTCCTGCGGCAGGTCGTACAGAAAGGACGCCGGCGCCTTGTCGAATTGCTGGATCGGCAGGCCGGCACGCTTCCAGTTGAAGAAGCCGTCGCGGTAGTTTTTGACGTTCGTGTAGCCGAGCCTGATCAGGGTGTCGGCGGCGAGCGGGCTTCTCTGGCTGACGCCGCAATAGACGACGATGGGCGTGGCCTTGTCCGGCACCGCGGCTTCGATCTGGAATTCCAGCTGGCCGCGCGCGATGTTGAAGAAACGCGGCGCATCGACGTAGCCCGACAGGTTCAGCTCGGCCGGGGTGCGGACATCGATCACCACCGTTTGCGGCTGCGCCTTCAGCTGCGCAAGGAGGCCGGCGGTATCGAGCTGCGGCACCCGCGCATTCACCGCATCGAGCATGCCTTGCGCGGCCTGGGTGACCGCGGGCGCTTCGGGCGGCGGGGTGACGATGGCGGAAAGGGTTTGCGCCTGTGCCGCGGCGCCCAGCAGCAGCGCGGCCGGGAGCAGGGCATGCGGAAAACGGATGGCTTTCATGGCGGTCTCCTTGGGTTTCTGGTGCGGTACGCAGGCCCGATGTCAGTCTGACGCCGGGCCGACGAAGGGGTTCTCGCGACGTTCGTGTCCGAAAGTGGACATCGCGCCGTGCCCCGGCACGAAGCGCACGTCGTCGCCGAGCGGGAACAGTTTGGTGCGGATGGCCGCCAGCAACGCCGCATGGTCGCCGCGCGGGAAGTCGGTGCGGCCGATCGAGCCCTTGAACAGCACGTCGCCGACGAAGGCGAGCCGCGCCTCCGGCTGATAGAACACCACATGGCCGGGGGTGTGGCCAGGGCAATGCAGCACGTCGAGGCGCACGCTGCCGACCTCGACCCGGTCGCCGTCGGCGAGCCACTGGTCCGGGGTGAACGCCTGCGCGGGCGGAAAGCCGAACAGCTCGGCCTGCTGCGGCAGGCTGTCGAGCCAGAACTGCTCCTCGCGCTGCGGGCCGATGATCGGGATGCCCAGCGCAGCGCGCAACTCCAGCGCGGCGCCGACGTGGTCGAGATGGCCGTGGGTGAGCAGGATGCTTTGCAGTTTCAGATCGCGCCGCGCCACTTCCGCCAGCAGGCGGGGCGCCTCGCCGCCGGGGTCGATCAGCGCGGCACGGCCCGCTGCGTCCCACAGCAGCGAGCAGTTTTGTTGGTACGGGGTGACGGGGAGGATGGTAAATTCCATGCACCGATTATCCGCCGAATCCTCCCCGACATGCCCGCACCCGACGCCCTGCTGCTGCTTTCCACCCACTGCCCGCACTGCCCGGCGATGCTCGCCGCGCTCGCCGATCTGGTCAAGCAGGGCACGCTCGGCCGCCTCGAAGCGGTCAATCTGGAGCAGCATCCCGAGGTGGGGCAGGCGTTGGGGGTGCGCTCGGTGCCCTGGGTGCGGATCGGCCGCATCGAACTCACCGGCGCGCACGCCAAGGCCGAGCTCGCCGAGTGGGCGGCCAAGGCCGACAGCGACGCGGGGATGGCCGACTATTTCCACATGCTGCTGAAGCAAGGCCAGCTGCCGCGCGCGCAGGCAATGATCGAGGCCGAGCCCGCCCTGCTGGCGGCGGTGCTGCCCATCGTCGGCAATGTCGACGCCAGCCTCAACGTGCGGCTGGGGGCGGGCGTGCTGCTGGAAACCTTTGCCGGCACCGCTTCCCTGCGCGCGCTGCTGCCGCACCTGGGGGCGCTGTCGCAGCATGCCGACGCGCGGGTGCGGGCGGATGCCTGCCATTACCTGGGACTGACCGGCGAAGCCGCGGCACGGCCGTGGCTGGACGCGCGTATCGCGGACGACGATGCGGACGTGCGCGAGATCGCGGCGGAAAGCCTGGACCGGCTGCCCGAAACCTGAGCCCGCTGGCGGGGCTGGCTTGACACCTCCTTCGGTGCTACAGTCTTACTTGTACCGCCTGGGCTTCGCCCGGGCGGTTTTCATTTGCGCTTTGATGCAGGAGCACCCCATGGAAATCACCAATCGGCCCGCCATTACCGTATCCGAAAGCGATCTGGATCGCCTGGAAGCGATGCTCTCGGCCTTGCCCGACGACCACCCCGGTGTGGATGCACTGCGCGAAGAGCTCGATCGCGCGCAGATTCTCCCCTCCGACAAGATGCCGGCCGATGTCGTCACCATGAATTCGCGTATCCGCTTCGTGGTCGAACCTGCCGGCAAGGAGGTGGAAATGACCCTGGTTTATCCGCGCGACTTCACCGGCGCGCCCGGCCAGTTGTCGGTGATGGCCTCGGCCGGCATCGCCGTGCTCGGCCTCACGGTCGGCCAGCACGTCGAATGGCTGGCGCCGGGCGGGCAAAGCGTGCGTGCGCGCATCGTCGAAGTCACCTATCAGCCCGAACGCACGGGGGACTACACCCTGTAACGCCGCCCGGGGTCGCGCCCCGCGCGCTGCGATCCCACCCGCCACCCGAGCCTGCGCCCGATGTCCGTCCCCGCTGCCTACGCCGGCGTGATCCTGATCTGGTCCACCACGCCCCTGGCCATCCAATGGAGCGCACAAGGCGCCGGCTTCAGTTTCGCGGTGATGGCCCGCATGCTGATCGGGCTGGCAATCTGCCTGCTGCTGCTGCGCGCCCGCCGCATCCCGTTTCCGTTCACCCCGGCCGCGCGGCAGCTTTACGCGATCAGCGGCCTGTCGCTGTTCGTGTCGATGCTGCTCACCTACTGGGGCGCGCTGCACATTCCCTCGGGGCTGATTTCGGTCATCTTCGGGCTGTCGCCGCTGGTCACCGGCGTGTTCGCGGCGCTGTGGCTAAGCGAGCGCACCTTCACTCCGATGCGTCTGGCGGGCCTGGGGCTGGCGCTGGCCGGACTGTGGCTGATTTTTGGCCAGCCCTGGCCGGGAGACAGCCAGGCCACCGCTGGCATCGCCGCCGTGGTGGCGGGCATGGTCATGCAGGCGCTGGGGCTGGTGTGGATCAAGCGGCTCAACCTGCGCGCCTCGTCGCTCGCCATCACCACCGGATCGCTCGGCGTCGCGGCACCCTGCTTCGTGCTGGCCTGGCTGCTGAGCGACTCCGTCCAGCCGCCGTCCGCCACCACGCTGCGCGCCGGCGCGGCCATCGTCTATCTGGGCATTCTCGGCTCGGTGGTGGGTTTCACCCTGTACTACTTCGTCATCAAGCATCTGAACGCCGGGCGCGTCGCCCTGATCACACTGATCACGCCGGTTTCCGCGCTGCTGCTGGGGCAGGCCCTCAATCACGAATGGATTCCGGGAAGCGGCTGGGCCGGCATCGCGCTGATCGGCGCGGGACTGCTGCTCTACGAATGGCAGGCCCTGCGGCAATTGCGCGGACGCCGGGCGAGGCCGCAAGACTGACTTCCCGAATCGACCCCGGGGCACGCCACGCCCGCCCTGCGCCTGCCCCAAAGTGAACCATTTATTGATATCATTATCTTTTTAAGATATTTAGAACCCCCCATGTCCTTGACCCGCTTTTCCTGCACCTTCAGCCTGCTGCTCTTCGCCGCGTGCGCCCACGCCGCCCCGAGCCGCAGCGCGGAAAAACCCGTCGCGCCGTCGCCCGAAGCGATGCACGAAAAGCTGGCGCAGATCAGCCAGGACCCGGCCAGGCTGTCGGCCGCGATTCAGCGCGGGCAAAAGGATGCCGCGGTCTGCCGGCACTGCCACGGCAGCGGCGGCAACAGCGCAATGGCCGAGGTGCCCAATCTGGCCAGCCAAAATGCCGGCTATCTGCTGGAGCAGATGAACAAGTTCGTGCAGGGGCAGCGCAAGTCGTCGGCCTTCATGGAAGGGATGATCAAGGCCCTCAGCCCGGACGAGCGCATCGACATTGCGCTGTTCCTGTCGCAGCAGCCGGTCACCCGCAAGCCTGCCGGCATGAACCCGCAGAGCCTTGCCGGCAGGCAACTGTACGCCACCCTGTGCGTCGCCTGCCATGGTGCCGACGGCGGCGGCAGCGGCAAGATTCCGCGTCTGGCCGGACAGCAGATCCAGTACGTGGAGGACTCGCTGAAACGCTATCGCAGCGGCGGCGGCGAGCGCATCGATCCGAGGATGGCCGCCTCCACGCGCAAGCTGAAGGACACCGACATCCGCAATCTGGCCGCCTACCTGGCCGCCATGCAGCCCTGAGCCGCAAAACCGGGGGCCGCTCCCCGCAAGGTCCACGACGGGTTTGCCTGAATCTCGCGGCCGGTCATTTCTTGAACAGGTCGTCCAGCGAGGCGGCGGGCGCGGGCGCGGCTTCGCCGCCGCCGGCCTGGCCGGCAAACAGCGCATCGAGCGCGCCGCGGCTGGCCTGCGCCATCGCCGCGCCGCCGCCGCGATAGGCCTCCAGCCGCGGCACGAACCAGCCGCAATCGTTGGCGCGCGTCTTGTCGGCGACGCGTTCGGCCGCCAGCTCGCGGCACTGCCCGGCACGGTGCGCGTCATGGTGGCGGCACGCCTTGCAGACGTGCAGTTCGGCACGACAACTCGGACAGACCTCGCGCCGCCCCAGCGGCAGCGGCATCCCGGCCAGGCTGGCACCGCATTTCCAGCAGACCAGGCTCATGGCGTGGGCAGCGCGCGGTACGGCAAGCCGGACGGCGCGGTAAAGGCCGGCGTCAGGGCGAGCATGTCCGCCGCGGCTGCGGCGGCACGGGTTTGTTCGATATGCGCCAGCACGCTGGGGGCCGGATAGCCGTCGGCCGGCAGTTGGTGCGTCACCTGGTAACGCCGGACGGCGCTTTGCGTGCGCGGGCCGGGCAGGCCATCCGCGCTGCCGGCGTCGAAGCCCATTTCGTTCAAGGCCTGCTGCATGGCTTGCAATTGCGCCGTGCTGAGCGCGCCCGCTTCGCCCGCCTGGGCCGCCAATGCGCCGCCGCCCGCCACCTGTCGCGCCAGCTGCGCCACCGCCAGCGCGTAGCTCTGCGAACGGTTCCACTGCATCACCACGTCGAAATTGTCGAACACCATGAAAGCCGGCCCCTGCCAGCCTTGCGGCAGCACGATCGCGGCCTTGCCCGCCGTGGCGGGCAAGGCCGCGCCGTCCGCAGGCAGCACCCCAAGCGCCGTCCACGCCGCCGCCGGCAGGCGGTGGGCCGCGCGGGCTTTGCGCCAGTCGAAGTCCTGCGGCAGGCGCACTTCCAGCGCCACCGGTTCATCCGCACGCCAGCCGGCACGCTGCAGATAATTCGCAGCGGAATGCATGGCGTCGGGCAGCGACTGCCGCAGGTCGATGCGGCCGTCGCCGTCGCCATCCACCGCGTAGGCGCGGAAGGTCGACGGCATGAACTGCATGTGCCCCATCGCGCCGGCCCACGAACCGTTCATGTCGGTTGCGGCAACGTGCCCGGCATCGATGATGCGCAGCGCGTCGAGCAGCTGGCTGCGGAAAAAATCGCTGCGCCGTCCGTCGTAGGCCAGCGTGACCAGGCTGGCCGGAATGTTGAGGCTGCCGAGCGTGGCGCCGTAGTTGGTTTCCAGCCCCCAGAACGCCGTCAGCACCGCCCGGGGAACGCCGTACTGCCGCTCGACCGCATCGAACAGCGCGGCATGCTCCTGCAGCAGGGCCTGGCCGCGCGCGACCTGGCGCGGGGTGACGCGGCGCCCCAGATAATCGGCAAAGGTTTGCAGAAACTCGGGCTGGCGGCGGTCGAGTTCGACCACGCGCTCGACCGGCGCGATGCCGCTGAGCGCGGCATCGAGGGTGGCGGCGGAAATGCCCTGTGCGCCGGCGTCCAGGCGGAAGGCGGCGAGCCAGCTGTCGAAGCCGCTCTGCGCGTGGGCAGGAAAGGCCGCCAGCGCGGCCAGCAGCAGAAAACGCTTACGCATTTTTTTGCAGCCAGTATTCGAGCAGCGCCAGATGCCACAGCTTGCTGCCCTGGATGCGGGTGTGGTGCTGCTCCGGCGCGGCCAGCAGCCTGTTCACATAGGCACGGTGGTACAGGCCGCGCTCGCGGCAGGCCTGCGAATTCAGGATGTCCTGCATGAAGCCCAGAAATTCGCCACGCACGTATTTGAGCGCCGGCATGGGAAAGTAGCCTTTCTTGCGGTCGATCACCGCGTCGGGGATCAGCCCGCGCGCAATTTTTTTCAACACATGCTTGCCCTCGGAAGCCAGTTTCAGTTCGGCCGGCATTGCCGCCGCAAGTTCCACCAGCTGGTGATCGAGGAAGGGCACCCGCGCCTCCAGCCCCCACGCCATGGTCATGTTGTCGACGCGCTTCACCGGATCGTCGGTGATCAGCATGGTCGTATCCATGCGCAACACCTGATCGATGAATTCGTCGGCGAAAGGCTCCGCCAGGTGCGCGGCAACGATCTGCGCCGTGTAGTCGGGGCCGTGGTAGGCCGGCATGGTCATCTCGATGAATTCGTCGTGGTCGCGGTCGAAATAGTGGCGGCGAAAGCGCTCCAGCGCGCTGTCCGAGGGGTCGGCCGCCATCCGCGGATACCAGAAATAGCCGCCGAACACCTCGTCCGCGCCCTGCCCGCTTTGCACCACCTTCACCGTCTTGCTGACCTGCTCGGCCAGCAGGTAGAACGCCACCGCGTCCTGCGCGAACATCGGCTCGCTCATCGCATCGACCGCCTCGGGCAGGCGGCGCAGCACTTCGCTGTTCGGGATCAGGTACTTGTGATGACGGGTGCCGTACATCTCCGCCACCGGGTCGGAGTATTCGAACTCGTTGCCGCGCTCTTCCGGCTGGTCCTCGAAACCCACCGAAAACGTCATCAGGTCGGGCACCCCCTGCTCCGCCAGCAGCGCCACCAGCAGGCTCGAATCGAGGCCGCCGGAAAGCAGCACGCCGACCTTGACGTCGGCGATCTCGATGCGCTTTTTCACCGCCTGCCTGAGGCTTTCGTGAATCGCCTCGGTCCATTCGGCCTCGCTCTTCGGCACCGCCGGACGCTGCGCCTTGAGCGACCAGTATTTGCGATGGCTGAGTTCGCCGCGCGCGTTCACCGTCAGCGTCGTCCCTGGCGCCAGCTTGCGGATGCCGTTGAAAATGGTGCGCGGCGCCGGCACCACCGCATGCAGCGTAAACAGATGATGCAGCGCGACGGCGTCGATGCCGGTGTCGACGCCGCCTGCGGCGATCAGCGCCTGCGGGGTCGAAGCGAAGCGGAAGCTGCCGAGATTCTCGCTGTAATACAGCGGCTTGATGCCGAGGCGGTCGCGTGCCAGCAGCAGCGTCTCGCGGTTCCAGATGGCGAACGCGAACATGCCATGCAGGCGCTCGACGCAGGCGTCGCCCCACTCCAGAAACGCGCGCAGGATGACTTCGGTGTCGCCGTCGGAATGAAAGGCATGGCCGCGCGCGATCAGTTCGGCGCGCAGTTCCGGGTAGTTGTAGATGGTGCCGTTGAACACCAGCGCGGTGCCGGTCGCGGCGTCGAGCATCGGCTGGGCCGAGCGCGGCGACAGGTCGATGATCGCCAGCCGCCGGTGGCCCAGCCGCACCGGCCCGTCGGCGTGCTGGCCTTCGGCATCCGGCCCGCGCCGCGCCAGTTTCGCCAGCATGCGCGCCATCGCCGCCGCCTCGGGCGCCGTGTTGTCGAACCGGAATTCACCTGCTATGCCGCACATTCTCTACCCCTTTTATCCGCGCCCTTCGCGGATAAATGTTGTCTTTCAAACCACCAGCGGCGGCTCGTCCATCAGCGCGATCTGCTCGCGCAATTCGAGGATGCGCGCCTGCCAGTATTGCTGCGTATTGAACCACGGAAACGCGGCCGGAAACGCCGGGTCGTCCCAGCGGCGCGCAAGCCAGGCCGCGTAGTGGAGCAGGCGCAGGGTTCTCAGCGCTTCGACCAGATGCAGCTCGCGCGGATCGAATTCGGCGAAGTCCTCGTAGCCCGCCAGGATCTCGTTCATCTGCGCCTGCTGCTCGCCGCGCTCGCCCGACAGCAGCATCCACAGATCCTGCACCGCGGGGCCCATGCGGCAGTCGTCGAAATCGACGAAATGCGGTCCGGCCTCGGTCCACAGCACGTTGCCTGCATGGCAGTCGCCGTGCAGGCGGATGGCACGGACGTCGCCGGCGCGCTCGTAGCAATACGCCACGCTTTGCAGGGCATGCGCGACCACGCTGTCCCACGCCACGGCCAGATCGGCGGGCAGCCAGCTGCCGCTGCGCAGGAAATCGCGCGACGCATAGCCGAAGGTCTCGATGTCAAGCGGCGGCCGCTGCGAAAACCCCGCCGTCGCACCGACGGCGTGAATGCGCCCGAGGAAGCGCCCCATCCGCTGCAGGGTGCCGGCGCGGTCGAATTCGGGCATGCGCCCGCCCTGCTTCGGGTACACCGCGAAACGGAAACCGGCATGGGCATGCAGGGTGGCGCCATTCAGTTGCAGCGGCGCCACCACCGGAACTTCGCGCGCGGCGAGCTCGATCGTGTACGCGTGTTCCTCCAGGATCGCGGCGTCGCTCCAGCGCTCGGGGCGGTAGAACTTGACCACCACCGGGGCGGCATCCTCGACGCCCATCTGGTAGACGCGGTTCTCGTAGCTGTTCAAGGCCAGCAGGCGGCCATCCGCGCGCAAGCCGGTGCTGTCGAGCGCATCGAGCGCGCAGTCGGGGGTCAGCGCGGAATAGGGGTGGGACGAAACCATCATGGGAAGGGGCAAAGCGGCTATGCTCAATAGACGAACGTAGACAGATGATGCCTCAAACGCCGCTTCCATCGCCGCATGAGCACACCCGATCCCTTCAGCATGGAGATCTCCCGCCACATCTGGGAGACCCGCTATCGCGCGCCGGGCGAAGCCGGCATCCGCGCCAGCTGGCAGCGCGTGGCGCTGGCGATTGCGGCGGCGGAAAGCTGCGAGCGCGAGGCCTGGGCCGGGCGCTTTCTCGCACTGCTGGAGAATTTCCGCTTCCTCCCCGGCGGGCGCATTCTCGCCGGCGCCGGCAGCGGCCACCGGGTGACGCTGCTCAACTGCTTCGTCATGGGCGGGATCGCCGACGACCTGGTGAGCATTTTCGAGGCGCTGAAGGAAGGCGCGCTCACCATGCAGCACGGCGGCGGGGTGGGCTACGATTTTTCCACCCTGCGCCCGGCCGGCATGGTGGCTGCCGCCACCGGCAGCATCGCCTCCGGGCCGGTGTCGTTCATGCACATCTGGGACGCCATGTGCGCCACCATGCTGTCGACCGGCGCGCGGCGCGGCGCGATGATGGCGACGCTGCGCTGCGACCATCCGGACATCGAGACCTTCGTCGATGCCAAGCGCGACCCCGCGGCGCTGCGCCATTTCAACCTGTCGGTGCAGGTCAGCGACGCCTTCATGGCTGCGGTGGCGGACGACCGCGACTGGCCGCTGGCGTTTCCCGGCCTCGCGAACGCGCGCACGCTGAAGGCGCGCGAGCTGTGGCAGCGCATCCTGCGCGCGGCCTACGACACCGCCGAACCGGGCGTGCTGTTCGTCGACGCCATCAACCGCGACAACACGCTGGCCGACCGCGAAACGCTCACCGCCACCAATCCCTGCGGCGAAATTCCGCTGCCGCCCTACGGCGCCTGCGACCTCGGCTCGCTCAATCTTGCGGCGTTCGTGGTGTCGCCGTTCGCCGCCGATGCCCGGCTCGACGCGGACGCGCTGGCCGCCGCGGCGACGCTCGCGGTGCGCTTTCTCGACGACGTCATCGAGGTCTCGCGCTACCCGCTGCCGGCGCAGGCTGAGGAGGCGCATCGCAAGCGGCGCATCGGGCTGGGCATCACCGGGCTGGCCGATGCGCTGGTGCTGCTCGGCCTGCGCTACGACAGCGAGGCTGCACGCACGCTGGCGACGCGCGCGATGCAGACGGTCCGCGATGCCGCCTATCGCGCATCGATCGAGCTGGCGCGCGAGAAGGGCGCCTTCCCGGAATTCGACGCCGGGCCGTTTCTGGCCAGCGGCTTCGCCGCCCGCCTGCCGGCCGATATTCGCGCCGCCATCGCCGCGCACGGCATCCGCAACAGCCATCTGCTGGCGATCGCGCCGGCCGGCACCATCAGCCTGCTGGCCAACAACCTTTCCAGCGGCATCGAGCCGGTTTTCGCGGCCGCCGCCGAACGCCGCGTGCTGGCAAGCGACGGCGCCTATCGCAGCCATCGCGTGGTCGATTACGCCTGCCAGCTGTGGCAGCAGCGGGGCGGGGCGGGCATCCCGCCGGCCCTGATCGAGGCGCACCGGATCGACCCGCTCGCCCACCTGCAGATGCAGGCCGCGCTGCAGCCCTTGGTCGACAACGCGATCTCCAAGACCATCAATGTCGCCGCCGACACGCCGTTCGAGCGCTTCGAGGATCTCTACCGCCAGGCGCACGCGCTCGGCCTCAAGGGCTGCACCGTATTCCGCCCCAATCCGGTCACCGGCGCCATCCTGAGCCAGCCGCCCGCGGCCAGCCAGATTCAGTGCTGCAGCCCCGAGCGCGAAGCGGATTAAGCCGCGCTGCATGAGCGCGGCCAGCCCTCGTCCGGCAGGCCAGCCTCGCCCGGCTACATTTTTCGGCGCAGCTGGCCGACAATGGGCGGGCCGCGCCTGCCGGCGCCGGCTGCCTGTTCGACACCCTGGGAAAGGATCCTGAATGCTGCGTTTTCTGTTGTCTGCCCTGGCCATCCTGGCCTGGCTGCCCGCCGTCTCGGCGGCAAGCCTCGATGCCCTGCTGGCGCGTGGCGCGGCGCCGCCCGGGGTGGTGTTCGAAATCGTCGACCGCGACCCGCAGGCGCTCGACCAAGCGCTGCCCTGGGTCAAGCGCGCCGCGCAGCGGCTGAAGGCGCGCTTTCCTGGCATGCCGATGGCGCTGGTGGCCCACGGACAGGAAATGTTCGCGCTGCAAACCGCGCAACGCGAGGGCAACGCGACGGCGCACCAACTGGCCGAGAGCCTGGTGCGCGACGAAGGCATCCCGCTGCATGTGTGCGAAACCTATGCCGGCTGGCGCGGCGTGGCGCCGGAGGCCTTTCCAGACTATGTCGATGTGGCGCCGTCGGGGCCGGCGCAAATCCGCAATTACGAAGCGCTGGATTATGTGCGGCTGGTGGTGCCGCGGGCGGCAGCGCTGCAATGAGCCCGCGCATCGGCCTCGCCCTCGGCGGCGGCTCGGCGCGCGGCTGGGCGCACATCGGCGTCATCCGCGCGCTGGCCGACGCCGGCATCGAGCCCGATCTGGTCTGCGGCACCTCGATCGGCGCGCTGGTGGGCGCCGCCTACGTGGGCGGCGAACTCGACCGGCTGGAGGCCTGGGTACGCAGCCTGCGCGTACAGACCGTGGTGAGCTTTCTCGACTTTTCGCTCGGCGGCGGGCTGATCAAGGGCGACAAGCTGATCGAATTCTTCCGCAGCCACTTCGTCGATCGCGACATCCGCGAACTGGCGCGCCCGTTCGGCGCCGTCGCCACCGACCTGCAGCGCGGCCGCGAAGTGTGGCTGCGCGAGGGCGGGGTGTCGGACGCGGTGCGCGCCTCGATCGCGCTGCCCGGACTGTTCACCCCAGCGCAGCGCGACGGCAGCTGGCTGGTCGACGGCGGCCTGGTCAATCCAGTGCCGGTGTCGCTGTGCCGGGCGATGGGGGCCGACCTGGTGATTGCGGTGGATCTGAACGCCGACCTGCTGGGGCGCCACCTCAAGCCCCGGCCCGCCGCCGCAGCGCGCAAGCGCGCCCCGGCCAATCCCGAAAACCTGACCGACAGCGTGATGGCACGCATCCAGACCGGCATGTCGCAGCTCGGCCTCAATTCCGGCAACGGCCCCAGACCGCCGGCCATGCTCGACGTGCTGGCGAGCAGCATCAACATCATGCAGGTGCTGATTACCCGCAGCCGGCTGGCCGGCGATCCGGCCGACGTGATGGTGACGCCGCTGCTCGCGAACCTGGGCCTGATGGAATTCCACCGCGCCGACGTCGCCATCGACGCCGGACGGCGCGCGATGGAGGCGGCCATTCCGCAACTCAACGCACGCCTGAACGGCATGAACGGCGCCTGAAACGGGCGGGAAGGCTTACGCGACCGGCGCGCACAGCGCCAGCTTGCCTGCGCGATCCAGCTGCTTGATCGCCGCTTCGCGCCGCGTCGCCTCGGCGCGGTTGGCGGCGGCTTCGGCATAGACCAGCTGCACCGGACGGCGACTGCGGGTGTAGCGCGCACCCGCCGCGCCGGTGCCGTTGTGTTCGGCGACGCGGCGCACAAGGTCGGTGGTGATGCCGGTGTAGAGCGAGCCGTCGGCGCAACGCAGCATGTAGACACACCACGCGGCGGCGGCGGCGCCGGAAACGGCCGCCATGTTCAGTTCATACGTCGGCGGACAGCTGTTGCGCCCACAGCAGCGCATCCATGTGCACGGCGTTGATGTCGGCCACGTCGCGGCCGATCTGCCCGGCCAGGGCATCGAGACTGCTCTGGTCGTCCTGCTCGCAGGCGATCGCCAGCGCCAGATAGGGCGCATACGGCCCGCGTTGCGAGACGATGGCCTCGGTGATTTCGGCGGGCAGGCTGATCTGCTTCAACACCTGCTCCATCGGCATGCGCATCACCACGTCGAGCAGCGAAAACAGCCCGGCGACGAAAATCTCGTCGCGCGCCTTGGCGAACAGCGCGCGCCCGGCCAGCTGCTCGGCCACCCGGCCGCGCACCAGGGCATTCTCCAGCACCGCCTGATCGAGTTCCTGGGTCTGGCCGCCGGTAAACAGGATCAGCGTCAGCCAGCGATAGAGCTTGTCCTGTCCCATCACCATCAGCGCCTGCTCGATGCCGCCGATTTTGCTCATCAAGCCCATGCCGGGGGAGTTGACGTAGCGCAGCAGACGCACCGACAACGCCGGATCCTGGCGGAAGTGCCCGGCCAGTTCAGGCTGCTCGGCGCCGGTGCGCACCCGGTTCATCAGGTCCAGCACCTTGGCGCGGGACGGCCCCATGACCGGGGTGTCGAGCGTTTCGCGGCGGGTGATGAAAGGCCCCATGAACAGGGCGAACTGCAGCTTGTGGCACATGTGGAACGCTTCCAGCGTTTGCACCTCGGTCGCCACAAAGCGTTTTCCGGCCGCCACCTTGGACACCGCTGCCATTTGCGCGGTGATGGCGGGAATGTCCTCGCTGCCGACGTCCATCAGCACATAATCCGCAAGCTGCAACAGCGCATGCCGCCCGGCCCCCACCGCCATGTCGGCATGCAGGGCGAAACCGAATCCGCGCGCCTTCAGCTCGGCCAGCCGGGCAAGCAGGGAATCGTCGATCGGGGTCTGGCTGTCGATCTTCAGAACCCACACCGTGCCGGCAGCGGGCCAGGTATCGATCAGCGGAAGCGACAGGCTGGCCGGCACAACCGGCACAAATGCCAGGCGTTGCCCCAGCAGGCGCGCGATATCCATGCGCTGCAGGTTGCCGAGCAAGGTTTCGTCGTAGAGCCGCTGCATGTCGGGCAGAGCCATATCGCGCTGGTCATCCGGCGCGCGGCGCAACATGAAGGTGTAAGCCGCCACCTTCTGGTCGCGGCCCAGCATGGCCTCGCGACGCATCACCGAAGGCGCTTTGGCCACCGGCCTGGCTGCCGACTCCGGTGCGGACGGCACGGCACCCTGCGGCGGCGGCGTTGCATTATCCCGGCCCCCCGACCACATTCCGACAAGACGATTCAGCACGCTACATTCCTCCACAACAAGCTTGGGCGCATCAGCATAATTATCGGCGCCACCGCGCAGGACTGAAGCCCGTTCACGCAAATTTTGCCGGCCGGTTTACAGCGGGCGCTTGATCGAGACGATGCCGCGCACCATGCCGGGGGCATAGCCCGTGGCCTTGTCGAGCGGGTAATCTGCGGCAAGGCGCGCTTTCACGCCAGCGGGAATCGCGGCCGGGTCGCCGTGGCAGGTCAGGCACAACGGCAGCACCGGCAGCGCCTTGGCGTAGCGGAACTGCTTGCCGGTCGGCGTGGCGACGATTTGCCAGGTGTCGAGCGTCTCGGGCTTTTCCCCCGCGGCCAGCCGTTTTTCCAGCCCGGTCTGGACTTCGGCCTCCCACGCGTCGGGCACGGCGGCCGGATTGCGGTTTTTCGGGCTGACGCGCGTAGCCTGCAGGCCGAACTGTTTCGATACCTCGGCCGCGATCTGCGGCGCACGCTCCTTGCATACGCCGATCGCCCCCTCCGCGCCCTTTTCGCCGAGCGCCGTTTTCAGTTCGCCGCCGAGCCTCTGCGTCAGCGCGGCGGCGGCCTTGCGCGCGTCCGCCACCATGGCGGCCTGTTCTTCGGCGCTGGGGCCGCTGGCACAACCGGCAAGCAGCACGGGCAAGGCAAGGGCGATCAGGGCAGGGGCTTTCATGGGGGTTCTCCGGAGAATGAACACGTGCGGGAATTCTAACAACGCCCCGCTATTATGCTAGTGACAACGGGCAGCCCGGTTTCGGCAACACTTGCGGAGTCCAGAATTGACCAAGCACCTCTATCAATATTTTTTTCGCGGCCTGATCACCGCCCTGCCGCTCGGGCTGACCATCTATCTGCTTTATGTTTTCCTGCGCTGGACCGAGACGCTGGCCATGCAATTGATCCGGCCCTTCATCGGCGAATTCTACGTGCCGGGGATGGGCTTGCTGCTGGGTATCAGCGGTATCTTCCTGCTCGGTTTTCTGGTGTCGCAACGCGGCGCGGGCAGGCTGCTGTCGCTGGTGGAACTGCCCTTCACCAACCTGCCGGTGGTCAAGAGCATCTATTCTTCGCTGAAGGATTTTGCCGATTATTTTTCACCGCGCCGCAGCCCGGCCAGCCAGCAAATGGTGGTGGCGCTCAGGATACCGGGGCAGGATCTCGAACTGGTGGGACTGCTCACGCGCCAGCGCGTCGATGACCTGCCTGGCGGTTTCCTGCAGGGCGACCGCGTGGCGGTTTATCTGCCGATGGGCTACATGATCGGCGGCTACACGGTTTTCGTGCCGCGCGGCTGGGTGCAGCCGATCGACATGCCGGTGGAAGAGGCGATGCGCGCATCGCTGTTTGCCTGGATGAGCGCGAGCGGAAACGACGCGTCGTCCGGCCAGACCAGGCCATGATCTGCGGGACGACCAGGCATGCCGGCAGTTGATGTAGAGTCCGCTTTCATGCAGATCGAATGCTACGCCCAGCGCCTGCTCAACCCGTTTCGCGGGGCAGTGCACGTCATTCGCTACCGCTCGGCCGAGGCAGTCACCACCGACGGCATCGAGTGGGACATCTATGTCGCCAACGACGCGCTGCTCGACGACCTGGGGCGCGCCGGACGGCGGGCGCAGATTTCCGACATCCGCTACGGCCACTGGTCGGCGGAAACGGGGCTGAAGCGCGGGCCGCTGTACCCGTCGGACGATTTCAGGCGGCTCGAAGACATGGGCGCGGTGATCTACGAGCACCTGCTCAAGGCGCATCGCGCGGTGCCGTTCGCCTTCCGCGATCAATTCGAGCTCTGGCTGCTCGACCGCCGCGACCAGCCGCTGGCGCTGCTGCACAGCGTGTGCACCGACAGCGAAACCGACACTAGGCCGCCGCTCGACTGGCGCGCCGGCATGGCTGCGAAGGAACATTTCCGGAGCGCGGCGATTGCCGGTCTCGACGGATCCGCCGGCGGCTACCTGACGCGCTATGTGAACAGTCTCGCCAGCGGCGTGGCGCAGTGGTTCCGCCGCTCGGACGACGGTGCCGGGCTGGGGCTGCACACGCTGCCAGGCGGCAACGCCCTGCACGGACGCGTGCTGGAGGCCGACGCCTTCCCGCCGCTGTTCATCGCCACCGCCGGCATGGATGCCGCCCACGCCCGGCTGGTGCACGACTACCATGCCTGGCAGGCGCCCTGGATGCTGTTGCTGCCGCATCTCGATGCCGCCGCCCGCGGCGCGTTCGAGGCCTGCGCCTGCCGCCAGGCCGAACTGCTCGAAAAGCACTGCCGCCTGTATCCCGCCGTCATCGACCGTCCCGCCTTGCAGGCCGCGCGCGTGGAAGCGGCCCTGGTGCGCGGCCTGCCGCTCACCAACCGGCAGGACGATGCGCTGTCGCTGTTCTACAGCGAACTCGGCGTCAGCGAAGGCGAATAATCAGGCAACTGCGTTGCGGACGGCGGGCAGCGCTGCCGCCGCATGCTGCGTCACATCCGCACCGGCTCGAAGGTCGCATCCAGATTCTGGTCGTCGCAGTAATCCAGAAAATCGCCGCGCAGGGTGGCGATGTGGGCGTCGGCGGGGATGCCCAGCGTCATGTGGACGGCGAACATCGGCGCGCCGGTGTGCGGGGCGGGGTAGGTTTCGGTGTCGAGCGCTTCGATGTTGATGTGCAGCCGCGCGAAGAAGTTGGCGAGGCTGTTGACGATGCCGGGCTGGTCGAGCGCGGCGACTTCGACGGTGTAGGGAATCAGCGGCTTGTCGGCACGCGTGGGGCGGGTGCGCTGCTGGGTGAGTGAGAGGCCCAGCTCTTCGGCGACGGCGGGAAGCCGCGCTTCCAGCTTGGCCAGCGCGTCCCAGCTGCCCGAAACGCGCATCAGCAGCGCGAAACGCCCGCCCAGCGCGGCCATCCGCGACTCCTCGATGTTGCAGCCGCTGTCCGAAATGCGGCGGGTGAAACCTTCCACCAGGCCTATTTTGTCTTCCCCGCTGGCGGTGATGACGAGTGATTCGGTGTCGTTGGACATTAAATGAGCTCCCGGTCGGACAATTCTTTTTTGATATACGCGTAGATGATCGGCGCGGCAATGACGCCCTGCACGCCGAAGGCGGCCTCCATCACCAGCATGGCGATCAGCAGTTCCCACGCACGCGCCTGGATCTGCCCACCGATGATACGGGCATTCACGAAATATTCGAGCTTGTGGATGACGACCAGGAACGCCAGCGAAGCCGCCGCGACGTGCAGCGAATGCGACAGCGAAATGACGACGATGACCGTATTGGAAATGAGGTTGCCCAGCACCGGCAGCAGGCCGACGACGAAGGTGACGACGATCATGGTTTTGGTGAAGGGCAGATGCACCCCGAACGCCGGCAGCACCAGCAGCAGGTAAGCCGCGGTCAGCAGCGCATTGAGCGCCGAGATGCGCATCTGCGCAAACACCACCCGGCGAAACGCCTCGCCCAGGCGGTTCACCCGTTCGCACATGGCCTGCGCCAGCGGTGCCAGCGCCTGATGCGGACGCGCTTCGCGCAGCGCCACGAAGCTGCCGATGATCAGGCCGATGATGAAGTGCAGCAGGCCGCGCCCGGCGTCGCCGCTGAGCTTGCGGATATCCTGCGCATGGGTGCGCAGCCATTCGACCAGCCCCGCGCGGATCACCGACTCGTCGCCCTGCGGCAGCCACTCGGCCGCCCACAGCGGCAGCAGTTCGCGCGAATTTTCGATGATCTCGGCCATTTTCGTCAGCAGCCCGGCGAGCCCGCCTTCGGTGCGCAGATACAGGATCACCCCCGCCGTCAATCCGCCCAGCGCGCCCAGTACGGTCAGGGTGATGAGCGACACCACCAGCACCTTGGCCCAGATGTGGTCGAGGCGGCCGATGACAAAACGCGGCGCCAGCAGATGCACCAGTTGCGCCACCAGCAGGCCGGCCAGCAGCGCAGGCAGCAAGTGGAGCTGCAGGACGAGCAGCAGCCCGGCTGCCATCATCAGCCAGGCGGCGAACTGGTAGCGGGTGGCGGCGAAAGGTGCAGGGTCGGCGGTCATGGCCGCCACATTGCCAACAAAGACCTCGCGCGGCAAGGGTTTTGCGCTGCCGCCCGGGTTCTCAGGCGTCGCCGCGATAGCCCAGCGCCGCGCCACTGCGCTCAGCCGCCTGCTTGAGCGCCTCGGCCCAGCCCGGTTTGTGGCGATCGGCCGGCGCCGAGATCGACAGCCCGGCAACCAGCTTGCCGTCGGCATCGCGCACCGGCGCGCCGATGCAGGCAACGCCCAGCTCGGCTTCCTCGCGGTCATGGGCCAGCTGCTCGCGGCGTATGGTTTCGAGTTCGGCCTTGAGGCGCTCCAGCGTGGTCAGCGTGTTCGGCGTGTAGGCCGGCAGGCCGGTGCGCTCGGCGTAGCCCATCACGCCGCTGGCGCTGTCCTCGGCGAGGAAGATCTTGCCGACGGCGGTGACGTGCAGGGGTGCGTGCGCGCCGACCACCTGCACCACCTGGATCAGCGTCTGCCCGCCCGACACGCGTTCGACGTAGACCGCCTCATCGCCGCGCCGCACGATCAGGTTGACCGTCTCGCCGGTCAGTTCGGCCAGTTGCTGCATGAACGGCATCGCCACCTGCCTAATGTTCAGACGCGAGCGCAAGCGATTCCCCACTTCGAGCCAACGCACGCCGAGGTCGTATTCGCCGGCGCCGGTTTTCTCGACCAGGCCATGCGCCATCATTGCGCCGAGGATGCGGTGCGCGCTGGCGGTGTGCAGATCGGCCTGTTCCGCCAGGCGGGTCAGGCTGATCGGACCCGGCGCGCGGGAAAGGACGCCGACCAGCGCCATGGCGCGGTCGAGCACTTGTATGGAGGAGCTTGCGTTTTTCATAAAGTGAAAATTTATCACGCATAGTGAAAGTTCATGCAATTTACTGCTTCAATAGGTCATCGTTTCACATGACGCGAAACATTTTCATATTGTGAAAGGCCATACCATGAGCGCCCAGATGCAGCCCACCCCCGAAACCTTGCCCGCCTTCTGCGAAGGCATCCAGTATTTCGCCGACAGCTTCCCCGAGATCGACCGCCTGGGCGCCGCGCCGCTGCTGGGCCCCGGCCAGCCCGCGCTGCCCGACGCCACCAGCGAAGCATCGGTCTACCAGACCCTGCTCGCCGCCGACGCGCTGCGCTACCTGACCCTGCAGGTCACCGGCAGCAAGTCGTCCGGCCACCCCGGCGGCTTCGCCTCCAGCGCCGACGCGGTCGCCGCGCTGCATCTCCTGGGCCACCGCAACATGGTGACCGAGGTCGGCCACCACGCGCCCGGCTTCTATTCGGCGATGTTCCTCGACACCTCGCTGGAGGACATGGGCATCCATTCCGTTTCAGAGATGCGTACGCGCTTCCGCGAGCGCCACGGCCTGCTGGGCCACCTCTCCGGCGCGATCCCCGGCCTGCTGGCACCCGCCGGCCCGCTCGGCCAGGGCCAGCACTTCGCATTGGCGGGCGCCTACCTGTACCGCGACAAGCTGTTCCCGGTCACCATCGGCGACGGCGGGCTGGGCGAGCCCTACATCATGAGCGCGTTCCAGCACTTCGCTACCGCCTACCCCGACGTCACCAACTACCTGCCGGTGCTGGTGTGGAACGGCTATTCGCAGGAGCACCACAGCATGGTGTCGCTGTGGGACAACGGCCGCATGGCCGCCTACTGGCGCGCCCACGGCTTCGACGAGGTGCACCTGGTCGACGCCCGCGACTTCGGCGGCGCCGACGCACCGGTGTACGCCGACTCGACGACGTTCGATTTCAAGCAGCGCATGGCCTTCACCGGCGCGATCCTGAAAGCCGCCGACACTGCCGCGAAGAGCGCACTGTCCGGCCGCCGCGCCTGCCTCATCGTCAAGCAGCTGAAAGGCGCGGGCGTGCACGCCACCGGCGCCAAGTCGCACAACCTCTACGCCCACCACACGCTCGACTCCGACGACGTGAAATCCGGACTGCAGCGCCGCGCGCTGCCGATCCAGGCGTGGAAAGTGACCCGCGAGAACTTCCGCCACGCCGGCGGCGGCCCTGCCGCCAAGGTCGCGGTGACCGAAACTGCGCGCGCGCTGCCCAGCCTCGACGGCCTGCCGCTCACCGAATTCGCGGTCGGCGAGAACCACATCCCCACCACCGCCTTCGGCCACGTGGTCGGCGAAGTCGGCAAGCGCGACCCGCTGTTCGTGGTGACCAACGCCGACGGCAACGAAGCCTCGGGCATGGCCAACATCAACAAGGCGCTGACGATCCGTCACCCGACTGCCGACGACCTGTATTTCCAAGGGCCATCCGGCCAGGTCTACGAGCCGCTCAACGAGGACGCCTGCGCCGGCCTCGCGGTGGGCGTGTCGCTGTTCGGCGGCCGCAGCCTGTGGTGCAGCTACGAATCCTTCGCCATCAACGGTCTGCCGATCTGGCAGACGGTGACGCAGGCGATGGCCGAACTGCGCCGCGCCACCCCCGCCACGGTGTGCCTGTTCACCGCCGGCGCGCTGGAGCAGGGCCGCAATGGCTGGACCCACCAGCGCCCGGAGATCGAAAGCTACTTCGCCGCGATGATGCGCAACGGCAACGTCTATCCGCTGTTCCCGGTCGACGCCAACATGATCCAGGCGAGCTACGACTGGGCCTTGCGCCAGCACAACAAGGGCATCGTCATCACCGCGTCGAAGTCGCCGCTGCCGGTCCACGCCACGATGGCGCAGAGCCGCCAGGCGATCGACGACGGCGCGATGGTGCTGCAGGAACGCCCGGGCTCGCACAGCGTGGTGTTCGCGGTGACCGGCGACATGGTGCTGCAGCCGGTGTTCGCCGCCGCCGACAAGCTCGCCGAAGCCGGCATCGGCTCGCGCATCGTCGCCGTGGTCAACCCGCGCCGCCTCTACCGCCCGACCGACGTGCTGTGGGACAGCGTGTCCGAACCCGACGGCCGCTTCATGGGCGACGACGCCTTCCGCGCGATGTTCCACGGCGACGTGCTGATCGGCGTCACCGGCGGCCCATCGGCGCCGCTCGAGCCTGTTTTGCTGCGCAGCCAGGCGCGCGAGCGCGACGTGTTCTGCTGGAAGCGCGGCGAGACCACCGCCAGCCCGCAGCAGCTGTTCGACTTCAATGGCATGAACGCGCAGGCGATGCACGAGCGCGCGCTGGCAATGCTGGAGTGGGCGGCGGCGTGAAAGCTCTCCGCGAATGCGCGCCCGCGCATTCGCGGACATGAAAGGTCAACACCATGAACCCGAAAATCATCGTTCTCGACGACGACCCCACCGGCTCGCAGACCGTGCATTCCTGCCTGCTGTTGACGCGCTGGGACGTCGCCACGCTGAAGACGGCGCTGGCCGACGCGGCGCCGCTGTTCTTCGTGCTGACCAACACGCGCGGCATGGACGCCGCGCGCGCCGCCGACGTCACGCGCGAAGTGTGCGGCAACCTCAAGGCCGCGCTCGCCGATTACGCCGGGCCGGTGCTGTTCGTGTCGCGCTCGGATTCGACCCTGCGCGGCCACTATCCGGTCGAGACCGACGTCATGGACGAGATCCTCGGACCGTTCGACGCGACGCTCCTGACCCCCGGCTTCTTCGAGGGCGGACGCATCACGCGCGACGGCACCCACTACCTCATCGTCGACGGCACGCCGGTGCCGACCCACGCGACCGAGTTCGCGCGCGACTCGGTGTTCGGCTACACGACCGCGTTCCTGCCCGACTACGTCGCCGAGAAGACCGGCGGCCGCATCGCGGCCAAAGATGTGGCGCGCCTGACGCTTGCCGACCTGCGCGCCGGCCGTGCCGGCGCCTGGCTCGCTTCGCTCGCGAACAACGCCGTCGGCGCGGTCGACGGCGAAACGCCGGACGACTACCGCGTCTTCGCCGACGCCGTGCTGAAGGCGGCAGCCGGAGGCAAACGGCTCTTGTTCCGCAGTGCGGCTTCGCTGCTGACCGCGCTGGCGAAGCTGCCGCCGCAGCCGGTCGCCGCCGAATCCTTCGCCGCCCTGGTGCGCGACGGCCGGCCCGGCGCGGTCGTGGTCGGCTCGCACGTGGCGAAAACCACGGCACAGCTGACGCAGCTGCTGAAAGAGCGCGGCGTGATCGGCCTGCCGCTCGACGTCGCCCGCCTGCCGGCCGGCCGCGCCGCGGTGGTCGAGGAACTGGCGGCGAGCATCGCCCACGCCCACGCACAGGGCCTCACGCCAGTCGTCTTCACCAGCCGCAGCGAACTCAAGTTCGCTGGCACCGCCGAGCGCCTCGCCTTCGGCGAAGCGGTCTCCGCAACGCTGATGGACGTGGTGCAGCGGCTGCCGGAAACGCTCGGCTTTCTCATCAGCAAGGGCGGCATCACCTCCAACGACGTGCTGTCGACCGGGCTCGCACTCACCGCATCGCGCGTGCTGGGGCAGATCCTGCCCGGCGTCACGGTGGTGCAGACGCCGCCGTGGCATCGGCTGCCGACCCTGCCGGTGGTGATCTTCCCCGGCAACGTCGGCGGCGACGCCGCGCTGGCGGAGGCCTACCGGCGCCTCGCGCCCTCGCGCGCGCAGGCGAGCCCGGCTAAACTCGCAGCCTGACCGCTTCCGTTTTGGCCATGATCAGCCCCGCCTTTCTCTCCCAACTGCGCAGCCTGCTGCCGGCCCATTGCGTGCTCAACGAGCGCGAGGATCTGCTGCCCTTCGAGAGCGATGGCCTTGCCGCCTACCGCAACGTCCCTGACGTGGTGGCGCTGCCGGAGAACGAGGCGCAGGTGGCGGCGGTCCTGCAGCTGTGCCATGAGAACGGGGTCGCGGTGGTGGCGCGCGGCGCCGGCACCGGCCTTGCCGCCGGCGCCCTTCCGGTCGACGGCGCGGTGCTGCTGGTGCTGGCCAAGCTCAACCGCATCAAGGCGATCGACCCGCTCGCCCGCACCGCGGTGGTGGAGCCCGGCGTGCGCAACCTCGCGATCTCGGAGGCCGTCGCGCAGCACAACCTCTACTACGCGCCCGATCCCTCGTCGCAGATCGCCTGCTCGATCGGCGGCAACGTGGCGGAGAACTCCGGCGGCGTGCACTGCCTGAAATACGGCCTCACGGTGCACAACATCCAGAAGCTGCGCGCCTGGACCATCGACGGCCAGCTGCTGGAAATCGGCAGCGACGCGCTCGACGCCCCCGGCTACGACCTTCTCGCGCTGTTGACCGGATCGGAAGGCATGCTGGCGGTGATCACCGAAGTCACCGTCAAGCTGCTGCCGCGCCCCGAGCGCGCGCAGGTGGTGCTGGCGGCGTTCGACGACGTGGCGAAGGCCGGCGCGGCG
Organism: Thiobacillus sp. 65-1402; assembly: GCF_001897685.1. Lineage (GTDB taxonomy): Bacteria > Pseudomonadota > Gammaproteobacteria > Burkholderiales > Thiobacillaceae > Thiobacillus. The sequence goes on from NZ_MKUG01000001.1 coordinate 51,090, forward strand.
GTCGGCAACATCATCGCCGCCGGGGTGATCCCGGCCGGACTGGAAATGATGGACCGCCTCGCCATTCAGGCCGCCGAGGCCTTCGTCCACGCCGGCTATCCGCTCGATTGCGAGGCGCTGCTGCTGTGCGAGGTCGACGGCGTCAACGAGGAAGTGTCGGCCGACATCTACACCGTGCGCCAGGTGCTCGAAGCCTCGGGCGCGACCGAGATCCGCACCGCCGACAGCGAGGAACAGCGGCTGAAATTCTGGGCCGGGCGCAAGGCGGCCTTCCCCGCCGTCGGGCGGCTGGCGCCCGACTACTACTGCATGGACGGCACCATCCCGCGCGCCCAGCTGCCCCACGTGCTGCAGCGCATCAGCGAGATGAGCGCGGAATTCGGTCTCGCCGTCGCCAACGTGTTCCATGCCGGTGACGGCAACCTGCACCCGCTGATCCTGTTCGACGCCAACCAGCCCGGCGAGCTCGAAAAAGCCGAAAGCTTCGGCGGAAAAATTCTCGAACTGTGCGTCGAAGTCGGCGGCACCATCACCGGCGAGCACGGCGTCGGGCTGGAGAAGATCAACCAGATGTGCGCGCAGTTCGCCACGCCCGAGCTGACCCGCTTCCACGAGGTGAAGGCGGCGTTCGACCCCGCCAAACTGCTCAACCCCGGCAAGGCCGTGCCCGAACTGCACCGCTGCGCCGAGTGGGGCGCGATGCACGTCCACGGCGGGCAACTGGCGCATCCGGAATTGCCGAGGTTTTGATGTTGAGCGAATTTCTTGATCGCATTCGCTCGGCCCATGCGGCGAATACGCCGCTCGTCATACAAGGCGGCGGCAGCAAGACCTTCTACGGCAATGCCGATGAAGGGGAAGTCCTGAGCACGCGCGCGCTCACCGGCGTGGTCGACTACCAGCCGAAGGAGCTGGTGCTGACCGCCCGCGCCGGCACCCCGCTCGCCGAGATCGAGGCGTTGCTCGCCGAACAGAAGCAGATGCTGGCGTTCGAGCCGCCGTACTTCGGCGATGCGGCCACGCTCGGCGGCAGCATCGCCGCCGGCCTGTCCGGCCCGCGCCGGCCCTACGCCGGCGCGGTGCGCGACTTCGTGCTCGGCGTGCGCCTGATCGACGGCACCGGCCAGCCGCTGCGCTTCGGCGGCCAGGTGATCAAGAACGTCGCCGGCTACGACGTGTCGCGCCTGATGGTCGGCGCGCTCGGCACGCTCGGCCTGATCACCGAAGTCTCGCTCAAGGTGCTGCCGCAACCGTCGCTGGAAACCACCCTGCAGTTCGAACTCGACGAAGCCGCCGCGATCCTGAGGATGAACCAGTGGGCGGGACTGCCGCTGCCGCTGTCGGCAAGCTCGTGGCACGCCGGCCTGCTGACGCTGCGGCTGTCGGGCGCGGCATCCGCGGTGCACGCCGCGCAGGCGAGGCTCGGCGGCGAACCGCTGCAGGACGCCGGCGCGTTCTGGCAGCGCCTGCGCGACCAGGCCACGCCCTTCTTCGACCAGCGTCCGCTGTGGCGACTGGCGGTGAAGCCCACCACGCCGCCGCTGAAGCTGGGCGACGCGCAGTGGATCGAGTGGGGCGGGGCGGTGCGCTGGCTGGCGTCCGACCTGCCCGCCGCGGCGCTGCGCGAGGCCGCCGGGCAAGCGGGCGGCCACGCCACCCTGTTCCGCGGCAAGACGCCGGCCGACGGCGCCTTCGCCCCGCTCGCCCCGGCGCTGGCGACGCTGCACCGCAGCCTCAAGCAGCGCTTCGACCCCCGGGGCATCCTCAACCGCGGCCGGCTCTACCCCGACTTCTGACATGCAGACCCAGATCGCCGATTCCTACCGCAACACCCCCGATGGCGAGGTCGCCGAGCGCATCCTGCGCAGCTGCGTGCATTGCGGCTTCTGCCTCGCCACCTGTCCCACCTACCAGGTGCTCGGCAACGAACTCGATTCGCCGCGCGGCCGCATCTACCTGATGAAGCAGGTGCTCGAAGGCGCGACGCCGACGGCCAAGACCCAGCTGCATCTGGACCGCTGCCTGACCTGCCGCAACTGCGAGACCACCTGCCCGTCGGGCGTCGAATACGGCAAGCTGCTCGACATCGGCCGCCACATCGTCGAGGAGAACGTCGGCCGCAGTCCCCTCGCAAGCGCCACGCGCGCGGCCCTGAAGAGCGGCCTCGGCAGCTCCCTGCTGTTCAACAGCGCACTCAGGCTCGGCCAGGGCGTGCGCGGCCTCATGCCGGGTTTCCTGAAGGCGCGGGTGCCGCCCGCCGAGCACGCCGGCGCATGGCCCGCACCGCGCCATCAACGCCGCATGCTGGTCTTGCAGGGCTGCGTGCAGCCCGGCCTCAAGCCCAACATCAACGCCGCCGCCGCGCGCGTGCTCGACCGCATCGGCATCTCGCTGGTCGCCGCGGACGAGGCCGGCTGCTGCGGCGCGCTGGCGCATCATCTGAACGACCGCGACGATGGCCTGAACGCCGCACGCCGCAACATCGACGCCTGGATTCCGCATCTCGACGCCGGGGTGGACGCCATCGTGATGACCGCCTCCGGCTGCGGCGTGATGGTCAAGGACTACGGCTGGCTGCTGCGCGACGACGCCGCCTATGCGGACAAGGCGGTGCGGGTTTCCGCCGCGACAAAAGACATTTCCGAAATCCTCGTTGGCGAAGCGGCCGCGCTGAAACCCCTCGCGCCTCGCGCCTCGCGTCTCACCCAGAAACGCATCGCCTACCATCCGCCCTGCACCCTGCAGCACGGGCAGAAGCTCACCGGCGGCGTCGAAGTGCTGCTCACCGACGCCGGCTTCGAACTCACGCCGGTGGCGGAAAAACACCTGTGCTGCGGCTCGGCCGGCACCTATTCGATCCTGCAGCCCGAGATCGCCAGCCAGCTCAAGGCCCGCAAGCTCGGCCACCTGCAGGCCGGCGACCCGGAACAGATCGTCACCGCCAACATCGGCTGCCTCACCCATCTGCAATCGGGCAGCCCGATCCCGGTGCGACACTGGGTGGAACTTCTGGACGAGGCGCTGGCCGCACCCTGAATACCCTCAAGGAGACGCGCCATGATTTTCAAGCAACTGTTCGAGCCTGTTTCCAGCACCTACACCTACCTCGTCGGTTGCGGGGAAACCGGCCAGGCGCTGCTGATCGACCCGGTGCTGCCGACCTGGGAACGCGACCTCGCCGAGGTCAATAAGCTCGGCCTCAAGCTCGCGTTCACGGTGGAGACGCACATCCACGCCGACCACATCACCGCGGCGAAGAAGCTGAAGGAAGCCGCCGGCAGCCGCATCGCCGGCCCCGCGCTCGACGCGCTGCCGTGCACCGACATCGGCATCGTCGACGGCACGCCGTTCAGAATGGGCTCGGTCGAGTTGACGCCGATCCACACCCCCGGCCATACCGACAACCACTTCGCCTACGCCCACGCCGGCCGGCTCTACACCGGCGACGCGCTCTTGATCGAAGGCTGCGGGCGCACCGACTTCCAGAGCGGCGATGCGGCCGCGCTGTACCGCTCGGTGCGCGGCAAGCTGTTTGCCTACGACGACGACACCCTGGTCTATCCGGCGCACGACTACGAGCAGCGCCGCATCAGCACCATCGGCCAGGAAAAGGCGCGCAATCCGCGCCTCGGCGGCGAACGCACGCTGGAGGATTTCGTCGCGCTGATGAACGGCCTGCAGCTCGCCTACCCCAGGTTCATCGACTACGCCGTTCCCGGCAACCGCGACTGCGGCACCTGTCCGCCCGGCGTACCGGAGCATTTGCAGCAGTATTGCGCGCAGATCGCAGAGAGCCGGCAGGGCTAGCCGGGCGGGAGATCGTCGGGCTGGTTGAAATTGGCGAACCCGGCGGGGTCGAAGCGCACCGTCGTCGAAGCCAGTCCCGCCTGCCAGTGGCGCACCGCGCGTTCGCCGCGCGCGAGAAACGCGGCCAGATTCTCGCCCTGATCGGTGCGCACGATGAAGCAGGTGTGGTGCACGCGCGCACCGTCTTCCGCCACCGCCAGCGGCACGCTTTCCAGCTGCGCCGCGCCCAGCAGGCGGATCACCAGATCGGCGGGCAGATGCGGCGTATCGCACGGCACCACTACCAGCCAGTCCGCCTCCACCGTCTGCAGCGCCGCCAGCGCGCCCGCCAGCGGGCCGGGAAAGCCGGGCAGGGGGTCGGGTAGCACGCGGCGGCCGTAAGTCGCGTAGCGCTCGGCATTGCGGTTGGCGCTGATGACGATTTCCCCAACCTGCGGCGCCAGCGCGGCAAGCGCCCATTCGATCAGCGGACGCCCCCGGTATTCGATCAGCCCCTTGTCGGCCCCGCCCATGCGGCGGCCCAGCCCCCCCGCCAGAACGACGGCGGCGACGCGCGCCGTTGCCGGCCCGCTAGTGGCGGGCATACAGATGGAAGCGGTCCGAACGGTCGCCCGGACGTGCGCCTTCCCACTGCTTGACCCAGCCGCCCGGGATAGGCGGCCCGGCCTCGCGGCGCCGGGTTTCCACCAGCAGCCAGCCGCAGCCGATATCGGCCGGGGCAAGCAGGCGCCCGCTGTGATAGGCAAGCAGCAGACGCTGCTGGCTGCGTACCTGGTAGGTCTGGATGCAGGCGGTTTGCGGCACCCGCGCCGCCAGCGCTTCGCCCACGCTGGCATAACTCAGGCGGCGGTCGAGCGGCGTCAGAAACAAGGCCATCAACAGTGTCCAAATGAAGGTCATGCCGGCTGTCCACGCCAGCATGGGCCGCAGCGGCGAACGCCGGAGGCGCGCCAGAAAGACGATCCAGGCCAAGGTGACGGCGATGCCCAGCGCCAGCGCCCACGGACGCAGCCCGCCGACATGGGCCATCCCCAGCTTGCCGAGCCGCACGGCCAGCCGCGCCGGGCTGCCGAGATCGTGCGCGCTCCAGTAGATCCAGAACAGCAGTCCGATAAAGCCGAACAGCATGACCGCAAACCACAGCAGGGCGTTGGCCGCGCCGCGCCGCAGCGTGAACAGTCCGGCGCCGCCCAATAGCGCCAGCGGCAACAGCAGGATGAGGCCTTGCTCCTCGCCGGGTTCGGCCGCCAGGGCGTACAGGCCGAGCAAGCCCGCCAACGCCGCGAGCGGCAGCGCCATGCCCGGCGTACGCCATTGCCGCCGTCCCCGATATGCCGCCCACGCCGCCAGCGGCCATGCCGGCCAGGCGTACCAGCCGAGGATGCCGGGGTAATAGCCGGGCTGCAGGCTATCGCCGCCCAGCCAGCGTTGCAGATTGAATGCGCGCATCAACGGAATATGCTGGGTTGCCAAAAACGCCAGCCATGCTGCGCCGAACAGCAGCGCACCGCCCACGCCCCAGGCCAGCGAACGCCGCGCCGCCGGACTGCGGTACTCAGTCAGCAACAGCGGCAGCAACGCCGCCAGCAGCAGAAACAGCAAGGCTTCCGCCGCGCCGCCGGCAAGCAGCATCAGCGCCGCGCCGCCCCCCAGCATCCAGCCGCTGCGGGCACCCTGCGGCAGGCTAGCGACGCCGTACAGCATCGCGGCAGCGGCGGCAAACTGGGCGGTATAGGCATTGAGCTCGTGGCCGCGCACCAGCAGGCCCACGCAGCCCAGCAAGGTGAGCACCGCAGCCCAGCCGGCCTCGTCACCGTAGAGCACGCGCGCCGTGCGCGCCACAAAAAACAGCGCCAGCGCGATGAACAGGCCCGAAGCCAGGCGGGCGCCATCAGCCAAAGCCAGGACGGGCGAAGTGAGCCAGGCGGTGGCGGCGGCGACCCAGTAATACAGGGGCGGCGTAGCCGGGGCGGCCTGGGGCGCAATCCCGCTTTGCAGCAGCAGCCACAACTGGGCGAAATGATCGCCGTCGCCGCCTTTCCATGGCGCGTGCCCCACCAGCCCCGGCACCAGCCAGGCCGCACACAGCAGCCACAGCCCGAGCTGCGGGAGGGTCGCTGCGCAGCAGCGGGGCACCCACCGGCGTACTCCTTGCGGGTGCTGCGGCGTGATCAGGCGCTTATTGAACAATTTTGAGGAGTTGTCCCGGTTGGGGTTCGCCGCCGGGGTAGAGATCGTTCATCAGGCGCAGCTGGCTTTCGGCTTCGCCACCCAATGGCGACTGCCGCGCCAGAGCGGCCATCGTGGTGCCGGGTTGCGCCGTCAGCAGGCGCAGCACATGGGGACGCGCCGCCTGCCGTTCCGCCGCGCCGAGCGCATGGAAGCTGTTGATCGCCGCGCGCAGGGCGCTGCGCTCGCGCTCGTACGCGGGCTTGTCCTTGGCCATGCCTGCGATCAGGTACTGCGTGCCGTTGAACACCACGGCCGCCACCACCACCGGTTTGCCCTGCTGCGCGCCCGCCGCGAATGCGGCCGGGTGGCCGCCAAGATTGCCGCTGTCGTAGCGTGCGCCGGCATCCAGCTTGAGTCCTTTCTGCAGCGTCTCCAGCGGTTTGTCGCTTTTCGGCCCCTGCTGCAGCTCGACCAGCGCGTCGCCCTGGGGATTCGTCGCCACCACCCGGTCGGGGCGATTGCGGACCTGCCAGCCGGGCGGAAACTGTAGCGCCAGCCCGAGCTTTTCATGCAGCAGGGCATTGTTGCGGATCACGCCCTGGTCGGGACTGTCGCCAAAATACACGCCGGCCATTTTCTGCAGGAAATCGTTGCGGCCGTCGCGCGGATTGGCGACGCTGTACTTGCCGGCCTCGCCCACCACCTGCTTGAGGCGCGCATCGTTGCTCGGGTGGGTGTCGAAAGTGCCGTGATAGGTGCGCGGCTGGCGGCCGCCGCGCTTGGCCTGTTCGGCGGCAAACAGCTCCTGGTTTTTCAGCACGCCGATGACCTCAATCATTGCCTGCGGGCTGTAGCCGCTGCGGGCCAGGTATTCGGCGCCGAGGCGGTCGGATTCCAGTTCGTGCTCGCGCCCGTAGCCGGCGGTCCAGGCCTGCGCCAGCGTTTGCAGCAACGATGCGCCCGCCTGACCGTTCATCCCCGGCACCAGAATCGAGCCCAATACCGCACCCAGTCCTGCCGCGGTGGACGCGCTTTGCTGGCGCACCCCGTGGCGCGCGGTGACATGGCCGATTTCATGCCCCACCACCCCGGCCAGCTCGGCCTCGGAGTTCAGGTAGGCCATGATGCCGCGGGTGATGTAGACATAGCCGCCGGGCAGGGCGAAGGCGTTGACGTCGGGGCTGTCGACCACGGTGAAATGCCATGGCAGGTTCGGCCGATGGCTCTGTTTCGCCAGCCGCTGGCCGACCTCGTTGACGTAGGCCTGCAGCGCCGGATTGTCCAGCGCCGCGTATTCCTTCAATACATCCTGGTGTGCCTGCGCACCCATCTGGATTTCCTGCTGCTCGGACATCAGCACGAAATCCTTGCCGCCCGTCACCGGATTCTGCGCACAGTGCGTCAGCGCCAGCGCGCCGAGAACGGCCATTGCAATGCGGCGGAAAGCTCGGGGGGTCACGTCTGCCTCGTCCTGGTCGGGAGTGTTCAATGATACCGTCGTGTCGCCGCCAAAACGCAAAAAGCGGCCGAAGCCGCTTTGAGTCGCATCACGCAAGCGCCGTTCAGAGCGGCTTACTTCATGCCATAGCGCTGACGGAACTTCTCGACACGGCCGGCGGTATCGACGATCTTCTGCTTGCCGGTGTAGAACGGGTGGCAGGCCGCGCAGACTTCCACCTGCAGCTTTTCCTTGCCCAGCGTGGAGCGGGTTTTGAACGTGCTGCCGCAGGAGCAGGTCACGGCGACTTCCTTGTAATCGGGGTGAATGCCGGATTTCATGGCAATTCCTTAACGGGTTGAATTCGGAGAACGCGGGATTGTAGCGGAGCAACGTGCGATACGCAAGCCGCAGGGTCAGCCGCGCCGCATCGAGTCAAAAAATTCGCTGTTGTTTTTGGTCGCGCGGATCTTGTCGAGCAGGAATTCCATCGCCTCCATGTCGTCCATCGGGTACAGCAGTTTGCGCAGCACCCATACCTTCTGCAGGATGTCGTGCGGCATCAGCAGTTCTTCGCGGCGGGTGCCGGAGCGGTTGACGTTGATGGCGGGGTACTGGCGCTTCTCGGCCATCTTGCGGTCGAGATGGATTTCCAGGTTGCCGGTGCCCTTGAATTCCTCGTAGATGACGTCGTCCATGCGGCTGCCGGTGTCGATCAGCGCGGTGGCGAGGATGGTCAGGCTGCCGCCTTCCTCGATGTTGCGGGCGGCGCCGAAGAAGCGCTTCGGCTTCTGCAGCGCGTTGGCGTCGACGCCGCCGGTGAGCACCTTGCCGGAAGCCGGCTGCACCGTGTTGTAGGCGCGTGCCAGCCGCGTGATCGAGTCGAGCAGGATGACCACGTCCTTCTTGTGCTCGACCAGGCGCTTGGCGCGCTCGATCACCATTTCCGCCACCTGGACGTGGCGGCTGGCGGGCTCGTCGAAGGTCGAGGCGACGACTTCGCCGCGCACGGTGCGGCTCATCTCGGTCACTTCCTCCGGGCGTTCGTCAATCAGCAGCACGAACAGCACGACGTCGGGATGGTTGGAAGTGATGGCGTGGGCGATGTGCTGCAGCATCACCGTCTTGCCGGATTTCGGCGGCGCCACCAGGAGGCCGCGCTGGCCCTTGCCGATCGGCGCGACGATGTCGATGACGCGGCTGGTGATGTTCTCCTCCGCCTTGACGTCGCGTTCCAGCTTGAGCGGCTTGTCCGGATGCAGCGGAGTGAGGTTCTCGAACAGGATCTTGTTCTTGCTCGCCTCGGGCGGCTCGCCGTTGATCTTGTCGAGCTTGGTCATCGCCGAATAGCGCTCGCCGTCCTTCGGCGTGCGGATCTCGCCCTCGATCTTGTCGCCGGTATGCAGGTTGAAGCGGCGGATCTGCGACGGCGACACGTAGATGTCATCAGTGTTGGCGAGATACGAGGTTTCCGGCGATCTCAGGAATCCGAAGCCGTCCGGCAGCACTTCCAGCACGCCGTCGCCGTAGATGCTCTCGCCGCGCTTGGCCAGCGTTTTCAGGATGGTGAAGATCAGCTCCTGCTTGCGAAAACGGTTGGCGTTGTCGATGCCATTGGTAGCGGCGATTTCGAGGAGCTCGGTGATCGGCTTCTGCTTGAGTTCGGAAAGATGCATGGAAAGGGCCTGAGTGGGCTCGCTTGAAAGAGCCGGACGTGAAGGGGGAGAGAAGCCGGACGGCACTGCGGGAAGGCGGCGCGCGGGTGCGCCGTCCGGTAGAGTTTTAGATGTTGCTGTCGACGAAAGCGGTGAGTTGCGACTTGGACAGGGCGCCGACCTTGGTCGCCTCGACATTGCCGTTCTTGAAGATCATCAGGGTGGGGATGCCGCGGATGCCGAACTTGGGCGGGGTGGCCTGGTTCTCGTCGATATTGAGCTTGCACACCTTGAGCTTGCCGGCGTATTCCTTGGCGACCTCATCGAGGATCGGCGAGATCATCTTGCAGGGGCCGCACCAGTCCGCCCAGTAATCCACCAGCACGGGCACACCCGCCTGCAGGACTTCCTGTTCGAAGGAATCGTCGGATATGTAATGAACATGCTCGCTCATCGGTGAGGCTCCTATTTTTGAAGTATGCGGTTGGCCGGACGCGGCCTGGACGGTTTGGGAAGGTGGCAATGCTGGAAAAATCGGTTTTGTGACGATATGCTACATCAAAACTGCCGCCTGCAAGCATCCGGGCATTCCTCAAATCATCAGGGTAAATACGAATGACCTACGTTGTAACCGACGCCTGCGTGAAGTGCAAATACACCGATTGTGTCGATGTCTGTCCGGTGGACTGCTTCCATGAAGGCCCCAATTTCCTCGTCATCGACCCCGAGGAGTGCATCGACTGCACCCTGTGCGTGGCCGAATGCCCGGTCGAGGCCATCTATGCCGAAGACGACGTGCCGGATGACCAGCGTGCCTACATTGCGCTCAATGCCGAGCTTGCCAAGGAGTGGAAAGTCATCGTCGAACGCAAGGACCCGCTGCCCGATGCCGACGAATGGGCCGGCGTCAAGGACAAGCGCCAGTATCTGGAACGTTGAGCCGCTCAAACGCAGTTGACTGCCCGCCGGGCGGGCGCGCCCAACCACCGTTTTTAGATTAGCCCCGGTGGGAATCGCAACGATTCTCCTGGGCGGTCCGCCCCTGGCGCACGCCGCCGCCCGCACCCTGCTCGACCGTTACGCCGACCGCCTGCCCGATCTCTCCGGGCTGACGCTGCTCGTCCCCAACCACCGCGCCGGACAGGATTTCGCCCGCGCGCTGGCGCAGGCCGGCGGCCTGCCCGCCCTGATCCCGCCGCGCATCACTCCGCTGAAAGCCTGGGCCGAAAGCACCCTGCAGGGCACACGCATGGCCGACGGCCGCGCCGAGCCGCATGCGCGGCGGCTGGCGCGGCTGCACGGCGTGCTGCGCAACATCGACTGGCTGGGCACGGTCGACCGATGGGCGCTCGCCAGCGAGTTGCTGCAGCTGGCCGACGAACTTTCCGCCGCCCGCCTGGGCGCCGCCATCGGATCGCGCATCCGCGCGCTGCATGCCGACACGCTCGACCGCGAAAGCGCACTGATCGAGGCGGTATGGCAGGCCCTCAACAACGATGGCAGCGACCCGCAGGCGCACTACGCGCGCGCGCTCGACCAGCTGCTTGAGCAATGCCGGTCTGCGCCGCAGCCCGTTTACGGCTACGCGCTGGGAACGCTGACCGCCATCGAGCGGCAATTTCTCGACCGCTGTGCCGAACATGCGCCCGTCACGCTGTTCGAGCCCGCCGCCGACGGCGTGGCGTTCACCCTGCACCAGGCCTGGCAGAAAACCGCGCCGCCGCTGCGCGAACGCGCCGCCATGCTGGCGGCCGCTCATCCCCGCTCTCCCGTGCGCCCGCACCTGACGCTGTGCCCGGCGCCGCACCTGGAAGCCGAGGCGCGCGCCGTCGCCGCCTGGGTAAGCGCCCAATTGCACGCCGGAAAGCGCGCTATCGCGCTGATCGCGCTCGACCGCGAAACCGCGCGCCGGGTGCGCGCGCTGCTCGAACGCACCGACGTGCTGGTGGCCGACGAAACCGGCTGGACGCTGTCGACCACCGCCGCCGCCGCCGTGATCGATCGCTGGCTGGAATGCGTCGCGCACGACTTCCCGCATATCGAATTGCTCGACCTGCTGAAGTCGCCCTTCCTGCTGGGCGAGCTCGCGGCGCGGCAGGACCAGGTGCTGCAGCTCGAACTCGCGCTGCGGCGGCAGGGGGTGGCGCAAGGCATGGCCGACATCCAGCGGCTGGCGCATGCGCAATTCGGCGCGCTGCCGCCCTGGCTTGCCGCATTGTTCAACGCCCGGCAAGGCTTCCCCCAAAGCCGCGCGCCCCTGGCCGTCTGGCTCACCCGCCTCGTCGACAGCCTCGACAAACTGGACGCCACCGCGCCGCTCCAGATGGACGCCGCCGGCGCCAGCCTGCTCGCCACGCTCGAAACCCTGCGCCGCGAGCTGGCCGACGACGGCGAAAAATACGGCTTCGCCGAATGGCGGCGCTGGCTCAATCTGGCGCTGGAGTCGGCCAGCTTCATCGATGCCCGCGTCGTCAGCCCCATCGTGCTGACCTCGCTGCCCGCCGCGCGCGGGCGCCTGTTCGACGCAGTCGCGGTGATCGGCGCCGACGCCCGCCGCCTGCCCGCGCGCCCCGCACCCGGCCTGTTCAGCCAGGCCACCCGCGCGCAACTCGGCCTGTCCACTGCCGCCATCGAGGCCGAAGCCGCCACCTCCGACCTGATCCCGCTATTGGCTCAGGGGCCTGCGCTGTTGAGCTGGCAGGCATGGAACGACGATGAGCCCAACCCTGCCTCGCAGCTGGTCTTGCGGCTGCAGGCCCTGCATCTGGCCGCGTGGGGCGCCGCCCTGCCCGAACAGGCCAGCGGCGTGCCGCCCGCCCGGCCCAGCCCGTTGCCCGGCGCCAGCGGGCAGCCGGCGCCGGCGGTGTCGGCGATGCAATTGCCGCGCCGCTATTCGCCCACCGCCTACCAGACCCTGCTCGATTGCCCGTACCGGTTTTTCGTGAAGAGCGTGCTCGGCATCCGCGAACTCGACGAAGCCGACGACGCGCTCGACAAGAGCGACTACGGCAACGCGCTGCACCGCATCCTCAAGGCCTTTCACGACGGCGCCCCGCCGCCCGGGCGCGACGCCGCGCTGGCCCGCCTGCAGGAAATGTCCGACGCCGAATTCGCCGCGCTGCCCGCCTGGACCGCCACCGCCTGGCGCAGCAAGTGGGAAAAAATCCAGCCTGCCTATGTCGATGCCTGGCTGGAGTGGGTTGCGCAAGGCTGGCAATACCAGGCTGGCGAAGCCGAATTCAGCATGCCGTTCAACGTCGCCGGTCTCGGCGAGATCACCCTGCACGGCCGCGTCGACCGCGTCGACCAGAAGGGCGACGCCCGTACCGTCATCGACTACAAGACCGGCGCCGCGCAGGGCCTCAAGAAGAAGCTCAAGGATCCCGCCGAAGCAGTCCAGCTGCCGTTCTATGCCTGGCTCGCGGAGGCCGCTGCCGCCTACCTGCCGATCAGCGACACCCCGGTCGCGCTGCTCGAACTCGACGGCGAAACCGACGTCGACGCCATCGGCCGCCGCCTGCCAGAGCTGCTGGAAGCCATCGCCGCAGGCGCAGCGCTTCCCGCATCGGGGATCGACGCCGTCTGCCAGTTCTGCGAGGCGCGCGGACTGTGCCGCAAGGGGATGTGGCATGAGTGAGCCGCTGGAGACAAGCGTGGCGCTCGCGCCCGGCCATTCTGCGGTGGTGGAGGCCTGCGCCGGCAGCGGCAAGACCTGGCTCCTGGTGTCGCGCATGATCCGCCTGCTGCTGGCCGGGGCCGAACCCTCGGAACTGCTGGCGATCACCTTCACCCGCAAGGCGGCGCAGGAGATGACCGACCGGCTGCACGCCTGGCTGCGGGTGCTGGCGCTGGAAGACGACGCGACGGTGCGCGCATTCCTGCGCGAGCGCGCGGTGCCGGAACACGGGATCGAGGCGCTGCTGCCGCGCGCGCGCGGGCTGCTGGAGGCGGTGCTGACGGCGCAGCCGGGGCCGACGGTGACGACCTTCCACGGCTGGTTTCTCGATCTGCTGAAGCGTGCGCCGCTGGAAGCCGGACTGCCTTGGGGCGCGCCGCTGCTGGAGCGCGAAAGACAGCGACAGGAGGAGGTGCGCGACCAGCTGCTGACGAAATGGGCGGCAGCGCCGCAATCAGCGGAAGGCACCGCGCTGCTCGCCTTGCTCGCCGACATCGGCGAGCACAACCTGCACGCCCTGCTTGCGCATTTCCTGCAGGCGCGGGCGGAATGGTGGGCCTATACCGACGGCCAGCCCAACCCGGTAGCGTATGCGCTGGAACAGTTGCGGCCCGGCCTGCATCCCGATCTGGAGACCGATCCGGTGGCGGCCTTCTGGGCCGACGAGCTCATGCTGGCGCGGGTGAAGCGGGTGGGTTATGCGCTGGAAAAAGGCTCGAAAACCGAGGCCGAACGGGCGCGCGACATTCTCGACGCGTCGAAGCTTGCGCCGCAAGCCGCGCACGGCGTGCTGATGACACGCCTGATGACCGCCGGCGCACGCCGCAAGAAGCAGGCCACCCGCGAACTGGAAAAGGCGCTCGGCGCCGAACTCGACAGTTACCTGCGCGACCTCGACGCGCTGGAAACCGCACTCGAAACCATCACCGCGATCCAGACCGACATCTGCATCTGGAACCTCAACCGCCACGGTCTGCTGCTCGGCCACGCGCTGCTGCAAGGCTATCAGGACGCCAAGGCGCAGCAGGGGGCGATCGATTTCGCCGATGCCGAATGGCTGGCCTGCCGCCTGCTCGCCAGCGAGGAGCATGCGCCGGCCCTGGCACTGAAGCTGGATGCCCGCTACCGGCACCTGCTGCTCGACGAATTCCAGGACACCAATCCACTGCAATGGCAGGCGCTCTCCAGCTGGCTGAGCGAGGCGCACGCGGCGGACAGCGCAATGACCGTGTTCATGGTGGGCGACCCGAAGCAGGCGATTTACCGCTTCCGGCGCGGCGAAGCGCGGGTGTTCGACGCGGCGGCGGATTTTCTGCGCACGCACTTCGGTGCGCCGCATTTCAGCGCCACCATGACGCGGCGGCTGTCGCCTGCGGTGGTGCAGGCGATCAATCCGGTGTTCGCCGGGGCGGCCGGCTTTGCCGCGCACAGCCATGCCCCGGCCAACGCAGCCCGCCCCGGCGCGCTGCGCTGCCTGCCGGTCGGCGTGGACAGAAGCGCGGCCGTTACCACGGCCGGATTGCCCCACGAGGGGAATCGTATGCGCAACCCGCTCACCACGCCGCAACCGGAGGCCGACGAGCGCGCGGTGCACGTCGAGGCGCAGGTTTTTGCCCGCGTGTTGCGCGACGAAGTGCTGGGACGCTGGGGCGTGGCCGACGGGCCGGCTGAAAACAGCCGCCCGGCGCGCCCCGGCGACGTGATGGCGCTGGTGCGCAAGCGCACCCACCTGCACCTGTACGAGCGTGCGCTGGAAGCGGCAGGCATCCCCTTCATCACCTCGCGGCGCGGTGGCCTGCTGCATGCGCTGGAAGCGCAGGATGTGATCGCGCTGCTCGAAACCCTGCTGCTGCCGCACGCCGATCTGAAGCTGGCGCACGCACTGAAAAGCCCGCTCTTCGGCTGCAGCGACGCCGATTTGCTGAGGGTGTTCGGCTCTGACGAGCCGTGCGGCTGGGAACGCCTGACCGCGCTGGCCGAACAGCCGGACTGCCCGCCGGCGCTCGCGCGCGCCGCGCAGCTGCTGGCCGGCTGGCGCGCCCGGGTCGGCACGCTGCCGGTGCACGACCTGCTCGACCGCATCTACTTCGAAGGCGACCTCGAAGCGCGCTACGCCGCAGCCGTGCCCGAGGCGATGCGCCCGCAGGTTGCCGCCAACCTGCGCGCCTTCATGCAGCTGGCCTTGACGCAGGATGCCGGCCGCTATCCGACGCTGGCCGGCTTCATCCGCGAACTGGCCTCGCTCGTCGACGACGCCGACGCCGCACCCGGCGAAGGGCTGGCAGCCGACGGCGAAAACGCGGTGCGGCTGCTGACCATCCACGGCGCCAAGGGGCTGGAGGCGCCGATCGTCTGGCTGCTCGGCGGCAGCGACCACGCGCGCGGCGACAGCCATGGCGTGCTGGCGCCGTGGCCGCCCGAAGCCGCGCGGCCCGAGCATTTTTCGCTGTTCGGCAAACAGGACGAGCGGGGCGCCTGGCGGGAACGCTGGTTTGCCGAGGAAGCGGTGCTGACGCAGCGCGAGTCCGACAACCTGCTGTATGTGGCGCTCACCCGCGCCGAGCAGGGACTGATCGTCAGCGGCGCCGCCGACAAGAGCGCCTGGCTGCAGCGGGTCGAAGCGGCCTGGCAGGGCCTGGCCCTGCCGGCCGACCTGCCGCCGGCCGCCCGCGCCGACGCGCCGTGCATGACAGCGGCGGCGCCGCGCATCGCGGCCCCCGCCGTCGGACAGCGGCTTGCCCCTGCGCCCGCCAGCCCGGCGGCAGCCAGCGGCGAGCTGTTCCATGCCTGCCTCGAACACCATGCGCCGCCGGGAGCGCCGCGCGACCTGCCCGCACTGGCGATGCAGCTGGGAGTGGCGGCCGGGCTTGCCAGGATCGAGGCGGATGCCCGCGCCCTGCTGGCGCAGCCGCACCTGGCGCGCTTCTTCGATCCCGCGCTGTACCTGCGCGCGCACAACGAGCTGGCGCTGCTGGATGCCGACGGCCGGATGCAGCGGCTCGACCGCGTGGTGGAATTCGACGATGCGGTATGGCTGATCGACTACAAAACCGGCGACGACAGCCGCATGTTGTCCGCCGCGCAGCTGGCCGAACGCCATCGGCCCCAGCTGGCGGGCTATCGCGCCCTGCTGGCGGCGCTGTATCCGGGCAAGCCGGTGCATGCCGCGGTGCTGCTGGCCGACGGCCGGCTGATTCGAATGGAGACCTGAACATGTCCGACAAACCCTTTGCCGAGTCCTGCGTGCAGAACCGCGACCCGATCCTGGCGGTGCTGCGCGAGATATTTGCCGACCGCCGCAGCGTGCTGGAAATCGGCAGCGGCACCGGCCAGCATGCGGTGTATTTCGGTGCCGAACTGCCGCATCTCGTCTGGCAGACCGCCGATGTGCCGCAGCAGCATCCCGGCATCCGGCAATGGCTCGACGAGGCGGCGCTGCCCAACGTGCTGCCGCCGATCGCGCTCGACGTCAGCCAGACAGCCTGGCGCAACGGCCGCTACGATGCGGTGTTCTCGGCCAACACGCTGCACATCATGGGCTGGCCCGAGGTCGAACGGTTTTTCGAGGGCATCGGCGACGTGTTCGAAGCGGGCGGCGTGCTGGCGGTCTACGGCCCGTTCAATTACAACGGCGCCTTCACCTCGGAGAGCAATGCCCGTTTCGACGCCTGGCTGAAAGCGCGCGACCCCGCCTCCGGCGTGCGCGACTTCGAGGCAGTGGATGCGCTGGCGCGCGCCCAGGGTCTGGTTCTGCAACGGGATATCGCCATGCCGGCGAACAATCGCACCCTGGTGTGGCGGCGCACAGGCTGAACCCAGCCTTGTCTTGCAGGTGGCTTTGCTATAACAAAACCATCGCAGGCAGGGGAAAATTCATGCGCATCGCCGAATTGATTCAACGCTGGGGCCAGGAGGGGCATGCGCGCGCGGACGTGCGCGCCTATACCGTCCATTTGCCGTTACGCGACGCTGCGCGGGTGGAAGCCCTGCACGTCATGTATCCCGGCCGCAGCGACTCCCAGTTGATGGCCGACCTGATCCGCGCCGCCCTCGACGAACTGGAGGTTGCCATGCCCTACATTCCCGGCAGCCGCATCATTGCCGAAGACGACTACGGCGACCCGATCTACGAAGACCTCGGCCCCACGCCGCAGTTTTATTCGCTGTCGCATGAAATCCTGCGCAAGTTCGCCGCCCCGCCGCTCGACAAGTAGCCGTCGAATTAATTTACATTTCGCGGCCGGCCCGGTCGGGGCAGGCATTCCACCACGTTGTTTTTGCTGGCCTTTGCTTGGCTGGCACAAGGTTTGCATAATGCCTTGGCACAACGACTCAGACTGCGGACATCATGTATCTTGGCCCGGCCTTCCTTTTCGCGGCGTTTGCCAGCCTGTTTTATGTTCCGGGCTTTCTCGACCAGCCCCTCGGCATGCTCACGCCGCGTCAACTTGTCTCGCAACTGCTGTTTTCCGTATTTGCGCTGATTGCGCTGGCGGCGCTGGCGCGTTCGATCGAGCTCGACCCGGTATGGCCATGGCGGCCCGGATTTCGCCGCGTCATGAACTGGCTGCGGGGGCGCGCGCAGTAAATCCGCGCCATCCATTTGCCGCCTGTGCGGCATAAAATGGCGGCTTTCCGTCTTGCGAAGCCGTCATGCCCGTCAACCTCTCCGCCCCCGACCCCGCCTCCCTGCTGCCCGTTGCCGGCGTTCGCCTCGGCATTGCGTCCGCCGGCATCAAGAAACCCGGACGCCGCGACATCACCCTGATCGAGCTGGCGCCCGGCTCCCGGGTGGCCGGGGTGTTCACGCAAAACCGCTTCTGCGCCGCGCCGGTCGCCTTGTGCAAACAGCATCTGGCTGCGGGCGATATCCGCGCCCTGCTGATCAATACCGGCAATGCCAACGCCGGCACCGGCGAGGAAGGACTCCGGCGCGCGCGCCGGACTTGCGAGGCGGTGGCGCAGTTGATGGGATGCGCGGCGGAAAACGTGCTGCCGTTTTCCACCGGGGTGATCCTGGAGCCGCTGCCGGTCGACAAGATCCTGCCCGCGCTGCCCGCCGCCCGGGCCGACCTCGCACCGGACCACTGGAGCGAGGCGGCGCACGCGATCATGACCACCGACATCGTCGCCAAGGGCGTCTCGCGCCGGGTACAGGCCGGCGGCAGCACGGTCACGGTCACCGGCATCGCCAAGGGCTCCGGCATGATCCACCCCAACATGGCGACCATGCTCGGCTACGTGGCGACCGACGCGGTGATCGCGCCCGGCCTGATGCCGCAGCTGGTGAAGGAGGTGGCCGACGTGTCGTTCAACTGCGTCACCGTCGACGGCGACACCTCGACCAACGACAGCTTCATCCTGATCGCCACCGGCCAGGCCGGCAATGCCGAAATTGCCGACCTCGCCGGCGCCGACTACGCCGCGCTGAAAGCCGCCTTGAGCGAGGTGGCCATCGGCTTGGCGCAGGCGATGGCGCGCGACGGTGAGGGGGCGACCAAGTTCATCACCGTGGCAGTCGAAGGCGGCCGCGACCGCGCCGAATGCAAGCAGATCGCCTACGCCATCGCGCGTTCGCCGCTGGTCAAGACCGCCTTTTTCGCCAGCGACCCCAACCTCGGGCGCATCCTTGCCGCCATCGGCTATGCCGGCGTGACCGACCTCGACGTCAACGCCTTGCAGGTTTACCTGGGCGACGTGCTGGTGGCGGAGCAGGGCGGCCGCGCGGCAAGCTATACCGAGGCGCAGGGCGCGGCCGTGATGAAGGAAGCCGACATCGTCGTGCGCGTGGTGCTGAACCGCGGCCACGCGGACGCCACGGTGTGGACCTGCGATTTCTCGTACGACTACGTGAAGATCAACGCGGAATACCGCACCTGATGCCATGAGCATCCGGCTCAGCGCCGAACAGGCCGCCTTCCTGCAGGGTCCGCTGTCGATCAACGTCGGCGCGGTCGGACGCGACGGCTGGCCCTGCGTATGCCGGGCACAGGGCGCGCTGGTGGCGCGCGACCGGCGCACGCTGACGGTGCTGCTCGCGGCCGAGCGCGGACGCGAGGTGCTGGCCGCACTGGACGCCGGCAGCGGCATCGCGGTGGTGTTCAGCCATCCGGCAACGCATGCGACGCTGCAGCTCAAGGCCCCATGTGCGACGCGCGTGGCGCCGAACTCGGCGCACCATGCCTGCCATGCGCGCTACGCGGCCGCATTCGGCGGCGAACTCGGCGCACTGGGCTACGGCGACGAACTGGTGCGCGGCCTGACTGCATTGACGGCGGCTGGCGATCTGGCGGCGCTGCGCTTCGCCCCGGAAATCGTCTTCGACCAGACCCCCGGCCCGGCCGCCGGCCGCGTGCTGGCGGCGGCATGAAGCCCACGCTGGAGTCGCTGCGCGCCTGCCTCGACGGCGCGGTTCCCGCCGTGATCGCCACCTGCGCAGCGGACGGCACCCCCAACGTGGCCTACGCCTCGCAGGTGCATTACGTCGACGCCGAACACGTGGCGCTGTCGTACCAGTTTTTCAGCAAGACGCGCGAGAACGTGCTCGCCCATCCTTACGCGCAGGTGCAGGTGGTCGAGCCGGGCAGCTTTCGCCACTACCGTCTGCGCGTGCAGTACTTGCGCACCGAGACCGGCGGGCCGCTTTTCCAATACATGAAGGCACAGCTCGCCGGCATCGCCGCGCAAAGCGGCATGGGCAAGGTGTTCGTGCTGCGCGGCGCGGACATCTACCGGGTGCTCGACATCGAGGCGGTCGATCCCCGCCTGCCGCCCGCGCCGCCGCCGCCCGATGCGCTGCTGCGCCTGCGCCGCACCCTCGACCATCTGGGCGCGTGCGACGAACTTGCCCAACTGGCCGACCGTGCGCTCGCCGCGCTCACGCCCGGCTTCGGCATCCGCCACGCGCTCCTGATGATGCTGGACGAGGCCGGCGCGTCGCTCTATACCCTGGCGAGCCTGGGTTACGGCCATTCCGGGATCGGCGCCGAGGTGGCGCTGGGCAAGGGCATCATCGGCGTGGCGGCGCACGAGCGGATTCTCGTGCGCATCAATCACCGCACCGGCGATTACGCCTACCATGCTGCGCTGCGCACGGCCGCGACCAACGAGCCGCGCATCCCGTTGCCGGTGCTGGCCGAACCGCACAGCCAGATCGCGGTGCCGCTCATGCACGCCGACCGCCTGCTGGGCGTGCTCTACGCCGAAAGCGAACACGATGCCTTCTTCAGCCATGCCGACGAGGACGCGCTGGCGATCTATGGCCGCCACCTCGCCGCGCTGGTCGCACAGCTGGCGGCCCTGCCGGACGATGCCGAGCCCCTGCCGGCCGCGGCCACACCAGCCCCCACCGGCGCGCCGCTCGCAGTGCGCTACTTTCCCGACGACCACAGCGTGTTCATCGACAATGACTACCTCATCAAGGGCGTCGCCGGCAGCATTCTGTGGACGCTGCTCAACGAACACGCACAAAGCGGCCGCCGCGATTTCTGCAACCGCGAACTGCGCCGCGACCGGCGCCTGCCGCTGCCCGACGGCGGCGACAACCTGGAAACCCGGCTGATCCTGCTGCAACGCCGGCTCGCCGAACGCTGCCCGGCCATCGCGCTGGAAAAGACCGGGCGCGGCCGCTTTCGCCTGGTGCTGGACCGCCCGCTGGCCTTGCACGCGATGCTCTAGCGCTGGCTGGCCATCGGCGGCAGGTTCTTCGGCGTGAAGTCAAAATACGGCGTCGCCACCTTGCCGCCGGGCGACACGTAGGCTGGCGCGGGCGAACCCTTCACGCCGAGGCTGCGCACGTAGCGGTAGATCGCCTTGAGGTCGGCATCGCTCATGGCACGCAGCGACGGCGACGGCATCGGCGGCCGCATCGGCTGGCGTGCCCGCGCCAGCCAGGCCTGCTCGTCCATCTGCTGGAACAGCAGGCGCAAATTGGTGGCGTAAGTCGTGCCCCACGGCCCCTGCCAGCCCATCGCGTCGCCGGTCAGCCATTCGGCCTCGGGCACCTGGCCGCTTTTCTGCGTGTAGCCGGTGGTATGGCAATCGTTGCAGCCCGAGATCTGGATCAGATAGCGGCCGTGGCGGATGTCGGCGTCGCCGGCGGGCGGCTGCGCCCCTGCCAGCCCGGCCCAGCCGGCAAGCAGCGCGCCTGCGATTTTCAAAGTTGTCTTCATGGCAATGCTCTCCTGTTTCGTTGCGGGACGCACGATGCGCCGAGCGACCGGCAGCTTAGGCGGATTGCCAGGCGCCCGTTGATAAGTCTTTGCTAGCGAAAACCTAAATTTTTCCTAAGCGGCTAGAATCTCCGCATGACCGATTTCGCCGCCCTCCTGCCCCGCATCGAACACCTGCTCGACCGCCTCGACACCCCCGCCGCCGCACCGGGGCTGGACTGGAAAAACGTGCGCGCCGCGCGCTGGTCGGCGCAGGCCGGCGGACTGAAGCCGATCCTGCACCCGCAGCGGGCGGCATTGAAAGACCTGCTGGCGATCGACGAGCAGAAGCAGCGGGTGGACGCCAACACACGCCAGTTCGTCGCCAGCAGGCCCGCCAACAACGTGCTGCTGAGCGGCGCGCGCGGCTGCGGCAAGTCCTCGCTGGTGAAGGCCGTGCACGCCAAATACGCGGCGAAGGGGCTGCGCCTGATCGAGGTCGACAAGGCCGGGCTGCCGAGCCTGCCGGACCTGTTCGAGCTGCTGGCGGATGCCGACTATCGCTTCATCGTCTTCATCGACGACCTGACTTTCGCCGAGCACGAAGCCGGCTACGCCAGCCTGAAGGCCGCGCTCGACGGCTCGCTGGCGGGACCGAGCGACAACGTGCTGATCTACGCCACCAGCAACCGCCGCCACCTGATGCCGGAATACATGGCGGAAAACCTGGAAACGAAACACCTCGGCGGCGAGGTGCATCCGGGCGAGGCGACCGAGGAAAAGGTTTCGCTGTCCGACCGCTTCGGACTGTGGGTATCGTTCCATGGCATGGACCAGGAAACCTATCTGGCGATCGCCCGGCACTGGGCCGAGCGCCTTGGTGCGACGCCGGACGAGACATTCGAGCGCGCCGCGCTGCAGTGGTCGCTCGGACGCGGCGCACGCAACGGCCGGGTGGCGTGGCAGTTCGCACGCGACTGGGCGGGGAAGCAATGAGCCCGTCGCCCATCACGGAAGTCGTGGCGGCCGTGCTGACCCGGCCCGATGGCCGGGTGCTGCAGGAGGGTCGCGGCGCAGCAGCGGGGCACCCACCGGCGTACCCCTCGCGGGTGCTGCTGGCGCAGCGGCCGCCGGGCAAGGTCTATGCGGGTTACTGGGAATTCCCCGGCGGCAAGGTGGAGCCGGGCGAAACGCTGGAGGCCGCGCTGGCGCGCGAACTGCACGAGGAACTCGGCATCGTGATCGAGCGCGCCTGCCGCTGGATCACCCGGGTATTCGAATACCCGCACGCCACGGTACGGCTGAATTTCTTCCGCGTGTTCGAATGGCAGGGCGAGCCGCACCCGCACGAAGGGCAGGTTTTTTCCTGGCAGTTGCCCGACGCGGTCGAGGTCACGCCGCTGCTGCCCGCCAACTTTCCGATCCTGAAGGCGCTGTCGCTGCCGCCGCTGCTGGGGATTTCTCACGCCGAGTCGCTCGGCGTCGATACCTTCCTGGCGCGGCTGGATGTCGCCCTGCATAACGGCCTGCGGCTGATCCAGCTGCGCGACAAGACGCTGCCGCAAGACACGCGCCTGCAACTCGCGCAGGCGACCGTGCGTCGCGCCCATCTGCATGGCGCGCGCGTGCTGGTCAACGGCAGCGCGGAACTGGCGCGCGCGGCGGGCGCCGACGGCGTGCATCTGGATTCGGCCGCCGCCGCCGCATTGACCGTGCGTCCCGATTGCGCATGGCTAGGGGTGTCGTGCCACGACGCTGCCGAGCTGGCGCATGCCGCCGCAATCGGGGCCGATTTTGCGCTGCTGTCGCCGGTGCTGCCCACGCTCACCCATCCGGGCGCGGCCACGCTCGGCTGGGACCGCTTCGCCGAGCTGGCCGCCGCCAGTCCGATCCCGGTGTACGGGCTGGGCGGGCTGGAGCGCCACGACGTGGCGCTGGCACAGTCGCACGGCGCGCACGGGGTGGCGCTGCTGCGGGGCGCCTGGACATGAAGCGGGCGCTGATACTGGTTGTCGTGCTGGCGGCCATCGCAGCGGCCGGCTATTGGCTGAAGCGTCCGGCCGCAGCGGTGGCGGTGAGCTGCGCCGACCCGCTGGCCGGCTGCGCGTTCGACCACCGCGGCACAACCGCACGCCTGCGCTTTTCGTCGCAGCCGGCGCCGCTGGAGGCTTTCGAGCTGAGCGTCCGCGCGCCGGGCGCCGGCCGGATCAGCGCGGAACTGCAGATGAGCGGCATGGACATGGGCTTTAACCGCTATGACCTGCGCCCCGCCCCGGACGGCGCGTTCGGCGCAAAAGTGACCTTGCCTGCGTGCGTCAGCGGACGGCGCGACTGGGTGCTGTACCTTGACATCGACGGGACGCGTTACGCACTGCCCTTCAGCACCCGGTGAAACCTGCCGTGCATGCAATGGTCACAATGCGGGGCATATAATCAAAAGCGGATTACTGGAGAGGGCAACACGATGCTAACTGAACACACCTACAAGCAATTCGACGCCGAGCTGGAAGCCGTGCGCGCCAATGTGCTGAAGATGGGCGGCCTAGTCGAAGAGCAGATCATCAACGCGATCGAAGCGCTCACCAAGGGCGACATGAAGCTTGCCAACCAGGTGGAGGCCAACGACCACAACGTCAATGCGCTGGAAGTCGCCATCGACGAAGACTGCACCCACATCATCGCGCGCCGCCAGCCCACCGCGTCCGACCTGCGCATGGTGATGATGGTGGTGAAGACCATCACCGACCTCGAACGCATCGGTGACGAGGCCGCCAAGATCGCGCGCATGTCCCGGCTGATCCACCAGTCCGAGCGCATCAGCCTGCCGCGCTTCACCGAGGTCAAGTACATGGCCGACCTGGTGCTCGACATGCTGCGCAAGGCGCTCGACGGCTTTGCCCGCCTGGATGCCACCCTGGCGGTGGAAATCGCGCGCCAGGACCAGTCCGTGGACGAGGAATTCCGCCTCAACCTGCGCCACCTCATCACCTTCATGATGGAAGACCCGCGCACCATTTCGGTTTTCATCGACATCCTGTTCGTCACCAAGGCGATCGAGCGGATGGGCGACCATGCCAAGAACATGTCGGAGTATGTGGTCTACATGGTCAAGGGCAAGGACGTGCGCCACACCTCGCTGGAGGAAATCGAGAAGGAAGTGCTGTAGTTTTCAGCCGCACCCATGCAAACGGGCTCCTGCGGGAGCCCGTTTTGTTTGCGACCTGCCGGCTTTACCCGCAAGGGGTAGGCCGTGGTTGTATAGCCGCTGAAGCGTCAACAAGCCCGCACTAGCGGGCAGGCGGAACGTAGCCCGCGGCGGCATCGACATTGCCGCCGCCAAAGAAGTAGCGCTCCATTTGCTCCATCAAATAGCTGCGTGCCTGCGGGTCGGCCAGGTTGAGGCGGTTTTCATTGATCAGCATGGTCTGGTGGCGCTGCCAGCCCGCCCAGGCTTCTTTCGACACGTTCTCGAAAATCTTCTTGCCCAGGTCCCCCGGCACCGGCTGGAAGGCCAGACCTTCGGCTTCGCGCCCAAGCTTCACACAATTTACCATCCGCGTCATTTGCTGCTCCTGAAAAAGTTGATCGCCGGATTCTAACTCAACCTGGAAACGACCGTTGGGCGCACCCGCGGACGCGCAGCGGTTTCGGCCCGGCGATGAACCGGGCAGGGCGGCGAGTGGCCAACGCGCATTCTAAGGCTGCAGCTGCTTCTCGATTCGCCGCGCAAATACGCCCATTTCCCTGGCCGCCTGCTTGTCGCCGCGCGCCTCGGCCACCGCGATGCCCTGCCGGTACGCGGCCAGCGCCTCGCTCCAGGCTGCGCTGTCGGTGAGCGCCTTGCCCAGCAGTTTCCAGGCGGCAGAATACTGCGTGTCGTGTTCGACCGCGCGCCGCAGATGCTCGGCAGCACGGACGGCGTCGCCTTGCTTGAGGTATTCGTTGCCCAGCGAGAACCGCAGCAGGGCATTGTCGCGCCCTTGCGCCAGCAGGGCTTCAAAATTGTCGATGGCAGACATCACTTCCTCCAGAACGCCGGCGTCAGCACCACCAAAAGGGTGAACAATTCCAGCCGCCCGAGCAGCATGGCGAAGCAGCACACCCAGATCTGGAAATCGTTCAGCGCGGCGAAGTTGCTGGCGGGACCCACCTGGCCCAGGCCCGGTCCGGTGTTGTTGATCATGGCAACGACGGCGGTCAAGGCGCTGAAGACGTCGAGTCCGGACGCGGACAGCAGAAACGTGAAGACGACGATGCAGGCAATATAGACGAAGAAAAACGCCAGCACGGCATAGATGATCTTGTTGGGCACCGCATGGGCGCCGATCTTGGTATGGATTTCGGCGTGGGGATGCACCAGCTTGACCAGCTCACGGTAAAGCTGCTTCCAGAGCAGCATGGCGCGCATCATCTTGATGCCGCCGCCGGTGGAGCTGGAGCTGGCGCAGAAGCTCGACAGAAACAGCATCCACAGCGGGGCGAAATACGGCCAGGCGTTGTAATCGGTGTTGGAAAATCCGAGCGTGGTGGCCACCGAAATAGTGTTGAACGAAACGTAGCGCAGGGCATCCGGCAGTTCAAGGTAAACGCCCTTCAGCCACAGGTAGCCGGTGACGCCGGCAACGCTGACGCCCAGCACCGCAAAATACCAGCGAATTTCCGCATCGAAGCGGTAGGCCAGCAGGCTGCGGGTGCGCAACGCCATGAAGTGGGTGGAAAAGCTGATGCCCGCGATCAGCGCAAACACCATGATGATGATTTCGAGCAGCACGGAGTCGAAGTAGCCTATGCTGGCATCGTGCGACGACATGCCGCCCAGCCCCATCACGCTGAAGCCATGCACCACCGCGTCGATCCAGCTCATGCCGCCCGCCCACAACGCCCCCATGCACATCAACGTGACCAGGACATAGACCTGCCACAGCCCCTTGGCGGTTTCGGCCATGCGCGGCGTGAGCTTGCTGTCCTTCATCGGCGTCGGCGTTTCCGCCTTGAACATCTGGCGGCCGCCGACCCCCAGCATCGGCAGCACGGCCACCACCAGCACGATCACGCCCATGCCGCCCAGCCAGTGCATTTCGGTGCGCCAGATATTGATCGAAGGCGGCAGGGCGTCCAGCCCCGAAAGCACGGTGGCGCCCGTCGCGGTCAAACCCGAGACGGCTTCGAAATAGGCATCGGTGAAGCCGAGTCCCGGCATGTAGGCCAGCAGCGGGATCGTCGAAAACACCGGCAGCACGGTCCAGATCATCGCCACCAGCAGGAAGCCGTCGCGCGTTTGCAGTTCGCGCTTGCCGCGGCGCGACAGCAACCAGAGCACCGCGCCGGAGAGGAAAGCCGTCAGAATGGCCTGCTTGTAAGCGAACTGCGCGCCATCGTCCAGCGCAGCGGAAACGCCGAGCGGCAGCAGAAAGGCGAAAGCGAACAGCATCAGCACTTTCGACAGGATGTGGACGACAGGCAGTATTTGTGACATTGAACGTTCCGCCAAACCGGACTCGGCATGCGCGCGATGTTACCAGCGCATTCCCTCCGGCACGCCGGACCGCATGCCGCCTGGCCGCGCGGCGGGAAGAGCCGGAATCGTCCGGGCAAGGGCAGCAGGCGCCGGGCGCCGCACGGGCGGCATCTAGAAAAACCCGAAGCCGACCTGGAACAGCTTTTCCACCTTGGGGATGATGCGCTTGTTGAGCGCAAACACGATGAGATGGTCCTCCGCCTCGATCAGGGTATCGTGATGGGCGATCAGCACCTCCTCGCCGCGGATGATGGCGGCAATCGCCGCCCCTTCCGGCAGGGCCACATCGCCGATGCGGCGCCCCACCACCTTCGAGGTTTTGAGGTCGCCGTGAATGACGACCTCGAGCACTTCGGCCGCGCCGCGCCGCAACGAATGCACCGCCGCCATGTCGCCGCGGCGGATCTTCGACAGCAGCGGGCCGACCGTGGCCTGCGCCGGCGAGATGGCGATGTCGATTTCGCCGCCCTGCACCAGATTGACGTAGGCCGAGCGGTTGATCAGGGCGATCACCCGCTGCGCGCCCATGCGCTTGGCCAGCAGGGCGGACATGATGTTGTCCTCGTCGTCGTTGGTGAGCGCGCAGAACACGTCCATCGACCCGATGTTCTCCTGCTCCAGCAAGGCCTCGTCGGTGGCGTCGCCTTGCAGCACCAGGGTACGGTGCAACTGCTCGGCCAGCAGCGTGCAGGTGGCCTTGTTGTGGTCGATCAGCTTGACCTCGTAGTTGCGTTCCAGCGCGGCCGCCAGCCGCCGCCCGATGTTGCCGCCGCCGGCGATCATCACGCGCTTGACCGGCCGCTCCATGCGGCGCAGTTCGCGCATCACCGAAGGGATGTCCTCGCGGCGAGCCAGGAAAAACACTTCGTCGCCCGGCTCGATGACCGTGATCCCCTCCGGCACGATGCCGCGGTCGCGCCGGTAGATCGCCGGGATCCGGCAATCGACATCCGGCATGTGGCGCTTGATGTCCTGCAGCTCGTGTCCCATCAGGGGGCCGCCGTGATAGGCGCGCACCGCCACCAGCCGCACTTTGCCCCCGGCAAAGTCGAGCACCTGCAGCGCCTCGGGGTGCTCGATCAGGCGGCGCAGGGTGTCGGTCACCTCCTGTTCGGGGCTGATGACGTCGTCGACCCCGAAATGCTCGGCCAGAAAGTCCGCTTCCTGCCCCATGAAATCGCTGGAACGGATACGCGCAATGCGCGTGGGGAGGTTGAACAGGGTGGACGCGATGCGGCATGCCACCAGATTGGTTTCGTCGCTCTGGGTGACGGCGACCAGCATGTCGGCGTCCTCGGCGCCGGCCTGCTTCAGGACCGAGGGGTGCGCCGCGTGGCCGCGCACGGTGCGCAGGTCGAAGCGGTCCTGCAGCAGCGCCAGGCGCGAGACATCGAGGTCGACGACGGTGATGTCGTTGTCTTCGGCAACCAGGCTTTCAGCCAGGTTGGAGCCGACCTGGCCGGCACCGAGAATGATGATTTTCACGCGCCGGCCCTGCGCTTACAACTCTTCATCCAGCCGTCGCCCATGCCGGATATTCAGCTGTTTCAGCTTGCGGTAGAGGTGGGTGCGCTCCAGTCCGGACTTGTCGGCGACCCGCGTCATGCTGCCGCCCTCTTTCTGGATCAGGTGTTCGAAATACATGCGCTCGAAGGCATCGCGCGCCTCGCGCAGCGGGATGTCGAGCGGAATGCCGTGCGCCACCGCCGGCGCGGACAGTTTCATAGGGGCGAGCACGCGGTTGACCTCGGCGGCGTCGATTTCATTCGCCAGCGCGGTGACCGCCAGGGTGCGCACCACGTTGCTGAGTTGCGGCAGATTGCCCGGCCAGTCGAAATTGCGCAGCTGGTTCAGGGCCGGCGTGGTGAGCCGCCGCACCGGGCTGACGCCCTCTTCCACCAGTTGCGCCAGCATGAAGTTGGCGATATCGGGCACATCCTCGCGGTGGTCGCGCAGCGGCGGCAGCTGGATGGCGAGACTGGACAGGCGGTAAAACAGGCGGCTGTCGAATTCGCCGGCGCCAACCATGGCGTCGAGGCTGCGGCTGCTGGCGCATACCAGGCGCGCGCCGCTGCCCTCGATGCGGTCGAGCAGCAGTCCCAGGCCTTTTTGCTCCAGGCGCGCCAACTCGGATACCTCGGGCAGGTAGAGGGTGCCGTTGCCGAGCGCTTCGACAAAGCTGAGCGGCTCGGACACCAGGCGCGCGCGATCCTTGATCTCGACCCACGCGCTGGCGGGCTGGTGCAGAAAATGCGCGCAGATTTCAAAGCCGCTGCCGGGCTCGCCCTGCAACAGGACCGGCGCGGTGTTGCCGGCGATCTGGGTAAGGCGTTTTTTCAGTTCGAGGATCAGCGGGCTGCGCCCGAGCGCCGACAAATCCATGCCGGGCGTGCGCCGGGGCAGGGACGCGCCGCGCTTGATGGCCTTGCTGACGGTATCGATCAGCTTGGCCAGCGCCACCGGTTTTTCCAGAAAATCGGTGGCGCCGAGCCGGGTGGCTTCGACGGCGGTATCGATGGTGCCGTGCCCCGACATCATCACCACCGGCATGGTGAGCTGGCCGCCCCCCGCCCATTCCTTCAGCAGCGTCACGCCATCGGTATCGGGCATCCAGATGTCCAGCAGGACCAGGTCCGGACGCCGCTGGATGCGAAAAGCGCGCGCCGCCTCGGCATTTTCCGCCAGGTGCACGTCGTAGCCTTCGTCGGTAAGGATTTCCGACAACAATTCACGAATGCCCACTTCGTCGTCGACGACGAGAATATGCCCGCTCACGTGTTCTCCCCGGCTACCGCAAAAATGGGCAATGCAATGCGGATGGCGGCACCGCCCGATTTGAGATTTTCGATCTGGATTTTGCCGTGATGCTCTTCCACGATCTTTTTGACGATGGCCAGGCCCAGGCCCGTCCCCTTGGCCTTGGTGGTTGCATAGGGCTCGAACAGCCGCGTCATCAGATGTTCCGGAAACCCGGCTCCATTGTCCGTTACGGTCAAACAAACAGCATTGTTATCGAGAAGGTGCGTGCCAACCTCGACCCTCGGTGCGGAGTGGCCGGCCAGCGCATCCTGCGCATTTTGCAACAGATTATGTATTACCTGACGCAATAATGTGGAGTCGCCGGCAATCCGCGGCAAGTCGGCGTCGAGGTGCAGCTGCAGGCCCAGCGCTCTGGCGTCGTAGAGCGCCAGCACTTCGCGTACCAGCGCATTCAGATCGAGCGGTTCGAGCGTGGCGCGCGGCATCCGCGCATAGCCGGCAAACGCGTCCACCATGCTTTTCATCGCGGCGACCTGGCTGACGATGGTTTGCGTGGCGCGCGCCAGGAACTCGGCGTCCGCCGGCTGCAGCCGGCCGTCGAGCTTGCGCGCGATGCGCTCGGCCGACAGCTGGATCGGGGTGAGCGGGTTCTTGATCTCGTGCGCCAGGCGGCGTGCCACCTCGCTCCAGGCGGCGTTGCGTTCGGCGTCGATCAGCTTGGTGACGTCGTCGAACACCAGCACATAACCGCGCTCGACGCCCGGCGGCAGGCGGGTGCCGCGCAGTAGCAGCGACTGGCTGCCGCCGTTGCCGGCGTAATCGATCTGCTCCTGCCATTCGCCTTCGTGCGCGCCGAAGCGCGCCGCCACCGTCGCGCCAAACCCGTGCAGCGCCTCGCCCGCCTGCCCCAGTCCGGCAAGCGGCTGGGCGTCCAGCGCCGATGCGTGCACTCCTAGAATCTGCGCCGCCGCGCTGTTCATGGTACGGACCCGCAGCGCTTCGTCCAGCACCACCACGCCGGAGGACAGGTTGGCCAGCACGCGCTCCAGAAAGGCCTTGGCCTGCTCGGTCTGCTGGTGGTTCTGCGCGACCTGTTCGCGGGCGTCGGACAGCTGGCGGGTCATGCGGTTGAACGACTGGATCAGCACACCCAGCTCGTCGCGGCTCTTCACCGACGGCATCTGCGAAAAATCGCCTTTGGCCACGGCGCGAGTGCCGCGTGCCAGCGTGCGCAGCGGCGCGCCGAGGCGTTCCGACAGCAGATACGCGATCACCAGGGTCATCAGCAAGGCCAGCATCAGGGTGAGGGTGAGCGCGACGCCGTAGATGCGCTTCAGCCCCAGCCGCGACACCGCGATCTGCTGGTATTCCTGATACGCCAGCTGCACAGCCTGCGCATCGCGTGCCAGGCCGGCCGGCACCGGCTGCACCAGTTGCAGCACGCGCGTTTCGCCGGTCAGCGTGCTGGTGTATACCGGCACGATGACGTGCATGACGAGCCCGCGGTCGGCCACTTCCTCGATCCGGCTGTAGGGCTGCTGCTGCCTAACCTGCCACAGCACGCTGCGCTCGGGCAGCACCGGCAGCAGGGTGCCGCGCTCGCCGCTGACGTGGGCAATGACGCCACCGCGTTCGTCGAACAGGGTCAGCTCCTGCACCGCGCTTTGTTCACGCAGGGTGGAAAGGCTGGTGATGATCGAGCCCATGCCTTCGTCCGACAAGGCCAGCGCCATCCGCTGGGCTTTTTTGTCCTGCTCGCGCAGCAGGTCGTCGAGCGCGGCCTGGCCGAGGTTGACGCCGGAGGCCAGCGCGTTGTCGACCCGCACGTCGAACCAGGTTTCGATCGACCGGTTGAGGAAGAACACCGAGGCGCCATACACCACCAGGCCGGGCAGCAGGGCGACGACGCCGAACATCAGCAGCAGCTTGAGCGTGAGCTTGGCGCCGAACACGCCACGGCGGATGCGCTTTTGCAGCCACCACATGCGCCACCCCAGCAGCACCAGCAGCGCCGTGCCCAGCACGCCGCCACCGATGAACAGGCTGGGCAGGGAGTCGGAGAATGCGCTGCTGTCGCCGCTGGCATAGAACAGCAGGGATAGCAGCACGATGCCCATGATCAGGGCGGCGGCAATCAGACTGCGCATCAGGGCAAGGGCGGCGGGGAAGCGGGCGCGGCGGGAGCCTCGAACGACCAGCCGTACCAGGGAGTCGCCAGTTCCCAATTGTCGCTGGTGACCGCGCCGATGGAGAGCGGCTTGGGCAGTTGCGCGGTATCGAGACGCAGACGCAGACGGGCGTCGTAGCGACGCCCGGTCTTCAGGGCGCCGCGTTCCAGCACCTGCCAGTCGTCGACCCTCCCCAGCAGGGCCAGGGCTTCGCCCAGGGTCGCGACGGTGCGCGTGGTGTAGCCGATTTCAACGACATAACGGCGCAGCAGCAGGTGGTAATAAATCCGCAGTTTGCGCACCGGTTCGGCGATGTCTTCGTCGAGCCACCAGTTGCGCGGGCGGGTCAGTTCCAGTTCCAGCAGAAAATACAGGTTGATTCCCTTGCTGAGCGCGTCTTCCAGGGTGCGGTTGAGCACGATGTCGACGTCCGCTTCCAGCAAATAGCCTTGCTGGGTGGCGCGGATGCCCGCCTGTTTGACGGTGCTTTTGTCGCCGGCCAGCGCACTGCCCGCGACGGCCAGCCAGCAGCCCAGCAACAGCCCGGCCAGCCATCGAAAAGCCGGGTCACGTCTTGCGCAGCAGGGCGTAAAAGAAACCATCGTGCTCGGCATCGGGCAGCAGCGCCCCATCGGTCAAGGGTTGAGGAAGCGGGCAGCGTTCGGCGTCTTCTGTATGGCGCGCCAGGAACGCTTGCACTTGCCCGTCGTTTTCTTCGTCGAATATCGAGCAGGTGACGTAAAGCAATGTACCACCGCGGACCAGCAGCCGCCAGAGCGCCTCCAGCATAACGGCCTGCTGCGCGGCAAATTGAGCGATATCGTCGGGCCGGCGCAGCCACTTGATGTCGGGATTGCGGCGCACCACGCCGGAGGCGCTGCACGGCACGTCGGCCAGGATGCGGTCGAACGGCCGGCCGTCCCACCAGGCGGCGGGCTGCGCCGCGTCGCCTGCGAGCAGCGTTGCCTGCAGTTGCAGGCGGTCGAGATTTTCGCGCACCCGCGCCAGCCGCACGGCGTCGACATCGAGCGCGCACAGATCGACATCCGCACGCTCCAGGATATGGCCGCTCTTGCCGCCGGGCGCCGCGCAGGCGTCGAGCACCCGCTCGCCAGGCTGGGCGTCGAGCAGGCGTGCCGCCCACTGCGCGCCGGCGTCCTGCACCGACACCTCGCCCTGGTCGAAGCCGGGCAGGCTGTGCACCGGCACCGCGCGGTCGAGGGTGACCGCGTCCGGGCCGGTTTGATGCGCCGGCATCCCGGCCTCGTTCAGGCGCCGAAGATAGCCGGCGACATCGCCGTGGCGGCGATTGACGCGCAGGGTGAACGGCGGATGCAGCAGGCTGGCTTCGAGCATGCCCTGCCATTGGTCCGGATATTCCGCTTGCAGTTTCGCGATCCACCAGTCGGGGTGCGACCAGCGCGCCGACGGCTGGTCGTCGGCGATTTTGTCGAGCTCGGCGCGGCGCCGCTGAAAATTGCGCAGCACCGCATTGGCGAGACCGCGCCGCCAACCCTGGCCGGCGGCGGTAACCGCGTTGTGCACCACGGCATGCGCGGGCGCCCGGGTGTAGGCCAGCTGGTACAGCGCCACGCGCAGCAGCCAGCCGAGTTCGGGATCGGTCAGCGGACGTTCCAGCAGCGCCGCCAGCCAGGCGTCGAGGCGGCCCAGCTGGCGCAGACTGCCATACACGATGTCCTGCAGGGCGCCACGTTCGCCCGGCGTTTGCAGGTGCTGCAGGCACCGCGGCAACACCTGGTGCAGCGCCGTCCCGGCGAGCACCTCTTCGAGCGCGCCGGCGGCGAGTTTTTGCAGCTTACGCATGGGAAAAAACGCCCCGCTTCGTCAGTTGATTCATGGGATTCCGGCCACCGCATCGAGCGACGGATGATAGCAGGGTCGCGCCGGCACCCGGCGCGGATTCGCGCCTCAGGGGCCGAGCCGGATTCCGGGCGACAGCGGGCGGCCGGCGAGGAAGGCTGCGGCATTCATCCGTTTGCCGCCTGCCGGCTGAACCACCTGCAAGGCCAGCGTTCCGCTGCCGCAGGCGACGACCAGCTGGTCCGCGTCGGCACGCAGCACTTCGCCCGGTGCATGCGCGTTTGCACCGGCTTCGGCAGGCCATGGATCGGTGCCGGCTTGTGCCGACCAGATTTTCAGCGGCTCGCCGTCCAGCAGCGTCCACGCGCCCGGTGCCGGATTGTAGGCACGTACGGCACGCGCCAGCAACTCGGCCGGCTGGCGCCAGTCCAGCCTGGCTTCTTCCTTGCCAAGTTTGGCGGCGTAGGTGGCCTGCGCATCGTCCTGCGGCTGCGGCACCAGCGCGGGATAGTTCGTCAGCGCCTCGACGATGGCGCCGGCGCCGGCCGCGGCCAGGGTGTCATGCAGGCTTGCTGCGGTGTCGGTTTCAAGGATCGGCACCGGCGTTTTCGTCAGCATGGCGCCGGTGTCGAGGCCGGCGTCCATCTGCATGATGGTGATGCCGGTTTCCGTGTCGCCCGCCAGAATCGCGCGCTGGATCGGCGCCGCCCCACGCCAGCGCGGCAGCAGCGAGGCGTGGATGTTGAGGCAGCCGAAACGCGGCAGGTCCAGCACCGCCTGCGGCAGGATCAGTCCGTAGGCTGCGACCACCATGATGTCGGCATCCGCCGCGCGCAGTTCGGCCTGCGAGTCGGGGAGTTTCAAGCTGGCGGGCTGCGCGAGCGGCAGCCCGCGTGCCAGCGCCGCCTGCTTGACGGCGCTGGCGGCAAGCTTCATGCCGCGTCCGGCCGGGCGGTCGGGCTGGGTCAGCACCAGGGCGATGTCGTGCCCGGCATCCGCCAGGGCGTTCAGGGCTGCCGCCGCAAACGGCGGGGTTCCGGCAAAAACGATGCGCACGGGCGGCGGCTCAAAGCGACGCGCGCACGGGTGCGGCGTCGGGGCGGTGTTCGCGCGCCTGTTTGGCCAGCTTGGCCTTGATGCGATTGCGCTTGAGATTGGACAGATAGTCGACGAAGACCTTGCCCATCAGGTGATCCAATTCGTGCTGGATGCACACCGCCAGCAAACCCTCGGCCTCGAGCTCGAACGGCTTGCCGTCGCGATCGAGCGCGCGCACGGTGACGCGCTCGGCGCGCTCGACCTTGTCGAAAATACCGGGCACCGACAGGCAGCCTTCCTCGCTTTCTTCGCGTCCGGACTGCGCGACGATTTCGGGGTTGATGAACACGCGCAGTTCGTCATGGGTTTCGGAAATATCGATGACGACGACGCGTTCGTGAACGTTGACCTGGGTGGCGGCCAGACCGATGCCGGGCGCGGCGTACATGGTCTCCGCCATGTCGTCGATCAGCTTGCGGATGCGCGCATCCACCGCCTTCACCGGCTTGGCGACGGTGTGCAGGCGCGCATCGGGGTAATGCAAAATGTCGAGTCTGGCCATAAAAAGCTTTACGAATGAAGGGGCTGGGGGCACACTTTGACGCAAAATCTGCGCCCGCATGCCTGCAACCCTAAATATAAGACGGCGGATGGCCGTAAGTTAGGCGCACAGTATATTTTCAACGCAGAAAATTAGACAGGGTCTAAATGGAGGGTTCCCCCGTGCGTCAACTCGTAGTTTCTCTTGCCCTGCTGCTGGCCGCGCCGGTGCTGGCCGACACCCTTAAACTGCAGGACAACGCGCCGGACAAATATGTCGTGGTCAAGGGCGACACGCTGTGGGACATTTCCGCGCGCTTTCTCAAGGATCCGTGGCACTGGCCGCAGATCTGGAAGCTGAACCGCGAGGAGGTCAAGAATCCACACTGGATTTATCCCGGCGACCTGATCGTGCTCGACCGCAGCGGCAAGGAACCGCGCCTGGCGCTGGTCAAGGGCGGCAAGAACGGCATGCCGACGATCAAGCTGTCGCCTGGCGTGCGCGCGGCCGAGATCGGCGGCAATGCCATTCCGGCGATTCCCATCACGGCGATCCATGCCTTTCTGAAACAGCCCTTGCTGGTCAGCGAAGACCAGCTGAATAGCGCTCCGCAGATCCTCGGCACCAATGAGGAACGCGTCATCATGACGGCGGGCGACACGGCCTACGCAACCAGCGACGGCTCGGCAAACCGCAATTGGCAGATTTACCGCCAGGGACAAGCCCTGACCAACCCCGACAACGGGGCGCTGCTGGGCTACGAGGCGGTGTTTTTGGGCGATGCCGAGACGCTGGTCGCCGGCAACCCGCAAAAACTGCAGATCAAACGGGTGACGCAAGAGGTGCTCGCCAAGGACAAGCTCTTGCCGGCGCAGGAAACCACCGTGTTCGAATTCGTGCCCCATTCGCCGGAAAAACCGATTTCCGGCAAGGTGATTTCCGCCTACGGCGCCGAAGGAATCTCCAACTCCGGGCGCTATCAGACGGTGGTGATCAACCGCGGCGCGCAGGACGGCCTCGAGCCCGGTCATGTGCTGGCGGTGTATCGCACAGGAAAGCTGGTCAAAATGGACCCGAAAGAGGGCGGCCGCCAGCGCTGGGTTTTCCTCGACTCCGGCTGCATCAAACCAGGCGAAAAGATCAGCTTCGACCAGCCTTATGAGCCCGGCAAGGTCATGCAGGACTGTCCCGGTACGGAAGTCCAGGCCGGGCCTTGGGCCTATATGGATGTGGGCTGCCTGAAACCCGGCAAGAAAGTGAGCTTCGACCAGTTCTTCGACCCCAAGGACGTGTACGACCGCAGCTGCGTCGACAAGACCCAGGCCGACGCCGTCCAGCTCCCGGACTCCCGCACCGGCCTCGTCATGGTGTACCGCGTGTTCGATCGCGTGTCCTACGCACTGATCATGCAATCCGAACG
Organism: Thiobacillus sp. 65-1402; assembly: GCF_001897685.1. GTDB lineage: Bacteria > Pseudomonadota > Gammaproteobacteria > Burkholderiales > Thiobacillaceae > Thiobacillus. The sequence continues at coordinate 87,254 of NZ_MKUG01000001.1, forward strand.
CCCGGTATACCTGCTCGACACGGTGAAAAACCCCTGAACGCGCACGTTCTCGCCGGGGGCATCGGGCGTGGCTGACGCTTGGCTGCGCCTCGCTCTCGCCCCCGGGGTCGGCAACGCCAGCCTGCTCCGCCTGTTGACGGCCTTCGGTTCTCCGGAGGCCGTTTTGGCTTCCGGCCGCACGGCGCTGACGGCGCATCTTTCCTCCGCTCAATGCGATGCGCTGTTGGCCGAACCCGACGCCGCGCAGCTTGACGCTGCCCATGCCTGGCTCGGCCAGCTGGGCAACAGCCTGATGACGCTGGCCGACGAGGACTACCCGAAGAGCCTGCTGGAAATCGCCGATCCGCCCGCGCTGCTGTTTTGCAAGGGACGGCGCGCCCTGTTGAGCCAGCCCGGCCTCGGCATCGTCGGCAGCCGCAACGCCACGCCGCAGGGGGTGCGCGACGCCGAAGCCTTCGCCCATGCGCTGTCCGACGCCGGGCTCACCATCGTCAGCGGGCTGGCGCTCGGCATCGACGCGGCGGCGCATCGCGGCGGGCTGGCGGGCGCCGGATCGAGCGTCGCCGTCATCGGCACCGGGCTCGACCGCATTTACCCGGCGCGCAACAAGGCGCTGGCGCACCAGCTGGCCGAAAACGGCCTGATCGTGTCGGAGTTCCCGCTCGGCACACCGCCGCTGCCCGGCCATTTCCCGCGCCGCAACCGGCTCATCAGCGGCCTCTCCCGCGGCGTGCTGGTGGTGGAGGCGGCGCCCGACAGCGGCTCGCTGATCACCGCGCGGGTCGCCGCCGAACAGGGACGCGAAGTGTTTGCCATTCCCGGCTCCATCCATTCGCCGCTGGCGCGCGGCTGCCATGCGCTGATCAAGCAGGGCGCCAAGCTGGTCGAGTCGGCCGCCGATATTCTCGACGAGCTGGCCTGGCAGCAGCGGCTGGCGCCGCCCCGCTTGCAGGTGCCGCCGGAAACCCTGTCCGACCCGGTACTGCAGGCGCTCGACAGCGCACCGGCCGCGCTCGATGTCCTCGTACAAAGAACCGGGTTGACGCTGGATGCGCTTTCAGCGAAGCTGTTGACGCTTGAACTGGATGGGCGAATTGCATCCCTGCCCGGCGGGCGCTACCAAAAAATCCACTGACACTATGCTCGACATCCTGGTTTACCTGTACGAAAGCTTCCGCATGGCGGAGCTGGCGCCCGATCGCGATGCGCTGGAAAAACGCCTGTTTGCCGCCGGTTTCGAAGAAACCGACATCAACGCCGCGCTCGACTGGTATGCCAACCTGACCGGCAGCGCCACCCACGAACGGCTGGCCCAGGCCTATGACCGCCATTACGCGCCGGAAGAACTGGAGCGCCTGAACGACGCCTGCCGCGCCGAGCTGGCCTATCTGGTCAGCGCCCAGGTGCTCGACCCCGAATCGCGCGAATGGGTGATTTCCGGGCTGATGGCGCTGGGCGGCGAGGACATCGAGCCGGACCATGTGCGCTGGATGACGCTGATCGTGCTGTGGAGCCGCGGGCTGATCGAGCATTTCACCCACCTGGAAGACATGCTGCTTAACCACGAGCCAGGACGTTTGCACTGAATCAAATAACCATGTCCAAGCTTGTCATCGTCGAATCGCCGTCCAAGTCCAAAACGCTGAAGAAGTACCTCGGCGCGGACTACGAAATTCTCGCCAGCTACGGCCACGTGCGCGACCTGGAGCCGAAAACCGGCGCGGTCGACACCGAAAGCTTCAGCATGAAATACCAGGTCATCGAGCGCAACGCCAAGCACGTCGATGCCATCGTCAAGGCCGCCAAAAAAGCCGACGAAGTGCTGCTGGCCACCGACCCGGATAGGGAAGGCGAGGCGATTTCCTGGCACATCAGCGAAATCCTCAAGGAACGCAAGGTCAAGACCCCGATGAAACGGGTGGCGTTCTACGAGATCACCGAATCCGCCGTGCAGGACGCCGTGCGCAATCCGCGCGAGATCGCATCCGATCTGGTCGACGCGCAGCAGGCCCGCCGCGCGCTCGATTATCTGGTCGGCTTCAACCTGTCGCCGCTGCTGTGGCGCAAGATCAGCCCGGGCTTGAGCGCCGGCCGCGTGCAGTCCCCCGCATTGCGGATGATCGTCGAGCGCGAAGAGGAAATCGAAGCCTTCGTGCCGCGCGAGTACTGGACGCTGCACCTCGACAGCCACAAGGGCGCGCAGCCCTTCACCGCCAAGCTCACCCATTTCAAGGGCGAAAAACTCGAACAGTTCACGGTCGAGCACGAGGCGCGCAGCAAGGAATGGCTGGCGACGCTGGAAGGCCGCGATGCCACGGTGATGCGCATCGAAAAGAAACGCCGCGCCCGCCACCCCGGCGCGCCGTTCACCACCTCGACGCTGCAGCAGGCCGGGGTACGCCAGCTCGGCATGACCACCGACCGCGTGATGCGCACCGCCCAGCAGCTGTACGAAGGGATCGATCTGGGCGAAGGCCCGGTCGGCCTCATCACCTACATGCGTACCGACTCGGTGAATCTGGCGCAGGAAGCGATTACCGATATCCGCAAGTATGTGGGCGCCAACTTCGACAAGGAATTCCTGCCGCCGACTGCGCTCCACTACAAGGCCAAGACCAAGAACGCGCAGGAAGCCCACGAGGCGGTGCGCCCGACAGCTGTCACGCGCACGCCGGAAGCGGTGAAGCCGTTTCTTTCGCACGACCAGGCGAGGCTCTACGAACTGATCTGGAAGCGCACCGTCGCCTGCCAGATGGCGCCGGCGCAGTTCGACACCGTCGCCGCCGACATCACGGTGGGCGAGGGCACCTTCCGCGCCACCGGCCAGACGCTGGCATTCGCCGGCTTTCTCGCGGTGTACCAGGACGACGAGGACGAGGAAGAATCGAAACTGCCGGCACTGGCCGAAGGCGAAACCCTGCCGGTCGACCGTCTTTACGGCGAGCAGCACTTCACCCAGCCGCCGCCGCGCTACACCGAGGCATCGCTGGTGAAGGCGCTGGAGGAATACGGCATCGGCCGGCCCTCCACCTACGCCAGCATCATTTCCACCCTACAGGATCGCGAATACGTGGTGCTGGAAAAGAAGCGCTTTCAGCCGACCGATATCGGCCGTCTGGTCAACTGCTTTCTGACCCGCCATTTCACCCATTACGTCGATTACGACTTCACCGCCAAGCTGGAGGACAAGCTCGACGACGTCTCCAACGGCAAGCGGGTGTGGTCGAAACTGCTGGGCGAATTCTGGCAAGCGTTCGACGGCGAGCTGAAAGCCAAGCAGGACGTCGAACGCGGCTGCCCGATCCTGGAGGCCTGCCCCAAGTGCGGCAAGCCGCTGTTCATGCAGGCGAGCAAGCGCGGGCTGTTCATCGGCTGCTCAGGCTACCCGGAATGCGACTACACGCGGCCGCTGCATGCGGCCACCGCCGAGGGCGACAATATTCTCGGCCAGGATCCGGCCTCCGGCCTCGACGTCAAGCTGCTGTCCGGCCGCTTCGGCCCCTACGTGCAAATCGGCGAGATGCCGGAAGACAAGAAGGCGCCGAAACCGCGCCGCGCCTCGTGGCCGAAGGACATCCCGCTGGAAAACGCCACCCTGGAACTGGCGCTGAAATTCCTTTCGCTGCCGCGCGAAGTCGGCCACCACCCGGTCAGCGGCCTGCCGATCGTCGCCAACAACGGCCGCTTCGGGCCCTATCTGCTGCACGACGGCAAGTTCAAGTCGATTCCCAAGACCGACAGCGTGTACGAAATCGACCTGCCGCGTGCACTCGAGGTGCTGGCGATGGAGCGCGAGCCACGCGGTGCCGATTCGGCCGCCTCGCTGCTGAAGAATCTGGGTCCGCATCCGGACGACGGCAAGGACATCACCGTGCGCAGCGGCCGCTACGGCCCCTACGTCAAGCACGGCAGCACCAACGCCACCCTGCCCAAGGACATTGCGCCGGAGGAGATCACGCTGGATGAGGCGCTTGCGCTGATCGCCGCACGCATTGCCAAGGGGCCGGCCAAAAAACCGGTGAAAAAGGCCGCCGCCAAGCCGGCGGCGGCGAAGAAAACGAAACCGGCCGATGCGGCCGAATCGAAGAAACCCGCCGTGAAAAAGACTGCGGCCAAGAAGGCCGCCAAAAAACCGGCCGCATGAGCACGCCGCCCAGCCTGCTCATGGTCAACGCCTTCATCGGCACGGCTGGCTACAGAAAGCTGTATCAGGAACTGGGCTACGTGGTCGTCTCCGAATGGTCGGAACGCAAGGCCATCAGCCTGGTACGCAAAAAACCGCCCGCAGTCATCGTGGCGGATTTTTACCACCAGACGGATTTCCGCGACCGCCTGTCCAACCTCGAATCCCTGCTGGCCGCGGTGCAGAGCGCGCCCAACACCCGCATCATGGTTTTTTACGAAACGGCGCATCAGGCCGTGCTCGATAAAGTCAGCGCTCGCTTGCGCATCGATGCCGCATTCACGCTGCCGGTGCAGGAAGAGTTGTTGCGCGCCACTTTGCAGGCCTGGCGGGCCAATACTCCCGCATCGATCTGAGTCGCAATTAAACTTTCCATATGGCTGACCGTTAAACTCCACGTCATCCCGTGGAGACGACCATGCGTTTAGCCATCCTGCCCCTGCTTCTGGTCTCGGCTGTCGTCCAGGCCGCACCGCTCACGCTCGGCGTGGTACTCGATCAAAACGAATCGATCACCGATTTCAATACCACCAAGCGCTACCGCGCCTTCACCAACGAGGTCGAACGGGCGCTCGGCCAGCCGGTCCGGCTGCAGTATTACACGCGCGGATTTTCCGCCATCAAGCACGCCAAGGACGGCACGCTGGACATGGTGTTCGGCCCCGCCCAAGTGATCGCCAACGTCAGCAAATTCAAGTTTGAGCCCATACTCAAATCCAACGCGACGATCGCCGCCGCTTTCGTTTCGGGGCCGGATTACAAAGGCACGCTGGGTGCCAAATCGCACGCCAGGCTAGGCGTTCCCGATTACGAATCGCTGATGGGCAGCATGGCGCGCAGCGAGATCAACAGTCGCGGACTGGCCAAGAGCGACTTTGCCGAAATCAAATTCCATCGCATGGCCGAGGCCCCGCTGTACGGGCTGAAGCTTGGCCGCTACGACCTGGCGGTCGCCTCCGCCGAGGAAGCCAAAACCTGGACTGCGGCCAACGGCGGGCGCATCGTTTTCACCGGCGCATCGGTGCCGCTGCGCGCGCTGACCGTACAGTCCGAAAGCGTATCTGCAGGCGCCCAGCAGAAGCTGGCCGCCACCCTGCAGAAAAGCAACAGCCTCAATCTCGCGCTCTCCACCGCCACCCGGGCCGATTTCAAAAGCGTCGCCTCGATGCTGAATACCACGCCCACCAGCCTGCCCGGTGCCAAGATCATCAGCGCTGCCGAGGCCCAGGCGCTGATTGCCAAAGGAACGCCGGTTTACGACGTGCGGGTGAAAGAAGAATATGAAACCGCCCATGTTCCCGGCGCCATTTCCGTTCCTTACAATGAAGGCAGCGCCAAGGAAGTCGGGTTTGACCCGGCGGACGACCAGTTCGCGCTGAACCGGCTGCCCAAGGATAAAAACGCCCCCTTCATGATGTATTGCGACGGCACCATCTGCTGGAAGAGCTACAAATCCGCCACCATGGCGATCCAGGCCGGCTGGAAAAACGTCTACTGGTTCCGCGGCGGCTTCCCGGAATGGAAGGAAGCCGGGCTGACGGTCGAATCAAAGAAGAACTAGCTTCCCTTGAACGTGAAAAAGCCCGGCTGATCCGGGCTTTTTCACGTTGATCAGGGATCTGGACGCTGTAGGTTCTCAGAATTCGCGAGAAATTGCCTTCAAAGAAATCAAAGGCTTTCTCATCCAATCTGAGAAAGCTGGGCCATGACACTCTCAAATTACCCGAGAAATTCCTACGACCTTCCCGACAATCTGGAATCACCCATTAGCTAATGGCCCGCGCAGGGCAGAATGCGGTCACCGTTTGCGGAATGACATTGCATTGAGGATATTGCATTGCCGATTCGACTTGGCTATAAGGACAATAACCGAGCAAAAACATCAACTATTAAAAAACAAAAGGGGACGTATGTTGTGTCAACTGGGCCGCTTGTGTCGTTGTTAATGGCGAGATTCACCGCGTATGAGACAAGCGTGCAATGACGCTGCGCACACGTCTCATGCTGCTTGTGCTGATCACGATGCTGCCCGCGCTGGCAGTAGTCGTGGACACCGCCGTTGGACAGCATCGCCATCTGAAAGCGGACATCGAGCATTCGGTGCTCAGGTTCGCGCGTTTCACCGTAGACCACCATGCAGCGCGGGTCGCCGAAACAGAGCAGCTGTTTAACCTTATAACGGATCTGCCGCAGGTGCGCACACTGGATACGCCCAATTGTGATGCGCTGCTGCAAAGCCTGCTGTATGGCAACCTCAACTATACGAATTTTGGCGTGATCCGTCCGGACGGATATGTAGCCTGCAGCGGCGTGAGCACAAGCGCACCTGTCTATCTCGGCGACCGCGCCTATTTCAAGACGGCCGCCGCGACCAAACGACTTAGCATTGGCGACTACCAGATAGGCCGACTCACTAACAAGCCCGTCCAGGTCATTGCGAAATCCGTTCTCGACGCCACGGGACAGGTCCAGAGCGTCGTGTACGCTGCGTTAAATCTTGAGTGGCTTATGCGGTTCATGCCCTTGGCCGAGCTGCCTCCCGAATCGGCCATAATGGTCGTTGATCGACAAGGCGTCATTCTGACACGCGCGCCGGACCCGGAAGGCAAGTGGACCGGCATCAACCTGACAAGCGATGTGCCGATCGCTAAGGCGTTCCTTGATAGCGGGCAATCGGAGGCGATCAGCGAAGGACGCGGCGTCGACGGCATTCAGCGGATTTACGCCCTGGCGCGCATTGGCTCAGGGGAGGAACGCAATGGCTACATCCTGGTCGGCATCCCGTCCCAGGAAATCCATGCTGCGCTCAACGCGGATTTGCTGCCGCGCGCAGCTTTTCTGGTGGCAACCTTCCTCGGCATCATGGTGCTCGCCTGGTTCGGCAGCGAGATATTGGTAATGCGACGCACGCGGTTATTGTCGACGGCGGCCCGGCAAATGGCCAACAGCGACTTCTCCACGCGCGCAGCAATCAAGGGACGCGACGAAATTGCCATGCTTGCAGGCGAGTTCAACCGAATGGGCGATGCGCTACAACGGAATCATCAACAGATCCATCGACTCAACCGGATACATGAGGTGCTCAGCGGTATTAATGGCGCCATTCTCCGAATCCGCGTACAGGACGAATTACTCAAGGAGGCCTGTCGTATAGCTGTCGAACGGGGCAGGCTGCGATTTGCGTGGATTGGCATAGTAGAACCTGATACGGGACGGGTCATGAAGATGGCCAGTCATGGAGAGGGAAACGATTTCGTCGATCGCCACTGCCTGACTCCGCACGTACGGGCAGATGAAGATCTGTGCCCCTGTGCGGCGGCCATGCCCCAAGCTCATCCAGTCATCTGCAACGACCTCAGGATAGTCAATCAGCGCGACAAGTCCTGGCAATCGTTGGCACGGTCGCACGGCTTTGAGGCACTGGCGGGCTTTCCGCTGAAACGGGATGGAGAAGTCATAGGCGTACTTGGGCTCTACGCCGCCGAGGCTCATTTCTTCGAGGCACCGGAGGTGGATCTCTTTCAGGAGCTAGCTGCAGATATTTCACTTGGTCTCGAGTATATCGACAAGGACCAGCGCATCGATCATTTGCTGTACCACGACGCACTGACCGGCTTGCCGAACAGAAAGCTTTGTGAAGACCGCCTGCAGCAGGAGATTCTGCGGGCACGCCACCATGATCGCCACGTAAGCGTGGTCGTGCTCAACATCACGGACTTTCATCGACTGGTCGGCGTGCATGGCCATCACGTCGCCGACGACGTCCTGAACATGCTCGCTACATACTTGTCGGCCCACGTCCGGGAAGGCGACACGGTTTCGCGACTGGGCGGCGACGAGTTCGCAATCGCCTACGTCGATATTGCGTCGACACAGGATGCCATCCATCTCGTCCAATCTCTCGTGGCGGGGCTGCCTACCGTTTTTCGGAACACCACGCGCGAAATCCACCTGAGCATACGGGGCGGCACCGCAATCTATCCTGACGATGGCGAGGATGCAGCGAGCCTGCTCGTGAATGCAACGCTTGCCTGCAGTGGCCAGACTGGCCGCAGCCACGCTGTGAACTTTTATTCTTCCACGATACAACGCGCCGCCAGTGAACGGGAGAAACTCGAACAGGCGTTCCGGCACGCCATCAAGGACGTTCTGGGGCTGGCCCTGTATTACCAACCGGTGGTGGATATCCATACCCACCGCATCGTGAGCCTCGAAGCGCTCGCACGTTGGAACAGCACGGAATTCGGGCCCGTGTCGCCGGCACGGTTCATCCCCGTCGCTGAGGAGACCGGCCTGATCGTCGAGTTGGGTGACTGGGTGTTGAACAGCGCATGCAGGCAAATCCAGGTCTGGCAGGATGCCGGATTGATGGAAATCCGCGTGGCGATCAACATCTCGTTTCATCAATTGCGGCAGGAAGACTTCGTTGAGCGCCTTGCAATGGCAGCCAGCGCCATCAATCGCAACCGCTCTAACCTGCTCGCTATTGAATTGACAGAATCTGAACTGATGGACGATGTCGAAACGACCATACGGCAGATCGATCTGCTGAAAAGTCACAACTTCACGATCTATATTGACGACTTCGGTACGGGCTACTCGTCATTAAGCTATCTGCAGCGTTTACCCGTGGATATACTCAAAATCGACCAGAGCTTCGTCAGTACGCTTGGACAATCTGAAAGCAGCGACGCCATCGTACGTACCATCATTGCACTAGCGCACGGCCTTAAGCTGAAGACCATTGCTGAAGGCGTGGAAACCGCCGAGCAACTCGCCCTTCTGAAAGAACTGGGCTGCGATTACGTCCAGGGATTTCTGTTCAGCAAGCCAAAGCCGGCCGAGGAGATCACCCGTTTGCTGAACAATGGGGGCAGCATCAGCCCTATGGACTAGAGGGTTAGGTGAGCAAAAATGCGATGGACTACTTCAGGCGGGTCGGCCAAAGGCGACGCTGGCATACTATGCCACCACGGTCGGCTATGCATCGCACGCCGTCCATTAGACTCAGCAGGTTTACGATAGCCTCGGGAGGTATCCAACAACACGGTGCGCGACAACTTCGCCGCCGAATACAGCGTGCTGGACACGATCGATCTGGAAAGCGCTGTCGCCCGATGCCATGGTTGGCCCCTTTGAAAAGGATTACAAATGGTCGTCGCAGGTTTACCAGTTGGTGCAGCCCTCCAGTGGCCACGGCAAGCTGATCTGGCATTCGCTCGGTCCAGGACGATTGAGCTTATTCATCAGAACATGCCTGTGGATGCAGTGCGCGATGATCTCGACGCCTTGGTGCTGAATGCTGACCTCCTGGAGGCCGTGTTATCCAACCCGTAGCCAAAGAGAGCCAAGACCCCCATCATGGTCGAGCGCGTCGTCAATGACATCGACGAAATCGTGCGCCTGGTGCGTTTTCCGGGCTGGCAGGGCACTTTGGCAGGCGAGCGAGAAGTGAAAAAGGCGCTGTTCAAATACAAGCTGCATACGGACGAGGAACTGTTCGAGAAGGCGTACAGCTATATCCGGCAGTACTACTAGTTGAAGCTTTGACTTTTCTTGATCGAGGCTGCCAGAGCTTCTGGTAAGAAGGCCAACCTAGGAGGTTGGCCTTCTTCAAATCCTCATGAATTCTAAAGATTTGGGAAAAATCTAGATTTCAATGAGATCCTACAGACGCCAGAATTTATACATCGAGGTTGCGCACGCCCAACGCATTGGTTTCGATGAAATTGCGGCGCGGTTCGACCTCGTCGCCCATCAGGGTAGTGAAAATCTGATCGGCCGCGATCGCGTCCTCGATCTGCACCTTCATCAGCCGGCGCACCTTGGGGTCCATCGTGGTTTCCCACAACTGGGCGGGGTTCATTTCGCCCAGCCCCTTGTAGCGCTGGATGCTCATGCCGCGTTTGACTTCGGCGAGGAACCAGTCCATCGCCTCGCGGAAGCTCTGCACCGGGATTTCCTTCTCGCCGCGCTTGGCGCGGGCACCCAAGCCGATCAAATCGCGCAGCAAGTCACCGACCTTGACGAGCTGGCTGTAGTCGCCGGATTCGAGCAGATCCGCTTCGAGGAAGCTGACGTGCGCGTTGCCGTGGGCGTGGCGGGTGATGCGCAGCCGATGGCTGTCGGTCTCGCTGACGTATTCGGCGGCGACTTCGAATTTCTGTGCATCCAGTGCCGCGCCCAGGCTGGCTTCGCTCTGCATCGCGGCGCCGCCGTCGGCCAGGTTCAAGCGCGGGATGCGCATCAGGGCCTGCAGCACGTCGTCCGGCAGCAAGCGACCCAGGCGTTCGCTCACCGCTTCGGCGAGGAAATACTCGCGCGCCAGCGTTTCCAGCGCTTCGCCGGCAATCGGTATGGCGCCGTCCATCGGCGTCAGTTCGGCCTCCTTCATCGCTTCGGCCATGAGGTGTTCCTTGAGCGCGTGTTCGTCCTTGATGTAGCGTTCGGAGCGGCCATGCTTGACCTTGTAAAGCGGCGGCTGGGCGATGTAGATATGCCCGCGCTCGACCAGCTCTGGCATCTGGCGATAGAAAAACGTCAGCAGCAGGGTGCGGATGTGCGCGCCGTCGACGTCGGCGTCGGTCATGATGATGATGCGGTGGTAGCGCAGCTTGTCCGGGTTGTAATCCTCCTTGCCGATGCTGGTGCCGAGCGCGGTGATCAGCGTGGCGATTTCCTGGCTGCCGATAACCTTGTCGAAACGCGCGCGCTCGACGTTGAGAATCTTGCCCTTGAGCGGCAGGATGGCCTGGAATTTGCGGTCGCGTCCCTGCTTGGCCGAGCCGCCTGCGGAATCGCCCTCGACCAGATAGATTTCGCACAATGCGGGATCTTTTTCCTGGCAGTCGGCCAGTTTCCCGGGCAGGCCGAGGCCATCCATGACGCCTTTTCGACGCGTTATCTCACGCGCCTTGCGCGCCGCATCGCGGGCACGCGCCGCTTCGACGATCTTGTTGCACAAGAGCTTGGCGTCGCTGGGATTTTCCAGCAGATATTCGGCCAGTTTCTGCCCGACCACTTCCTGCACCACCGGCTGTACTTCGCTGGAAACCAGCTTGTCCTTGGTCTGCGAGGAAAACTTGGGCTCGGGCACCTTGACCGACAGCACGCAGGTCAGACCCTCACGCATGTCGTCGCCGGTGGTTTCGACCTTGGCTTTTTTCGCCAGCTCGTTTTCTTCGATGTATTTGTTCAACACCCGTGTCATCGCCATGCGCAGGCCGGTGAGGTGGGTGCCGCCATCGCGCTGCGGAATGTTGTTGGTGAAGCACTGCACGGTCTCGGAATAGCTGTCATTCCACTGCATCGCGACTTCGACGACCATGCCGTCCTTTTCGCCGACGGCATGGAAGATTTTCGGGTGCAGCACCGATTTGACCCGGTTCACATACTCGACGAAGCCCTTGACGCCGCCCGAGTGCGCGAAGTTTTCGCTCTTGCCGTCGCGATGGTCGATCAGCTCGATCTTCACGCCGTTGTTGAGGAACGACAGTTCACGGATGCGCTTGGCGAGGATGTCGAAGTGGAACTCAACCTTGCCGAAAATTTCCTCGTCAGCCAGGAAATGCACTTCGGTGCCGCGACTCTGCGTGTCGCCGACGATTTTCATCGGCGACACTTCGACACCGTTTTGCATCTCGATGACACGGTCGATGACCTTGCCGCGGTTGAATTCGAGCGCGTACTTCTTGCCGTCGCGACGCACGATGAGCTTCATCCACTTCGACAGGCCGTTGACGCACGACACGCCGACGCCATGCAGGCCGCCCGATACCTTGTAGCTGTTCTGGTTGAACTTGCCGCCGGCGTGCAGCACGGTCAGGACGATTTCGGCCGCGCTGCGTTTCGGTTCGTGCTTGTCGTCGAGCTTCACGCCAACCGGAATGCCGCGCCCGTTGTCGGAAATCGAAATCGAGTTGTCGGGGTGGATGATGACCTTGATGTCGTCGCACCAGCCCGCCAGCGCCTCGTCGATGGCGTTGTCCAGCACTTCGAACACCATATGGTGCAGGCCGGTGCCGTCGGACGTATCGCCGATGTACATGCCGGGCCGCTTGCGTACCGCTTCCAGGCCTTCCAGCTGCTGGATGCTGTCTTCGTCGTAGCCTCCGTTCACGTCTTCGGGCATCGCGTTGTCGGGCTTGTCGCTCATGGTGTTTATACCTCGTGGGGCATTGCTGCCGGTTGTTGCAAGGTGTGAGGAAGTGATCGTCCGGCCTAGATGCGCATCGGCATCACGACGTACTTGAAGCCGGGTTCACCTTCGCTGGTCAGCAGCATGCTGCTGTTGGCGTCGCCCAGCGACAGCGTGATCTCCTCGGTATTGACCGCGCCCAAGCCATCGAGCAGATAGGTCACGTTGAAGCCGACGTCGAGCGGATCGCCGTTGTAGCTGACTTCGATTTCGTCGGCGGCTTCTTCCTGTTCGTTGTTGTTGCAGACGATGCCCAGCGTGTTCTCGCTCATCACCAGGCGCACGCCGCGGAACTTTTCGTTCGACAGAATCGCTGCGCGCTGCAAGGCCTGCATCACGCTCTGGCGGTTGGCCTTGAGGTGGCGCGGCTGGTTGGCCGGGATGACGCGCTGGTAGTCGGGAAATTTGCCGTCCACCACCTTGGTCACCAGTTCGGTGCCGGGCAGGGTGATGGTGACCTGATTGGCGCCGATGCGCAGCTCGACCGGTTCTTCCGTATCGCCCAGTAGCTTGGAGAGCTCGACCACGGTCTTGCGCGGGATGATGACCTCGCGCGCTTCGGCCTCGGATTCGAGCTGGGTTTCGGCATAGCTCAGACGGTGGCCGTCGGTGGCCACCACGCGCAGTTGCTTGCCGTCCAGCACCAGCAGCATGCCGTTGAGGTAGTAGCGGATGTCCTGGCTGGCCATGGCGAACTGCACCAGTTGCAGCAGACGCTTCAGTGTTTTTTGCGGCAGGCGGATCGCCTCGCCCAGGCCTGCGCCGGTTTCTACCCGCGGAAAATCCGCGGCGGGCAGGGTCTGCAGGGTGAAACGCGACTTGCCGGCACTGACCACGACCTGGCTGTCCTTGCTATCGAGCTTGATCTTGGCGGTGTCGGGCAGGGCACGCACGATGTCGAACAGCTTGCGCGCAGCGATGGTAATGGCGAAGTCTTCGCCCGCTTCCGCGTTCTCCAGCTGGGTGCTGACCTGCAATTCCAGATCGGTGGCCAGCAAGGTCAGCTTGCCGGCTTTCTTCTCCAGCAGCAGATTGGACAGGATGGGCAGGGTATGGCGCCGCTCGACCACCCCGACCACGGCGGAGAGAGAAGCAAGAAGGGCGTTGCGTTCGCTTTGTATTAATAGCATTTATATATTCCTGAGAATCATAATAAAGGCGGCCTGAAACTGGGGATAAGGTTTTTTATTCAATTAAAACAATCTGTTGTTATGCTTTTATGGGTGTGGGTAAAGCCTTGGCAAGGTGGGAGGGATGGGGATGGATTTTCCGCTCGCGACGCTGAACCCGCTTTATCCACATTTCATCCTCAGCCTGTCAGGCTTTGTAATAACACCAGATAGTCGCGTCCGATGTCGGCTTCGGTCTCGCGCAGTTCGGCCACCTTGCGGCAGGCATGGATCACCGTGGTGTGGTCGCGCCCGCCGAACGATTCGCCGATTTCCGGCAAGCTCTGGTTGGTCAATTCCTTTGCCAGCGCCATGGCGATCTGGCGTGGGCGCGCAAGATTGCGCGTGCGTTTCTTGGAGAACATGTCGGCCACCTTGATCTTGTAGAAATCGGCGACGGTTTTCTGGATGTTCTCGATCGAGACGATACGCGAGGTCGAAGCGATGAGGTCGCGCAGGGCTTCTTTCACCAGTTCCAGGGTGATCGGCTTTTCGTGGAAGCGCGAGAAGGCGATCACCCGCTTCAAGGCGCCTTCGAGTTCGCGTACGTTGGAGCGTACCTGCTTGGCGATGAAAAAGGCGACGTTCTCGTCGAGCTTGATGTTTTCCGCCTGCGCCTTGGCCAGCAGGATGGCAACCCGCATTTCCAGTTCCGGCGGCTCGACGGCGACGGTCAGCCCCCAGGCGAAGCGCGATTTCAGGCGATCGTCCAGCCCGCTGATCTCCTTGGGGAAGGTGTCGCAGGTAATGACGATCTGTTTCTTGTTCTCGATCAGCGAGTTGAATACGTAGAAAAATTCTTCCTGGGTACGGTCCTTCTTGGCGAGGAACTGGATGTCGTCGATCAGCAGCAGGTCGAGCGACATATAGCGCCGCTTGAGGTCGTCGAACTGCTTGTTGAGGTAGGCCTTGACCACGTCGTCGACGTAATCGTTGGCATGGATATAGCTGATACGCGCATCCGGCGTGGCCAGGCGCACGGTATTGCCGATGGCCTGCAGCAGGTGCGTTTTGCCCAGCCCCACGCCGCCGTAGACGAACAGGGGGTTGTAGGCCACCCCCGGATTGTCGGCAATTTGCAGCGCGGCGGCGCGTGCCAGCTGGTTGGCGCGGCCGGAAACGAAGTTATCGAAAGTGAATCCCGGATTGATGCGCAGGCCAAGCTGGACGGGGGCTACGGCACTGCTCGGGAGCGCGGCGGCATGCGTAACCGGCAGCGGTGCGGAAGGTGCGCGCGGGGCGCTGATTTTTTTGCCGAGCGCGTAGGTAATGGCAACCGGGCGGGCGTAAAACTCCTGCGCCCAGACATCGATGTGCTCGGCGAATTTCTCGCGCACCCAGTCCATCACGAAATGGTTGGGCGCGAGGATGCGCACCTCGCCGCCGGCGTCGTCAAATACCAGGGGCTTGATCCATGTGCTGAATTGCTGCTGGGTCAGATTGGCGCGGAAGCGCTCTTGGCAAAGGGCCCAGAAGGAATCCATAGTCGAGGGGGCGGGAGCGGAAAGCTGCATTGGGATTCAAACGCGAATCTTACTCCCCTTCGACGAGGTTATCCACAGGCGCAGCGTGCCGGGCCCGGCGCGGCGGGTCGAAACAAACTTGACAGTGCCCCAGTGGGGGGCGTCTAATACGCGGTTTTTCAACAAATTTTTTTGTGTTTGGCCATCCTGCCTCGGGCGGGCCTGGCCAGCGCCCGCCAGAAAGGATATGTCATGAAACGCACTTATCAGCCCTCTACCGTTCGCCGCAAGCGTACCCACGGTTTCCGTGCCCGCATGAAAACCAAGGCTGGCCGCGCCGTGATCAATGCGCGCCGCGCCAAAGGCCGCGCCCGTCTGGCCGTCTAATCGACGCGCACCCAAACAAAGCGGGTGGCGTGCGCCTCCGCGATGCGCGCCTGGTCGACAAAGCCGATTTCGACCGGGTGTTTGCCGACAATCAGCGCGCTCGAACGGATTACGTGATGGTGATGGCGCGCCCCAACCAGGTGGGCCACGCGCGGCTGGGGATGGTGATCGCCAAACGCCTGCTGGCGCGTGCGGTGGATCGCAACCGCGTCAAGCGGTGCGTGCGAGAAAGCTTCCGGCAGGTCCTGCCGGAACTGCCTGCCTGTGATTTTGTCGTGCGCCTGATTGCCAAGCCGGTTCCCGGGAAAGAGGCGCGCGATCTGCCGCGTACCTTCCAGCGCGCCGGCCACCGGGCCATGGCAAAATGGCCGACCGCTCCGGCAGGCGAAGCAGCGCCGGAATTCTCTTCCAACTAAACGCGTCTCGTCTCATGGATAACCAGCGGCTGATCCTTTTCATTGTTTTTTCCTTCTCGCTGCTCTTGTTATGGGAAACCTGGCAGGACAAACACGCGCCGGCCCCGGTTGCGCCCTCCTCGGTGAGTGCGCCCACTCCCACCCAGGCGCTGAACGCGCCGGCCGCCGCGGCGCCGGCGCAGGCCGGTTTTGCCAAGGGGCAGCGCGCGCAGGTGGAAACCGACGTGCTGCGCGCCACCATCGATGCCAACGGCGGCGACCTGCGTCAACTGCAGCTGTTGCCGTACCGCGAGACGGAAGACAAGAATCAGGTCTTCACCCTGTTCGAGGACGACAGGACGCGGCCGTATCTGGCGCAAAGCGGCCTGGTGGGGAAAGACCTGCCGACGCACCGTAGCGTGTTTCAGCTCAATCCCGGCATTTATCGCCTCGCCGGCGGCGCCGCCCAACTGGAGGTGCCGCTGGTATGGAATGATCCGGCCACCGGCGTGCGCGTTGAAAAAACCTATGTTTTCAAGCGCGGAAGCTATCAGATCGCCGTCAGAACCCGGATCAGCAACAACGGGTCGCAGCCCATCGAACTGACCCCGTATTACCAGTTCACCCGCCATGCCGAGGCGCCGCGCGGCTCGTCCTTCTTCCTACATACTTACACCGGCCCGGCCTTCTATACGGATGCGATGAAATTCCAGAAAGTCGCGTTCAATGACATTCAGGCAGGCAAGGCCGAATTCGAGAAAACCGCCAATAACGGCTGGGTGGGGATGGTGCAGCACCATTTCGTGTCGGCTTGGCTGCCTGAGGATGGCGTCAAGCGCGAGTATTACACCCGCGCGCTGGGCGACGGCCTGTATTCCAACGGAGTGATTCTGGCCGAAGGCATGCTCGCACCCGGCCAGCAAAAGACATTCACCGTGCCGTTGTATGCCGGGCCGCAAACCCAGAGCGTGCTGGAGAAAACCGCCCCCGGCCTGGAGCACGCGCGCGATTACGGCTGGCTGACGCCGCTGGCCTACCCCATCTTCTGGTCGCTGGAAAAAATCGAGCGCCTGGTGGGCAACTGGGGCTGGGCCATTATCATTCTAACCATACTCCTCAAGCTGGCGCTGTACCCGTTGTCGGCGGCGGGCTACAAGTCGATGGCCAAGATGAAGAAGCTGACCCCGCGCCTGCAGCAGCTGAAGGAAACCTTTGGCGACGACCGCGCCAAGTTGCATCAGGCGATGGCGGAGATGTACAAGACCGAGAAGATCAACCCGCTCGGCGGCTGCCTGCCGATCCTGATCCAGATTCCGGTGTTCATCGCGCTGTATTGGGTGCTGCTCGCCGCGGTCGAGATGCGCGGCGCGCCCTGGCTCGGCTGGATCACCGACCTGACCGCGCCCGATCCCTGGTTCATCCTGCCGATCATCATGGGCATCACCTCGGTCCTGCAGGTCAAGCTCAACCCGCAGCCGATGGATCCGATGCAGGCCAAGATCATGATGATCATGCCGGTGGCGTTTACCGTGATGTTCGTGTTCTTCCCGGCAGGCCTGGTGCTGTACTGGGTCGCCAACAACATCCTGTCGATCGCGCAGCAGTGGGCGATCAACAAGCAGGTCGAGGGCGGTGGCAAAACCGCTTCCGGCAAAGCCTGACCTGATCGCCGCCATCGCCACCGCGCCCGGCCGTGGCGGGGTGGGGGTGGTGCGGGTGTCGGGGGCGGACGTCGCTCCGCTTGCCAGCGCGGTTCTCGGGCGCGTTCCGGAAGCGCGGCACGCGACCTTCGCCCGCTTCATCGATGGCTGCGGCGGGGTGATCGACGAGGGTATCGCGCTTTATTTTGCCGCGCCGCATTCGTTTACCGGTGAGCACGTGCTGGAGTTGCAGGGGCACGGCGGACCGGCGGTGCTCGATCTGATCCTGCAACGCTGCGTCGAACTGGGCGCGCGGCTGGCCGGGCCGGGCGAATTCACCCGGCGTGCCTACCTCAACGGCAAGCTCGATCTGGCGCAGGCCGAGGCGGTGGCCGACCTGATCGATGCCGCCTCGGGCGAGGCGGCGCGCTCGGCCATGCGTTCGCTTTCGGGGGCGTTTTCCGCGCGGATAGCCGAACTGGTCGAGGCGCTCACCCGCCTGCGCATGCTGGTGGAAGCCACGCTCGACTTTCCCGAAGAAGAAATCGATTTTCTGCAGCAGGCGGATGCCTTCGGCCGCCTCGACCGGATCGACGCCAGCCTCGCCGCGGTGCGCGCGCAGGCGAAACAGGGCGCGCTGCTGCGCGAAGGCCTGACGGTGGTGCTGATCGGCCAGCCGAACGTCGGCAAGTCGAGCCTGTTGAACCAGCTGGCCGGATTCGAGGCGGCGATCGTCACCGAGATCGCCGGCACCACGCGCGACACCGTGCGCGAAGCGATCCAGATCCGCGGGGTGCCGCTGCACATCATCGACACGGCAGGCCTGCGCGATACCGATGATCCGGTGGAACAACTCGGCATTGCGCGTACCTGGGACGCCGTGGAAAAAGCCGACGTGGCGCTGCTGCTGGTGGATGCGGCGCATGGCCTGGGCGAACGCGAGGCGGCGATTCTGGCGCGCCTGCCCGCGGTGGCGCGCCTGACCATCCACAACAAGATCGACGTTAGCGCCGAGGCGCCGCGCGCGGCGGGCGACGAAATCTGGCTTTCCGCCAAAACTGGAGCCGGCGTCGAACTGCTGCGCGGCAAGCTGCTCGAGGCAGCCGGCTGGCAGTCCGCGGGCGAAGGCGCGTTCATGGCGCGCGCGCGGCATCTGGATGCGCTTGCCCGGGGCGCCGCGCATCTGGCGGCGGCGCGCCAGGCAGCAACGCAGCTGGAGCTGTTTGCCGAAGAACTGCGGCTGGCGCAGGCCGCCCTATCGGACATCACCGGAGAATTCAGCGCCGACGATTTGCTGGGCGAAATCTTCAGCAAATTCTGCATCGGCAAGTAAACGGTACCCCGGGTCTTTTGCCGGGACGCGCCAGCGCTTATGCTTGAAACGTGTTCCTTCCCTCAGGGTTGCCTGTCATGCTGACCTGGCGCGCTATCGCCGACGAACTCAAAACCCATCGCGTGCGGCTGCTGCAGGGCAACCTCGCCGCCTTGCTGGCGGTGGCGGCAGCGGTGCCGGTGCCGCTGCTGCTGCCGCTGATGGTGGACGAAGTGCTGCTGCATCACCCGGGCAAGATGGTCGCCGTCTTCGGCGCGTGGTTTCCGGTCGCCTGGCACGGCCCGCTGCTGTTCATCGGCATGGCGCTGCTGCTGACGGTGGGGCTGCGGCTGATATCGATCCTGCTCAACGTGTGGCAGGGGCGGACGTTTTCGCTGCTGGCCAAGGACGTTGTCTACCGCATCCGGGTGCGGATGCTCTCCCGGCTGTCGCGCATTGCGCTGTCGGAATTCGAGACGGTGGGCGCAGGCCGGGTCGCCTCGCATTTCGTGACCGATCTCAACGCCATCGACAGCTTTCTCGGTTCGTCGATTTCAGGCCTGGTGGTGTCGGTGCTGACGCTGGTGGGGGTGGCGGCCGTGCTGTTCTGGATGCACTGGCAGCTGGCACTGTTCATCCTGCTGCTGAATCCGGTCGTGATCCTGTTTTCCGTCCGGCTCGGCAAGCGGGTGAAGGATCTGAAAAAGCACGAGAACCGCGCCTTCGAGGTGTTTCAGGAGACGCTGTCCGAGACGCTCGATGCCTTGACGCAGATCCGCGCGATGAACCGCGAACAGCATTACCTGGCGCGGGTGACCGCAAAGGCGGCCGACATCCGCCGGCACGCGGCGGCGTTTGCCTGGAAGTCGGATGCGATGAGCCGGATTTCCTTCTTCGTTTTCCTTGCCGGCTTCGATGCCTTCCGTGCCGGCGCGATGTTGATGGTGGTGTTTTCCGATCTGTCCATCGGCGAGATGCTGGCGGTGTTCGGCTACCTGTGGTTCATGATGACCCCGGTGCAGGAGCTGGTGAACATGCAGTACGCGTGGTTTGCCGCCAATGCCGCGCTGGGACGGATCAATGCCCTGCTCGGCCTGCACAGCGAACCGCAGCATCCCGCGCTGCGCGATCCGTTCGCCGGCCGGACCACCGTCGGCATTGCGCTCGACCATGTCAGCTTTGCCTATGCGGACGGCGAGACGGTGCTGGACGACGTCAGCCTCGCGGTGGCGGCGGGCGAGAAGGTGGCGCTGGTGGGGGCCTCCGGCGGCGGCAAGTCGACCCTGGTGCAGGCCTTGCTGGGACTGTATCCGGTCCGTGCCGGGCGGATCCTGTATGGCGACACCGCGGTTACCGAGATAGGCTGGGAAAGCGTGCGCGAGCATGTCGGCGTGGTACTGCAGCACCCGGTGCTGTTCAACGACAGCGTGCGCGCCAATCTGACCCTGGGGCGCGAAACCGGCGATGCCGCGTTGTGGCAGGCGCTGGAGATCGCCCAGCTGAAGGACGTCATTGCCGCGCTGCCGCACGCGCTGGATACGGTGGTGGGGCGGCAGGGCGTGCGCCTGTCCGGCGGACAGCGGCAACGCCTGGCGATTGCGCGCATGATCGTCGCCCAACCGCAGATCGTCATCCTCGACGAAGCCACCTCCGCGCTCGACACCGATACCGAACGGCGGCTGCACCAGGCACTCGCCGGGTTTCTGAGCGGGCGCACCACCCTCATCATTGCCCATCGGCTGTCCGCCGTGAGGCAGGCCGACCGCATCCTGGTGTTCGAAAACGGCCGCGTGGCGGAAGAGGGCGGCCATGATGAGTTGATCGAGCGCGGCGGGCTGTATCACAAGCTTTACCATCACGCATAAAAAAACGCTCGGGAAAATCAGCGTTTTCTGATAGACTCCACCGAGTTGTGCATACAGCAGTGGGCAGATCTGGCTTTTGCCGCCGTGCCTCGGGACTGTTCTCACAGCCCCATCGTCTTCGACCTCTCTTTTGTGCCGCCGGTCAGTTTCCGCAACCGGCAGCGACAAGTCTTGTGGTTGGCGCCGATGTGATCGACGCGACCCGTTGGGCGGTTAGGAATTCATCCATTCCCAACGCCGCTTATTTCCGGTTCGTATTTTCTGACCTGTCTGGTTCTGAACCGGACGCAGGTTTGTTTTGCGCATTTGAGCGCACTGAAAAAGGTATTGCCATGAGCTTTTCCGAACTGGGGCTTGATCCCCTCATCCTTAAATCCGTGCTGGCCGCAGGCTACGAAAACGCCACCCCGGTCCAGATGCAGGCGATTCCCGCCGCGCTGACCGGTCGCGACCTGCTGGTGTCGTCGCACACTGGCAGCGGCAAGACGGCGGCATTTCTGCTGCCGTCGATCCAGCGCCTGCAGGCCGAGCCGACGGTCAAGAGCATGGGCCCGCGCGTGCTGGTGCTGACCCCGACGCGCGAACTCGCGCTGCAGGTCGAGAAATCTGCCATGACCTATGGCAAGGATCTGCGCCGTTTCCGTACCGCCTGCCTGGTCGGCGGCGCGCCCTACGGCCTGCAGTTGAAGCGCCTGTCGCAGCCGGTCGATGTGGTGGTGGCGACCCCCGGTCGCCTGATCGATCATCTGGAGCGCGGCAAGATCGACTTCTCGCGCCTGGAAGTGCTGGTGCTGGACGAGGCCGACCGCATGCTCGACATGGGCTTTGTCGACGACATCAAGGCCATCGCCGCGCGCTGCCCGGCCGAACGCCAGACGCTGCTGTTCTCGGCCACGCTCGACGGCGTGGTCGGCAACCTGGCGCGCGAACTGACCCGTGACGCCCAGCGTATCGAGATCGAAGCGGTGCCCCAGAAGGAATCCAAGATCGAGCAGCGCCTCTTGTTTGCCGACAACATGGATCACAAGAACCGCCTGCTCGACGCGCTGCTGCGCGACGTCGACATGGTGCAGGCGATCGTCTTCGCCTCGACCAAGCGCAGCACCGAGGAAATCTCCGACCTCTTGGCCGACAGCGGCTTCGCTTCCGACGCGCTGCACGGCGACATGCAGCAGGGCCAGCGCAACCGCGCACTGCAGCGCCTGCGCGAAGGCCGTACCAAGGTGCTGGTGGCCACCGACGTCGCCGCGCGCGGCATCGATGTGGCGAGCATCAGCCACGTCATCAACTTTGACCTGCCGCGCCAGGCCGAGGATTACGTCCACCGCATCGGCCGCACCGGCCGTGCCGGCCGCACCGGCGTCGCGGTGAGCTTCGCCGGCATGCGCGAAGGCGGGCTGGTCAGGAACATCGAGCGCTACACCGGCAACCGCATCGAGGTGCACACCCTGCCGGGGCTGGAGCCGACCCAGAAGCCGGCGTCCGGCCGTCCTGCGGCGGGTCGTCCGCGCAGCAACAATGGCCCGCGCGGCGGCTTCGGCGACAAGCGCAGCTTTGGCGAGCGCAGCGAGCCCCGCAGCTACGGCGATCGCCCGCCGCGCGGCGACAGCCGCGACAATCGCGACCGCGGCTACCGCGCCGATGCGCGTCCCGGCAGCGACCGGCCGGCTCGCGGCAACCGGTTTGAAAATGCCGTGCGCGGCCCGTCCGACGTGCCGCGCATGACCGGCGACCGGCCGCCGCGCAGCGAAGCTTATCGCGGCGCCGCCGCGCCTGCGGCCGAAGTCAACGGCAACAGCGTTGAATACTGGGCAAAACGTGAACGCGAGGCGAAAGCCAAATCCGCCGGCGCCGGCCGCAGCTACGGCGATCGCGGGCCGCGCGGCGACAGCCGCGACAATCGCGACCGCGGCTACCGCGCCGATGCGCGTCCCGGCAGCGACCGGCCGGCTCGCGGCAACCGGTTTGAAAATGCCGTGCGCGGCCCGTCCGACGTGCCGCGCATGACCGGCGACCGGCCGCCGCGCAGCGAAGCTTATCGCGGCGCCGCCGCGCCTGCGGCCGAAGTCAACGGCAACAGCGTTGAATACTGGGCAAAACGTGAACGCGAGGCGAAAGCCAAATCCGCCGGCGCCGGCCGCAGCTACGGCGATCGCGGCAACAGTGCACGTGCTGGCCAGCCGCGCAGCTTCGGCAATGACAACCGCGGCGGCAACCGCGTCGGCGTGCGTGGACGCTTCAAGGACTGATCACCAGTCCGATTGCCGGTAATAGCCTAGCAAGGGGGTTTCACGTGAAACCCCCTTTTTGTCGCCCGTATCGGCGGGATCGGGTTGCCGGTTCGCCAGCGGGAGGCGTTCGGCCTGATCGAAAACGAGCGAGGCGGCCGGACGGATTTGCGATAATGTAGGACCGGCGCGCGCAAGCGCAGGTGTTGCCTGCCGCCTGCAGCGCTTCGCACGGATCATTCGCCGCATTATGCAAAACGCCGAAATGAAGCCTTCCAAAACAAAGCTGCAAACCGTTCAACCGGCCCCGGCGTGGCGCTGGCTGAGCGAGCGCGGCTTGCGGGTGGCGACAGGGGATGCAACGCTGGCGCGCTACGCCATGCTGAGCGCCCAGCGTTTTGCGGAGCTTGAAG
>NZ_MKUG01000002.1 GCF_001897685.1 Thiobacillus sp. 65-1402
GACCGGCACCTCGCCATCCTGGAAGGCGAGAAGGCCGCCGCCGCGGCCATGCCGGAACTGAAGGCCCGGCTCGCCAGGGCGCGGGCGCGCTGACGCCGGGCGCGGAGGTCGGCAGCGGGGTTGTTCGAGCGGCGGCATTCTTCTCGCGCCTGCCAGACCCCGTAGAAGCGACAGCGGTCGCGGCATCGCACCGCGCGAGCGGCCTTACGCGGCTGAAGCGGCGGCCTCGCGGTAGGTGTTCTTGCCGTCGCGCTTTGCCGCATACAGCGCCGCGTCCGCCTTCTTCAGCAGCTCGTCCAGCGTTTCGCCGTCGGCGCAGCACATGGCGATCCCCACCGACGCCCCGATGCGTGCGCTTCCCCCCGCGGCAAGCGGGATCGGCTGGCACAGGCTGTTCACCACGCGGCCGGCGACCTCGCACGCCGCCTTCGCATCGTCGACCTGGCCCAGCACGATGACGAACTCGTCGCCGCCGAAACGGGCGATGACATCCGACTCGCGGAGCAGCTGCTGCATCCGTTCCGCCGCCGCCAGCAGAACCGCGTCGCCGGCTGCGTGCCCATGGCGGTCGTTGACCGCCTTGAATTCGTCCAGATCGACCGCCAGCACCGCCATCTGTTTTCCCGAGCGCCGGGCGCCGGCGATCAAGTGCCTGGCGTTTTCGTTGAGGAAGCGCCGGTTGGCCAGGCCCGTCAGCGGATCGCGCAGGCTGAGCTGGCGGATCGTCCGCTCGGCCTCGATCCCCGCCCCGATCAGGCGGACGCTTTTGCGGTACAGCCCGATGAGCGCCAATCCCATCCACAGGCCGGCCACGGCGAGCAGCGCCAAGGACACGTTCTGGCCGCGCACGCGTGCCGTTTCGCGCGTTTCCAGCTGCTCCAGCTCTTCCCGCCCGGTCTCGATCAGGATGCGGTGGATCTGCTCGATGGCGGACTTGTCGAATCCCGCCAGTTCGCGCTCCGGCGGCGTGGCGTCGCCGCCCGCCTCGGCGCGCTGCCGCAGCGCGCCGAAGCCGGTTTCCAGCGCCGACTGCAGCGCCGGCAGCGGCGCCAGGCGGGCAGCCAGGGCGCCGTCCGCCCTGATCAAGTCGATCAGCTGCGCGGAACTGGGGCACGGCGACTGGCGGCATATCAGGCCGGGGTCGAGGTCGGCGGGGTCCTGCGACTCGGCGTACCTGCGAACCGCGGTGTCCAGGTTGAGCAGGTAGGTGCGCAGCGAATCGATGTAGGCGATGACCTGCCGCGTGTGGTCCACCGAGCGAACGGCCTCCTGCGAGCGCTGGTGCTGGTAGAAGATCATGGCGAACAGGAGCGTGATGATGAACGCGAAAATCAGCGCGCCCAGGCGGAGCACCCGCCGGAATCCGGCAAAGACGGACCCGTCGATGGCGGCCGGCATCGTCTCCGCATGCGTTGCGCGCGCGGCGCCGGCGGCCAGGCTCCGCTTGAGGCGCTGCACGAACAAACGGGGATTGAATTTTTTTGCCATAGGCGTGGCTGTCATGGCAGACGGAAAACTCTGAATACTAGCGGGCTTTTGCGGCAAGCGCCGCGATGCGGATGCGCGTGGCGATTCGGCTCGAACGGCCGGGCAGTGCGCGGGAATGGGGCGGGTCGGGGAGGGAAAAAACGCGACCGCGCGGATTCGCGGGCGCGGCGCCGCTCAGGGCAGCGCCGCGCCCGGCATTTGCCGCATTACTTCTTCTTGGCGGCTTTCTTTCCGGCAACGGCGGCCTTGAAACCGGCGCCCGCCGTGAAGCGCGGCACGGTCGTCGCCGCGATCTTGATTTCCTTGCCGGTCTGCGGGTTGCGGCCGGTACGGGCAGCGCGCTTGCTGGACTTGAAGGAGCCGAAGCCGACGAGCGTCACGGAATCGCCCTTGGCGACGGCTTTGACGACTGCGTCGAGGATGGCGTCGAGCGCTCTGCCGGCGGCGGCCTTGCTGATGTCGGCTTCGGATGCAGCCACGTCGATCAATTCGGATTTGTTCATGTATGTCCTTTAAGTTGGTGTGAAAACGAGGTGCCTCAAGCGTTCAAGCCGCGCCGGCCCTTTCGCGAACAGGTGCTGCCAACCGAAACGCCGCATTGATTATCGGCCTACCGGCGCGAATCTTGAAGCCCCGAATCTTCCATGTTTTATTCGTGGAGGTCGAGCCTTTCGATGCGCCCGGCTGCCGCCGCCCCGGCCGGCAGCGCGGGAATCACCGCGGACGGGCCCGGAAACGCCGCCCCGGCCGGCGGTCCTAGCTCGGGTTTTCCGGCCGCGGCGGCTCCTTGCCGTTGGCGAGGCGCCCCTGCGAAAGGTAATGGCAGATGCGCCAGATGTGATGGCCCGTGCGTTCCATCCAGCGGTAGGCGTCGGTCTTGCGCAGGGCATTCGCCGGACTGGCGCTCGGCGCCGCCATGTCCTGCAGCAGGTCGTGCCGCACCTGGCGCGACAGGGCGGCCAGGGTCACCGCATCGAGTTCCAGCTGTTCCAGGCAGGGGGCCAGGTTTTTCCTGGCCAGGCCCTGGCGCGCCAGCGCCAGCATTTCGCGGCTGTTCTCGATTGCCCAGGCATAGTCCGCATCGGAAAAATCGATTCCGGCCTGGGCCAGATCGTGCAAGCGGTTGTGAAAGCGCAACAGGTGATCGATGGAATGCAGCTGGGCGATGCGCTGGGCGCCCAGCCGCGCGTCGCCGGGCGGCAGCTGGATGCGGCTGACGAAATCATAGGTGCGCTCCAGGGAGTGGCCGGCTTGCGCCAGGCCGCCGCCCTGGCTTGCCGGGGCGCCCAGCGACAGCAGCGTGCCGTAGAAATCGAACAGCCGCGCGGCCAGCTGCTCCAGCGCCCGCTGCGATGCTTCCAGCGCCACGGCGGGGATGGCGAGCAGGCTGTGATCCAGCCGCTGGGTGATGCTGTCGCCGCGGTCGGGCAGGATGCGCTCGACGAGCCGGCCAAAGCGCGGGGTAAAAGGCAGGAACAGGAGCGCCCCCACGGCGATGAAAAGGGTGTGAAAGGCCGCCAGGCTGGTGGCGCCCGGTTGCAGGCCGACGTATGCCCCGGCCAGGTCGATCAGAAAAAAGAACGCCGGCAGCAGCACGATGGCGATCAGCCCCGCCACCGAGTTGAACAGGATGTAGGCCAGCGCCGTGCGCTTGGCGTAGATGCTGCCGCCGATTGCCGCCAGGGCTCCGGTGAGGGTGGTGCCGATGGCGGCGCCCACCACCAGCGCAGCCGCCTGCTCGAAATTGATGGTCGCGGTATGGAGGGCCGTCAGGGTGGTGGCGATGGCGGCGGAAGACGATTGCAGGATCGCCGTCATCGCCAGGCCGATCAGCATGGCCGCAATACGCGCCGAATATCCCCCGTCGGGCAAATCGGCAAGGCTGAGCACGGCGGAGAGTCCGCGCATCCCCTCCTGCAGAGTGTTCAGGCCGAGGAACATCAGGCCGAATCCAGCCAGGGACATGCCCAGCGCGGCCCCGCGCGCCGGGGTCAGCAATTTCAGCAGCGCGCCGATGCCGATCAGCGGCAGGGTGTAGAAACCCAGGTTCACTTTCAGGCCCAGGCCGGCGACGATCCAGCCCGTCGCGGTATTGCCCAGGCTGGCGCCGATGACGACGCCGATCGCCTGCGAAAACGTGATCAGGCCCGCACTGACGAAGCCGATCAGGGTGACCGTCGTGGCGGTCGACGATTGAACCAGGGCGGTGACGAAAGTGCCGGAAACGAAGGCTTTGGAGGGGGTGCCCGTGAACCGCACCAAGGCCCGCCCCAGGGTGCCGCCGGCAAAGGCCACGAGTCCGTCGGACAGCAGCATCATGCCGACCAGAAACAATCCGATGCCACCGGCAAACGGAAAAAATATATCCAGCATGTGAGAGCAATCCGTGCGCTTGATGGTCCCGGGGAATTTAACACGGGCTGCATGGGCGGTTATCCGCCATGCCGCCAGGTCGGGCCATGTGGCCCCGGATTGTCTGGATGCCGCCGCTACTGCTCCCTGCAAGACCGATGGGGTGCGAACGGGACGGCGGGTGTCCGAAAAAGCCGGGTCAGTTCAGGCCCGATTTACCTTGTTGACGCCGCACCGCGCTTGATTTCGCACGAAGCTACGTTGCCGCTCTCGCTCAGCCAAGCGGGTAAGGCGGCTGCCAGACGCCGTCCCAGGCGGACTGGGCCGAGACGCGCAGGCGCTCGGGGAGGCTGAGCTTGCGCTGGAAACCGACCTGCAGGACACGGCCGCGCTGGCAGGCGCCGCGAATGATTTCGTCGCTGGTTGCGAGTTCGTCCACCAGGCCCAGTTCCAGGGCTTTGCTGCCGAGCCAGGCCTCGCCGGTGGCGACCTTTGCCATGTCGAGCTGGGCGCGGCGGCCTTGCACGAAGGCCTGGAAAAGCGCGTGGACTTCCTCCAGCTCCTCGCGCAGCTTGGCGCGGCCGGCTTCGGTGTTTTCGCCGAACAGGCTCACGGTGCGCTTGTATTGGCCTGCGGTGAATTGTTCCCAGTCGATGTTTCTGGCCTGCAGCCAGCGGTGAAAGTTGGGAATCTGCGCGATCACGCCGATGGAGCCGACCAGCGCGAAAGGCGAGGCGACGATGCGGTCGGCGACGGCGGCCATCAGGTAACCGCCGCTGGCGGCCACCGTGTCCACCATCACGGTCAGCGGCAACTGCGCGTCGCGCAACCGCAGCAGCTGGGCGGCGGCAAGTCCGTAGCGGTTGACCATGCCGCCGCCGCTTTCGAGCCGCAACAACACCGCGTCACCCGGTTTGGCCACTTGCAGGATGGCGCTGATTTCCTCGCGCAGGGCGGTAAAGGCCGAGGCGCGGATGTCGCCCTTGAAGTCCAGCAGATAGCTGCTGGCTTCTGTTTCCGCTCTTTTCAGCCGGGCCTTGCGTTCCGCCTTGCGCTGCTTTTGCAGGGTCCGGTGGGATTTCCTGGAGAGCTGCGCGGCCTGGATCCTGTCGCCGGCCGCTTCGAGCCGGCGGTTGATGTCCGTCACCTCGATGTGGCCGGCATCCTTGGCCCTGCGACGCGACAAGGCGGCCAGGCCGGCGACAAGGCCGATGGCGGCCAGCACCAGGGTGGCCATTTCGGCAAGAAACAGGATGTATTGCGCGGCAAGGCCGTTCATGGCGTGCGATGCGGAGGTCCGGCGCTGCGGCGAACGGCTCGGGCGGGGCGCCTAGCGCAGGGCTTTGTCCGACTTCCGGGTGGAGATGCCGAACGGCACGTAGCTCGGGCACCAGCCGATGAGGCTGGTCACCAGGAAGGCCGCTGCGATGATGCCGAGAATGATCGCTGCCGTGCCGGTGATCTGGCCGGTGAAATACAGAACCGCGATGATCGCGACCACGACGAGGCGGATGACCTTGTCCGCCGTACCCATGTTCGGCTTCATTTTGCAGCCTCCTTTCCGGCACCGCTGGAGTCTTCAGCGTAGCCTAGAAAAAGTGCCGGACAAGCAGCACCAGCCCCGCGATCACGGCCAGGCACAGGGTGCATGCCAGGATGAGCTTCACGTAGTTGGGCATGGCGTGGGGCGCGGTGACAATGACCTGGTCGCTTGTTTATAGCCAAAGGAAACGCGTGGTCATGGGTAACCATCGGGTCTGCCCCTATGTGTCATACGCCATGCCGCCATAAAGGTTTTGGCATCGATACCGATAGGTCTGGAAGGGGGAAGAAGGGTCCGACGTATGGCCTGCCGGGTTCCTGGATTTGATTTGCAAGCCTGCCCCGGCCCCGATACGCGTGCATCGGACCTTGAATACAAAGATGGACATGGCATCGCTGCTGTTGAAGTCGGCTGACTATGGCGACTCTATTTCTACTGCGAAGCAGGCGAAAAGCAGTTGCAAGAAATGGCCTTACGAAGTCGAGCAGCCTGATGGATGAGGCCACAGGTGTGTTTCAGTCGGCATGAGGCCCCTTATTCCGGGCATGACGGCTGGCTATCAATAAAAACCACAAGGAGCGATCGTGTTATACACCGTAGTCAAAACGATATATGCACCTTTCAAGGTGCATATTGCACGTCAGGGCTTTTATCAGGAGAAGAAATGCCGGTCGTAATTACGTTTGATATTGAAGGCGCTCCGCCACAAGAGCGAAACAGAATTCAAAGCCTCTTTGAACGTTTGGGTTGGCAAAACCTCGGAGGTAGCTCTTATCGGTACCCCAAATTGGGCACAACCGATCAGCCAGTTGAGGACTGGTTTAATCATGTAATACCTGCCTTAACTTTGTTTAGGCAGTACCTGATTGAAAGCAAGCGCCCCTTGAGTTGTTTCACCCTCGATATTCAATCAACAACTGGATGTGACCCAAATACCGACTTTGGCACCCCTCCGGTAGCCGGAAAATCCGTCAAACTCTATGAGCCAAAAAACGCATCGTTTGGCAAGAAACAACTTCAGAAATGGATCGACTCGCTGAAATTTCCATATGATGTTGGTGACAAAAAGCCCTAACCCATCATTCCACCAGACCTTGCGCATAAAGCCGCGCAAGTCCGGTGAATTAAAACGTTATGCCTCTTAAAGGAGCCCTATGCCTATCCTGAGATCGAAGCTGATTCAAGGCACTAAGCCTGAAGCGGAAACGCTGATGAAGATTCAAGAGCAAATGGGAGTGCCGCCTGGTGTATCAATCAACCTCATGGTGTTCGAAGTCGAGTACGACCGAAAGCAGTACTACTGCTGCTGGTCTGGTGGAGCGCTAAAGGATGGCCAGCCGTACCTAACGCTTATCGGTCAGGCGGCCATGGAGGCATTGAACAACCTGCCGATGGGAAACCAAGACACAATCATTCTCCAAGAGCTTGCCCTTGGCCCCACGCCGCTCCGAGATAAGGTAAAGGCCACCCTAAAGCGTGCGCCGCTGAACGCGAAGATTTGTTTCTTCGGTGACATGCAGGGCGAATTGGATGGTCACATGCATCACGCCTTCAATGTTGGTCAGGGAACTATCAACATTGCGCACTAAGAGACATAACCCTGCGGTCCACCGGACGCTGCGCGATAAAGCCGCGCAGCGCCGGTGACCTCCACGTTCAGCGTCTCAATCATGATTCCCATCTTCGAGCAAGGTAGCGGAAACGGCATCGGCCACGGGCTTTCGTCTTTCCTTCGGCGCTTCGATGAAATTTGCGCCGAGCACCTCAGCAAAGGCCGTGCAAAGTCGTTTGCGTTCATCTTCTACGACTTCACCGATCAAGCTATCCGCAAGATTCTGAAGAACCAGGGCGTCTTCGCCCAACTTGACCGTCTATCGGGCAAAGAACTGAGCGTCTTTTATTTACACGCTGGAACAAAGGCAACCGTTGAGGCGTTTAACGCTCATTTCTTTAGCGCGCTCGGAATCGAAGGTCAGGCCACGCTTCCCTGTGTTGTGTTCTTCCGTGTCCGCGATGGCGCCATCGAGGATGTTGAGATCGCTCAACTCGAAAGCGCTGATCTAATTCACGGCTTCTCCGAGTTGTACGGTGCAATTCAGCAATACCTCTCTGCTAAGCCAGCGGCTTCTGGTGAGCCGTCTCGCGCAATTCGCTGGTTGAAGGGAGGTGCCAAATTTCTGTCAGTGGAACTATTCCGTGCCGCACTCAAGAAAGGCATGGAGTTCTTTTTCTAATTCTATACAGAGACGCCGAACCCATCATTCCACTGGACCTGCGCGAAAAGCCGCGCAGGCCGGAAATGGATATAGGGTCGGACACGATATCCCCGCTTCTTTCAAATTGCGTTAAACCGCTTCGGGTCGGGAGGACGCATTCGCCGGAGTTGAATGCGGCCATTCATCGGCATTTCTAGCCAATGCCCATTGCGCGGTGCATCGCCGACCTCGTTGGCGCAGTGCGCCACGCAGCTTTGGCCGAACAATAGACATCCCGCCCATCCCCCCCGAACTTCCGCTGCAGTCCGATCCCGGCCAGTCGCCGCACCCCGCTCAAGGCTTTCCTTTGCCAGCCGCCGGGGATGTCGTCTCCTGCCGCCCGAGCAGGTAGTCCAGAAACGCCCGCGCCACCACCGACAGCCGCCGCCCGGCCGGGTACACGGCGTACCAGTGGCGCAGGATGGGGAAGTCCTCGACGTCGAGCACGGCGAACTGGCCGGGCTGGTTGAGGGTGAGGGTGTGGCGGGAGAGGGCGGAGATGCCCAGCCCGGCGAGGATGGCCTGCTTGATCGCTTCGTTGCTGCCCAGCTCCAGGCGCGTGTTGAGGGCGATGCCCTTTTCGGCGAAGCGGCGCTCGATGGCGTTGCGCGTTCCGGAGCCTTTTTCCCGCATCAGCCAGGGCTCCTGGGCGATGCGCTCGAGCGGGATATTCTGCTGCTGCGCGAGCGGGTGGTCGGGGGCGGCGAGGACGACGATGGGGTTGTCCATGATGGGCATGGCGACGACGTCGATCTCGACCGGCGGGGCGCCGAGGAAGTAGAGGTCGTCCTGCTTGTCGGCGATGCTGGCGAGCACCTGTTCCTTGTTGGTGACGCGCAGCGAGACGTCGATGCCGGGGTAGAGCTTGGCGAATTCGCCGAGCAGGCGCGGCGCGAAGTAGGAGGCGGTGGTGATCGCCATCAGGCTGAGCTTGCCCTGCTTGAGGCCGCGGCGCTCGGCGACCGACATGGTGAAGTGGTCGAGGATGGCGAAGATCTCGCGGGTGACCTGGGCGAGGTGCTGGCCGTCGGGGGTGAGGTGGATCTTCTTGCCGACCTGTTCGATCAGCGGGGCGCCGACGCTCTCGCTGAGCTTCTTCATCTGCATCGAGACCGTGGGCTGCGTGAGGTAGAGCTCCTCGGAGGCGCGGGTGAAGCTGCCGAGGCGGGCGATGGCCTCGAAAATTTCCAGCTGGCGAAACGTGGTATGGCTGCGCATGGGCTTAAACTGGCTGCTTGGGTCTATACATAGATTAAAGTCTATACAAGAAATAGAAAAAATCGACTGTTATTGATGATTTATCTCCTGCATGATGCGTCCATCGTGTCAGGCCGCTGGGGCGTTGCACGGAAACCCGAATCCCCTATCGCAGGAGAAAACTATGGCTGTCAAAACCTATAACGCCGGTGTGAAGGAATACCGGCAGACTTACTGGATGCCCGAATACACGCCGCTGGATACCGACATCCTCGCGTGCTTCAAGATCACCCCGCAGCCTGGCGTGGACCGTGAAGAAGTGGCCGCCGCCGTGGCCGCCGAGTCGTCGACCGGCACCTGGACCACGGTGTGGACCGACCTCTTGACCGACCTCGACTACTACAAGGGCCGCGCCTACCGCATCGAAGACGTGCCCGGCGACGATACCTGCTTCTACGCTTTCGTGGCTTACCCGATCGACCTGTTCGAAGAAGGCTCGATGGTCAACGTGCTGACCTCGCTGGTCGGCAACGTGTTCGGCTTCAAGGCCCTGCGCGCCCTGCGCCTGGAAGACATCCGCTTCCCGATCGCCTACGTCAAGACCTGCGGCGGCCCGCCCCTGGGCATCCAGGTCGAGCGCGACGTCATGAACAAGTACGGCCGTCCGCTCTTGGGCTGCACCATCAAGCCGAAGCTGGGTCTGTCCGCCAAGAACTACGGTCGTGCCGTGTACGAGTGCCTGCGCGGCGGTCTGGACTTCACCAAGGACGACGAGAACGTCAACAGCCAGCCCTTCATGCGTTGGCGCGACCGTTTCGCCTTCGTCCACGAAGCGACCGAAAAGGCGATCCGCGAAACCGGCGAGCGCAAGGGCCACTACCTGAACGTCACCGCCCCGACTCCGGAAGAGATGTACAAGCGTGCCGAATTCGCCAAGGAAATCGGCGCTCCGATCATCATGCACGACTTCCTGACCGGCGGTCTGACGGCCAACACCGGACTGGCCAACTGGTGCCGCAACAACGGCATGCTGCTGCACATCCACCGCGCCATGCACGCCGTGCTCGACCGCAACCCGCACCACGGCATCCACTTCCGCGTGCTGACCAAGGTGCTGCGCCTGTCCGGCGGTGACCACCTGCACTCCGGCACCGTCGTGGGCAAGCTGGAAGGCGACCGCGAAGCGACCCTGGGCTGGATCGACATCATGCGCGACAGCTTCATCAAGGAAGACCGCAGCCGCGGCATCTTCTTCGACCAGGACTTCGGTTCCATGCCTGGCGTGATGCCGGTTGCCTCCGGCGGCATCCACGTGTGGCACATGCCCGCGCTGGTCACCATCTTCGGTGACGACTCCGTGCTGCAGTTCGGTGGCGGCACGCTCGGCCACCCCTGGGGCAACGCCGCCGGCGCCGCCGCCAACCGCGTCGCGCTGGAAGCCTGTGTGGAAGCCCGCAACAAGGGTGTCCAGGTCGAGAAGGAAGGCAAGGCCATCCTGACCGATGCCGCCAAGAACTCGCCGGAACTGAAGATCGCCATGGAAACGTGGAAAGAGATCAAGTTCGAGTTCGACACCGTCGACAAGCTGGACGTCGCCCACAAGTAAGACGGTCAGGCGTGAGGGGTGAGGAGTGAGGCGTATCGCCCTCCCCCGCCTTACGCCTAACGCCTAACGCCTCACCCAATTCGAAAGGATATGAAATGTCTGAAGTGATGGATTACAAAAGCCGTCTGAGCGACCCCGCCAGCCGCAAGTTCGAGACCTTCTCCTACCTGCCCGCCATGGATGCAGCCAGCATCAAGGCCCAGGTCGAGTACCTGGTGAAAAAAGGCTGGAACCCGGCGATCGAGCACATCGAGCCCGAGCACATGATGGATTCCTACTGGTACATGTGGAAGCTGCCGATGTTCGGCGAAACCGACGTGACCCGTGTGCTGGCCGAGGCCGAAGCCTGCCACAAGGCCAACCCCGATAACCACGTCCGTCTGATTGGCTACGACAACTTCTCGCAGAGCCAGGGCGCGTCGATGGTGATCTACCGCGGCAAGACCGTTTAAGTCGCGACGGGTGACCGTACCAGCCCCCGTCGCCCGCAGGGCGCGGGGGCTTTTTGTTGGTCTTGTTTATCCGCGAAGGACGCGAAGAAACGCGAAGAATCCCCGGGTCGTGGAACCCGGTCCGGGGATTGCCGGGGCTGCAGGCGGCGCACGCGTTTTGAAGACTTTCCTTCGCGCCCCTTCGCGTCCTTCGCGGATGAATAAATTTTAAGGAGTCCACATGAGCAGCATCGTCGATCAGTACCGCATCACCAAGGAACCCTACTACCGTCCCGTCGCCGACGAGGTCGAGCTGTTCGAAGCCGCCTATTCGGTGCGTATGCCGATGATGCTGAAAGGCCCGACGGGCTGCGGCAAGACGCGTTTCGTCGAATACATGGCGCACAAGCTGAACAAGCCGCTGATCACCGTGGCGTGTAACGAGGACATGACTGCATCCGACCTGGTCGGCCGTTTCCTGCTGTCCGCGCAGGGCACCGAATGGCAGGACGGCCCGCTGGCGATCGCCGCGCGCCATGGTGCCATCTGCTATCTCGACGAAGTCGTCGAGGCGCGCCAGGACACCACCGTGGTGATCCACCCGCTGACCGACAACCGCCGCGTGCTGCCGCTGGAAAAGAAGGGCGAGCTGGTCAACGCGCACCCCGACTTCCAGATTGTGATTTCGTACAACCCCGGCTACCAGTCGCTGATGAAGGACCTCAAGCAGTCGACCAAGCAGCGCTTCGGCGGGCTGGACTTCACCTATCCGGCGCACGACATCGAGACCGAGATCGTCGCGCACGAGTCGGGCGTCAACGCCGACGTCGCCGGCAAGCTGGTGTCGATCGCCGAGCGCAGCCGCAACCTCAAGGGCCACGGCCTCGACGAGGGCCTGTCGACCCGCATGCTGATCTACGCAGGCTCGCTGATCGCCAAGGGTGTGAACCCGCAGGCCGCCTGTCGCGTCGCGCTGGTACGCCCGATCACCGACGACCCGGACATGCGTGACGCGCTGGATGCGGCGGTGTCGACGTTTTTTTAAATGCGTGAGGCGTGAGGCGTGAGGCGAAAAAAGCCCGCGCCCTCGCCTAACGCCTAACGCTTTTTAAAGCCATGTCGATCAAACTCGAAGACTACGCCGAACTGCTGGAAGACCTGACGCCGCATAGCCGGGAGGCCCTCGAGGCCAACTGGCACGAGGCGACCAAGGTGTTCTCGCCGCGCGGGCTCGATAATTACCTGAAGGGCGTGTCGGCCATCCGTGGCCTGGGGCGCGGCGACACGCTCGTCGAAACCTGGATCGAGCAGGCGCCGCAGGTGGCCAAGGAGGTGGGCGAGGACGTGGTGGCCGACCTGGCCACCGCCTCGCTGATGCTGGCGTCGAAGACGTCGGGCGCGGTGATCGAGCTGCTGCTCGCCAGCGCGCCGACCGCCGCCAACCGGCTGGGCGACGCCGGGCTGTTCCTCAAGTACCTGCAGTTCATCAACACCCTGCTCGCGCAGGCGCCGCGCGGCGTGCGGCCGATGCTCGACAAGCTGGAAGTGCTGTTCCAGCACCTGACCCTGGGCGGCCTGCGGCGCTGGGCGCTGTGGGGCGCGCATGCGCACCGCACCAATTACGAGGAGCAGATCCGCTACTTCGGCCTCGAGTCGAAGGAATCGCTGGCGATGCTGCAGAAGGAGCGCAAGGGTACGCTTCTGGTCGACGTGCAGCGCCGCATCAACATGTATCTGCGGGCCTTGTGGGCGCGCGACTTCTTCATGCGCCCGACCTCGGGCGACTTCGAGGCGCGCGAAGGTTACAAGCCCTACATCGCCGATTACCTCTTGCACCTGCCCGACGCCTACGACGACTGGACGGTCGAAGGCCAGGAGCCGGTGCCCGGCATCGAGCTCTATCGCGCCACCGCCGCGCACTGCGCCGCGCACATCGTCGAAACCCGCGTGCCGATCTCCGCCGAGGCGCTGAACCCGATGCAGATGGCGGTGATCTCCGTGATCGAGGACGCACGGGTCGAGGCCCTGGCGATTCGCCGCTTCCCCGGCCTCAAGCAGCTCTGGTGTCGGCTGCATACCGCCACGCCCGAGATGGGCAACACCGTCGGCGACTACCTCAACCGGCTGGCGCGCGCGCTGCTCGACGAAAGCTACCAGGACGACGACACCTGGGTCGCCGAGGGCCGGGCGCTGTTCGCGCAAGCGCAGGACCGGCTCGACACCAACCAGACCTCGTGGGAAATCGGCGTACAGCTGGCGCACAGCCTGACGCAGAAGAAGATCCCCTTCAATGCGCGCACCGACCTGCTGACGGCGCCGTATCGCGACGACAACCGCTATTTCTGGGAATTCGAGGAGTTCGATTTCGACAAGGCCGCCGGCGCCGGCTACGAATCCGTCAAGCAGGTGCGCAAGAACGTCAGCGTGATGGAGATGATCAACGAGATCGACGTCGAGACCGCGGGCGACGACGCCGAGGAAATCTGGGTGCTTTCCACCGAGCTCTTCCCCTACGAGAACATCGGCGACGAGAGCAACGGCAAGAGCTTCAACGAGATGGAAGGCAAGGAGCCGATGTCCGATCCCTTCCACTATTCCGAGTGGGACTACCAGATCCAGCTCGAGCGCCCGGCCTGGGCCACGGTGCTGGAAAAGCGCGCCAAGGCGGGCGATCTCGCGGTGATCGACGAGATCACCGCCAAGTACAAGCGCGAGATCCACCGCATGAAATTCCTGCTCGACGCGATGCAGCCGCAGGGCGTGCAGCGCATCAGGAAGCTGGAGGACGGCGACGAGATCGACATCAACGCGGCGATCCAGAGCTTCACCGACATCCGCCTCGGCAACCAGCCCGACCCGCGCATCATGATGCGCAGCGTGCGCAAGACGCGCGACTTCTCGATCCTGGTGCTGCTCGATCTGTCCGAGTCGACCAACGAGACGGTGCAGGACCAGGAGTACTCGGTGCGCGAGCTCACCCAGCAGGCCTGCGTGCTGCTGGCCGATGCGATCAACAAGGTGGGCGATCCGTTCGCGATCCACGGCTTCTGCTCGGACGGCCGTCACAACGTCGAGTATTACCGCTTCAAGGACTTCGACCAGCACTGGGACGAGACGCCGAAAGCGAAGCTCGCCGGCATGACCGGCCAGCTGTCGACCCGCATGGGCGCGGCGATCCGCCACGCCGGCCATCACCTGAAGCTGCAGCGCTCGGCGAAGAAGCTGCTGATCGTCATCACCGACGGCGAACCCGCCGACATCGACGTGCGCGACCCGCAATACCTGCGCTACGACACCAAGAAGGCGGTGGAGGAAGTCGCCCGCAACGGCGTCACCACCTACTGCATGAGCCTCGACCCGCGCGCCGACAACTACGTGTCGCGCATCTTCGGGCAGAAGAACTTCATGGTCGTCGACCACGTGCAGCGGCTGCCGGAGAAATTGCCGATGCTGTATGCCGGACTAACCCGCTAGAATCCCTGTATGAACAATACTTACGTAGGCCTCAACAAGGATCACCACGGCATCACCCAGCTCGGACGCATCGTGCTGGACGGCCGGGTGTTCGGCTTCATTCCCGACAGCGAGGACTGTGCCGGCTGGGATCTGGGGCGCATGCAGCTGCTGATGGACAAGATCAGCGCGGAATGGGACAAGTACGACAACCTGCCCAGCCGACTGCCGCCCGAGCTGCAACAGCGGCATACGGAAATCTACGCCAAGGCCATGGCCGACGCCCGGGCCAGGGGCTGGGATCCGGAACTGGGCGACGACGACTAAGGCCGCGCTCAGGCCGCCGCCGGCGGCTCGGTCGGCACCGTTGCCAGAACGTCGAGCAGGCTGATGCGCGCGTCGGCCTGGCCCACGCGGCCGAGCAGGCCGAAGTTCGCCAGCTTGTCGTTGATGCGCGCGTTGGCCTCGCATAGCAACACCTTCACCCCGCGCTGCTGGAAGTGGCGCGTCAGATCGGCCAGCGCCTGCATCGCGGTGGCATCCACCATCGGAACCTGCCCCAGCCGCAAAATCAGCACGCGCGTCTGGTCGTGCAGACCGGCGAGCGTGCGCTCGAAGGTCGCGGCGGCGCCGAAGAACAGCGGCCCGTCGATCGAGTAGATCTGCACCCCCTTCGGCACTCCGACCGGGCACACGCCCGCGAGGCTGGTGTCGCTTTCGCCCTCGATCGTCACCGTCTCGCTCATGCGCTTCATGAACAGCAGCGCCGCCAGCAGCACGCCGACGTTGACCGCGATCACGAGGTCGGCGAACACCGTCAGCAGGAAGGTGATCAGCAGCAGCGCGCGGTCGTTGGCCGGCGCGTGGCGCAGCAGGTCGACGAAGTGGCGCGCCTCGCTCATGTTCCACGCCACCACGAACAGGATCGCCGCCAGCGCGGCGAGCGGAATGTGCGCCGCCAGCGGCGCCAGCGCGACGATGACGGCGAGCAGCACGAGTGCGTGCACGATGCCGGCGAGCGGGCTGTTGCCGCCGTTGCGGATGTTGGTGGCGGTGCGCGCGATCGCGCCGGTGGCGGCGAAGCCGCCGAAGAAGGGCGTGGCGAGGTTGGCGATGCCCTGGCCGATCAGCTCCTGGTTGGGATTGTGGCGGGTGCCGGTCATGCCGTCGGCGACCACCGCGCACAGCAGCGATTCGATCGCGCCGAGCATGGCGATGGTGAACGCCGGGCCGATGAGTTCCAGCACGCGGCCGAAGGTGACTTCCGGCAGTTGCAGCTCGGGCAGCCCTGATGGGATGCCGCCGAATGCGCTGCCGATGGTGGCGACGCCGTCGAACTGGAAGTAGGCCTGCGCCAGCGTGGCGGCGAGCATCGCGACGAGCGGGCTGGGAATGCGCCGGGTGACGCGGGGCATGAGTACGACGAGGACGAGCGCGCCGAGCGCGAGCAGCATGGTCGGCAGGTGCAGGCCGGGCATCGCCTCGACCAGCGCGATCAGCTTTTCGTGGAAGTGCTGGCCGGACGCTGCCGGCGCGAGGCCGAAGAAATCCTTCCACTGGCCGACGAAGATGATGACCGCGATCCCGGCGGTGAAGCCGGTGATGACCGGGGTGGGGATGAAGCGGATGATGCCGCCCAGCTTGACCAGGCCCATCGCCAGCAGGATCAGGCCGGCCATCAGGGTGGCGATCTGCAGGCCGCCGATGCCGTATTGGGCGGTGATGCCGGCGAGGATGACGATGAAGGCGCCGGTCGGGCCGCTGATCGAGACGCGCGAGCTGCCGAACAGCGAAGCCAGCAGGCCGGCCACGATGCCGGTGTAGATGCCCTGCTCGGGGCGGGCGCCGCTGGCGATGGCGAAGGCCATGGCCAGCGGCAGCGCGACGACGCCGACCACCAGGCCGGCGCCGAGGTTGCGCATGAAGTGGCGCCGGCCGAACAGCCCGGCTTTCCAGGACTCCAGCGCGGCGATCATGTCAGCGGATCAGAACTCGTTGCGGATGCGCTTGTAACCCTTGACCAGCTCGTAGTTCGCCTGGGTCACGCTTTCCGAGAAGCTCGCAGCGTCGGGCGTGACGCGTTCGATCGTTTCCAGATCCTTGTCGGAGTGAATGTTGGCGGTCGAAGGGATATAGAAGCTGTGCGGCACTTCGCAGCCTTCGACCACCGAGTTGTGGCGGATCACCGAGTGGCTGCCGACCACGCAGTTGAACAGCACCGAGTTGAAGCCGACGAAGACGCTGTCGCCGACGGTGCAGGGGCCGTGCACGATCGAGCGGTGTGCGATCGAGGTGCCCTTGCCGATGTTGACGCCGCCGCCGGCCTTGCAGTGGATGACGACGCCGTCCTGGATGTTGGAGTTGGCGCCGATGACGATGGGCTCCATCTCGCCGTTCTCATCGACCTCGTCGGCGCGGATCACGGCGTAGGGGCCGATGAAGACGTTCTCTTCGACGATGACCTTGCCGCAGAGGATGGCGGTGGGGTCGACGAAGGCGGTTTCGTGCACGACGGGCACATGTCCGGAAGGATTTTTTCGAATCATGATGATGTCTCGAGCGGTACAGATGGACAGAGAGCCGGGGGGCACCCGGCTCTCTGGATAATACCACTGCCCCCGGCGGCGGCCGGGCGGCGCTTACTCGGCGACGCCGACCTGGTCGGTGTGCGCCGCGTGCTGCTTCTTGTGCTCGCGGATGCCCTTGAACAGCGCCGACAGCACGGTCCACGCGCCGACGATCAGCGCCAGCGCCAGCACGCCGTCGCCGACCCACTTGAGGATCTGCACGGTCGACTCGGGCAACGGCTCGATCATGCCGAGCTTGCCGAGGTAGCCGGGGATGTAGAAGAAGCGCGAAAACAGCACGGTCAGCATGATCACCGCCATGGTGAACTTGACCTGGTAGTCCTTCACGTAGGTGGTGCCGATGGCGCCGACCTGGATGCCGAACAGCGAGCCGAGCAGGATCAGCATGGCGAGGCGGATGTCGACCACGCCTTCGAGGCCGTAGAAGATGGTGCCGCCGAGGCCCATGATGAAGGCGATGACCAACTCGGTGGCCGAGGCCATGATCGCCGGCAGGCCGAGGATGTAGATCATCGCCGGCACGCCGATGAAGCCGCCGACCGCGATCGCCGAGGCGAGGAAGCCGGTGGCGAAGCCGATCGGCACCAGGAACAGGATCGAGATCCGGGCCTGCGCGCCCTTCGAGTAGATCATGGTGCCGGGGATGTTGACCGACTGCACCCAGCGCGCCAGCTTGGTGAGCGGGGCGGCCTGCTCGCTGCCGTCGCCGGCGTCGTCGAGCGCCTTCAGCTTCTTGTAGTCCTTCAGCACGAAGCCGCCGACGATGGCGAGCGTGACGACGAACATGCCGGACACGTAGAGGTCGGTACCGACCGCGCCGAAGGCGTTCTTGATGTTGGTCATCACGTGCTTGCCGAACAGCACGCCGGCTTCGGCGAACAGGCCGAGGATCAAGCCCAGCTTGACGTCGACCTGGCCGTACTTGTTGCGCTTGACCGCGCCGACCAGCGCCTTGGGAAACTTGTGGCAGATGTTGGAGGCGACCGCGACGATGCCGGGCGCGCCCAGGGTCATCATTGCCGGGGTCAGCACGAAGGCGCCGCCGGAGCCGATGAAGCCGGACACCATGCCGCCGACGAAGCCGACCAGGATCAGCAGGATCGCGGTCAGGGGAGTGATTTCAATGAAATTGATGAGTTCCATGATGGGTATGATCTCGTTGGGTGGATGCGCTTACTTCTTGGCCTTGAGACCGAACAGGTCCCAGAACACGCCGGTGAAGTTGCCGTGGGTATACGACAGCGCGAACGCCATCGCGATGGGCGCGAACACGTACCACCACACGCCGTCGATGAAGGTGCCGCCCTCGGCCGCGCAGAGCTCGGGCGTGGCCTTGTTGTAGTAGTCGGTGCCGGCCACGCAGGCATCGAGCGTGGTGTGCGCCAGCACTTCGAAGGAACCGGCGTACTGGAACAGCAGCCAGTACAGCACCACGGTGATGCTGCCCCACAGCAGGGCGGGGCCGAGTTTGGACTTGTCTTTGATCATGGAGAGGCTCCCTAAACGTGAAAGGTGGATGAAAGGATCAGGCTTCGTGCGGCTGGCCCGGCGAATCGGAGGCGGCGACCAGCGGACACTCCAGCCGCGCCCAGTGGTCGGTGCCGTTCTCGGTCGCCCAGGCGCCGGGGCGGCCGACGACGACCGAGACGATGCCCTCGTGGCTGCGTGCGTAATCGACGACCTGGCGGATATCGATGCCCGGCATCGGGGTCAGGCGGCAACTCACCTCGCCGCGTGACAACTGGGTGAGGCGGGTGACGATGTCTTCCCAGCGCGGATGGTCGGGATCGGCGATGACCTCGAGGTCGGCGTCCATGCGGCGCGCCAGGGCCGCACCCGCGGCGAACAGGCGTTCGACCGGCGAGACGGGGCGCAGGGCCAGCAGCACGCGACGCGACATCAGGCGGGCTCGGCGACGGCGGCAACGGGGAGTTCGGCCGGCGCTTCGCGCCCGTCCTGCGGCCGGGCCGCCGCTTCGGCGCGCTCGGGCATGGCCCAGCCGAGGCCGCGGGCGGATTGCAGGCGTTCTTCCAGATAGGTCTGGTAGGGCGTGCGCGGGGTCAGCACTTCGATACGCAGTTTTGACATGGTCTTGACTCGCTTTTGACATTGAGTTGAGTGGTCTTAAGCACCATGCGTGCCAGGGTAAATAATCTCAATAAATCAGTATGTTGACGTTTGGTCTCGGGGCGGGGCACGCTGGGGTTGTTACATTTTGCAACGTGAGGTTAGACTCTCGGGATGCGTTCCCTCCAAGCCAAGATCGCGCTGGCCTATCTCTCGCTCGCGGCGCTCGTCGTCGGCCTGTCGGCGGTCGCGTTGATCGAGCTGGCGCGCATCGAGGACAAGGTGCGCGAGGGCGGCAAGGTGACCGAGTTGTTCGACGCGACACTGGAAATGCGGCGTTTCGAGAAGAACTACTTCCTCTATGGCCAGCCGGCCGACCTCGACGACCATGCCCGCTTTCTCGCGCGCACGCGCGAGCTGGCGGGGCGCGATGCGGCGGTGATCGACGCGGTGGCCGGGCGCGGAACGGCGGCGCGGCTGGCTGGCGGGTTGGCGGGCTACGCGGAGGCCATGGCCGCGCACGTGCGCCGGCCGGCCGACGATGCGGTATCCGCGCGGGTGCGTGCCTACGGCAACCGCATCGTCACCCTGGGCGAGCAGCTCGCGCAGCGCGAGCGGCGCTCGGTCGACCTCGCGCTGCAGGCCCACCGCCGCAATTTCCTGTTTTTCCTGGGCGCAGTGGCGGCGATCCTGGTGCTGACCGGTTTTCTGCTTGCGCGCCTCGTCACGCGCCCGTTGAAGGCCATGGAGGTCCACATGGAGGCGGTCGCCAGCGGCCAGCTGGTGCGGCTCGAGCCGGATAGCCGCGACCGCGAATTCGTCTCGCTGACCGAGGCGTTCAATCACGTGCTCGACGAGCTGGAACGCCGCCAGCACACCCTGGTGCGCTCGGAAAAGCTCGCTTCGCTCGGCACGCTGCTGTCGGGGGTGGCGCACGAGCTCAACAACCCGCTGTCGAACATCTCCTCGTCGGCGCAGATTCTCAGGGAGGACCCGTCGATCGACCCGGAACTGCGTGCGCAGATGATCGAGGATATCGACGCCGAGACCCTGCGCGCGCGCCACATCGTGCGCGCGCTGCTCGACTATTCCGGCGACCGCGATTTCCGGCTGCGACCGGTGGCGCTCGCCGGGCTGGTCGAGGAGACGCTGCGCTTCCTCAAGAACAAGCGCCCGACCGGGGTCGAGGTCCGCGTCGACATCCCGGCCGGGCTCACCGTCACCGCCGACCGCCCGCGCCTGCAGCAGGTGCTGCTCAACCTCGTCGTCAACGCCTACGACGCCATGGGTAGCGCCGGCGAGCTCGCCATCGCGGCGCGCCAGCTGAGGGCAGGCGAACGCGACGACGATTTCCCGGCGCCGCTTTCCGGCGGCCGCGCCGGCGGCGCGGCGGTGGAGATCGAGGTGGCCGACAACGGTCCCGGCATCCCGCCCGAGATTCTCGAGCGCGTATTCGACCCCTTCTTCACCACCAAGGGGGTGGGCCACGGCAGCGGGCTGGGGCTCTTCATCGCCTATGAGATCATCGAGAAACACGGCGGCTGCATGGTCGCCGACAACCGTCCCGGCGGCGGCGCGCGCTTCCGCATCCGCCTGCCGGCCGACCTGAAAGAATCCGCATGAACGCACGTCTCCTGCTCGTCGACGACGAGCGCATCGCCCTCAGGAACCTCGAACACGTGCTGGCGAAGGAGGGCTACGACATCGTCGCCACCCAGAGCGGCCGTCACGCGCTTGAGCTGGTCGACACGAAGCCCTTCGACCTGGTGCTGACCGACCTCAAGATGGACAAGGTCGACGGCATGCAGCTCTTGCAGCACTGCAAGGCGCGCCATCCCGACCTCGAGGTGATCATGATCACCGGCTTCGCCACGCTGGAATCCGCGGTGGAAGCGATGAAGGTCGGCGCCTTCCACTACATCGCCAAGCCGTTCCGCCTCGACGAGGTGCGGCAGACCGTCGCCGAGGCGCTGGAGAAGGTGCGCCTGAAGCGCGAGAACCGCGCGCTGCGCGAGCAGCTCGACGCCGTCAACGGCCGCACCCGCATCGTCACCCGCGACGGCGGCATGCAGAAGCTGCTGGACATGGCGCGCCAGGTCGCCGGCACCGGCGCCAACGTGCTGATCACCGGCGAATCGGGCAC
The DNA here is from genome assembly GCF_001897685.1 of Thiobacillus sp. 65-1402. Classification (GTDB taxonomy): domain Bacteria; phylum Pseudomonadota; class Gammaproteobacteria; order Burkholderiales; family Thiobacillaceae; genus Thiobacillus. Next base: position 21,124 of record NZ_MKUG01000002.1, read on the forward strand.
CGGCAAGGAGCTGTTCGCGCGCTACCTGCACGAGCACGGCGGCCGCCCCAAGGGCCCCTTCGTCGCGGTCAACTGCGGCGCGTTCAACGAAGAACTGCTGGCCAACGAGCTGTTCGGCCACGAGAAGGGCGCGTTCACCGGCGCCGTCGGCAAGGCGGGCCTCTTGCTCGCGGCCCACGGCGGCACGCTGTTCCTCGACGAGGTCACCGAGATGTCGCCCGGCATGCAGGTCAAGCTGCTGCGGGTGATCCAGGAGCGCGAGGTGCTGCCGGTCGGCGGCACCAAGCCGGTCAAGATCGACGTGCGCTTCATCGCCGCCAGCAACCGCAACATGAAGGACTGGGTCGCCGACGGCCGCTTCCGCCAGGACCTGTATTTCCGCCTCAACGTCGTCAACCTGCACATTCCACCGCTGTCCGAGCGGCGCGACGATATCCCGCTGCTGGCGCAGTACTTCCTCGACCGCGCCGCGCCGGTGATGGGCAAGCCGGTGCGGGCGCTCTCCGACGAGGCGCTGGCGCTGCTGAAAAGCTACGATTTTCCCGGCAACGTCCGCGAACTGGAGAACATCATCGAGCGTGGCGTTGCCTTGTGCCAGGGCGACACCCTGGCGGCGGCGCACCTGCCCGACGACCTGCGCGACCTGACGATCAAGGCCTTCCGCCGCCGCGAAGGCCGTGTCGCCTCGCTCGAGGAGCAGGAACGCGAGTACATCCAGTGGGTGCTCGAGCAGGCGCACGGCAACCAGACGCTGGCGGCGCAGATGCTCGGCATCGACCGGGTGTCGCTGTGGCGCAAGCTCAAGCGCTACGGCGGGGAGGCGGGCTGAGCGAAAAGCCCTTCCGGGAGGGCGGGGTTTTTGCTAAACTGTTGCAGTTTGAAACGCTAGCGTTTCTCTTTTCAACGTTTTCCCGCCGTCCCGCCCGCCATGAATCCGCTGCTCTATCGCCTGTTTCCGTTTCTCTACTGGTTTCCCATCAACAGCGTCATCCTGCGCGGCGACGTGATCGCGGGCATCACCGGCGCGCTGGTGCTGGTGCCCAAGGCGATGGCGTACGCGCAGCTGTCGGGCCTGCCGGTCTACTTCGGCCTCTACACCGCGCTGGTGCCGGCGATCCTCGGCGCGCTGTGGGGTTCGTCGCGCCAACTCGCCACCGGTCCGGTCGCGATCATCTCGCTGATGACCGCCGCTGCGCTGACCCCGCTGGCGGTGCCGTTCTCCGAGGAATACATCGGCCTGGCCCTGCTGCTGACCCTGATGGTCGGCGTGATCCAGTTCGGCCTCGGCGCCTTCAAGTTGGGCGCGATCGTCAACTTCGTGTCGCACCCGGTGATTCTCGGCTTCATGAACGCGGCGGCGATCATCATCGCGCTGTCGCAGCTCGACCTGCTGCTCGGCATCACCAAGGGCCGCAGCGACTCTTTCCTGGTCGACATCTGGGAGATGTTCGGCAACCTGTCGCAGGCCCACCTGCCGACGCTGGCGATGTCGGTGTTCGCGCTGGTGCTGATGCTGGTGCTGAAGAAGGTCAAGCTGTTGTCCAAGCCGAGCGTGCTGATCGCGGTGGTGATCACCACCCTGGTCAGCTACGCGATCGGCTTCGCCCACAAGACTTCGGGCACCCACGAGCACATCGCCGACCCGGCGGCGCGCGAGCTGGTGGCGTCCTACGTCGCCACCCAGCAGCAGGCCAAGACACTGCAGTCCGAGATCACGGCCAAGGGCGCCACGCTGCGCGAACTGGAGAAGTCGGGTGATCCGCGTGCGGTGACCGAGCTGCGCTACCGCATCGACCTGATGAAGCTCGAGGCGGAGAACCTCGAGAAGCAGAACAAGGAGCGCATGGGCTACCTGCGCAAGCTCGAGTTCGAGCGCCTCGACGCGCCGGAGTCGCAGACCGCGATGCTGTACGTGGCCGGCAAGGCGCCCGCTGGCGTGGCCACCGACGGCCAGAGCTGGCACATCAAGAAGATCGAGGACGGCAAGTTGAACCTCACCGGCGGCGGCGACGTCGTCGGCAACATCCCGGCCGGCCTGCCGTCGTTCCGCCTGCCGACGCTGACCTTCGACGCCATGCTGCAGCTCTTGTCGGCCGCGTTCATCATCGCGCTGGTCGCGTTCATGGAATGCATCTCGATGGCCAAGGCGCTCGCCGCCAAGACCAAGCAGCGCCTCGACCCCAACCAGGAACTGATCGGCCAGGGCATGGCCAACATGGGCGGCGCCTTCTTCCAGGCGTATCCGGCGACCGGCTCGTTCACCGGCTCGGCGATCAACCTGCAGGCCGGCGCGCAGACTGGCTTCGCCATGGTGTTCAACGGCCTGTTCGTCGCCGCGACGCTGCTGTTCCTGACGCCCTACCTCTACCACCTGCCGAAGGCCACCCTGGGCGTGATCATCCTGCTCGCGGTCACCAGCCTGGTCACCCCGGCGGCGTTGAAGCACACCTGGAAGGCGAACAAGGCCGACGGCATCGTCGCCGGCGTGACCTTCGCGGTGACGCTCTTGGCGGCGCCGCACCTCGACAAGGGCATCCTGATCGGCGCTGCGCTGGCGCTGGTGCTGTATCTCTACCGCACCATGAAGCCGCGCGTCGCCCAGCTCGGCCGCCACAGCGACGGCACCCTGCGCGACGTCAAGGTGCATCCCGGCATTCCGACCAGCGAGCACGTCGTCGCCATGCGCTTCGACGGCCAGCTCTACTTCGCCAACGTGTCGCACTTCGAGGACGCCGTGCTCGAGACCGTGGCCGCGCATCCCAAGGCCAAGTACCTGCTGGTGGTGGGCGACGGCATCAACCAGCTCGACGCCACCGGCGAGGAGGCGATCCGTGCGATCCACGAACGCCTGCACGAGGGCGGCGTGACCCTGGTGTTCTCCGGCCTCAAGAAGCAGGTGCTCGACGTGATGCGCAATACCGGCCTGTTCGACGAGATCGGCCAGCAGCACATCTTCCCCAACGAGGATCAGGCGCTCGCCGTCATCTACGAATGGCTGGGCGAGGAGGGCCGCGACGATCTGTTCTGCCCGGTCGGCCGCAGCGAGCCGGCGCTGGCGAAATAAGCTGTTCGTCTCCAGGAAAGGCCCGGCCATGTGCCGGGCCTTTTTCTTGGGTGCGCCTTGACGCTGTCTTGACGCGGAATCGCCTACACTATCGAGACGGTCAAGTCGAGTTTGAAACCGTAAAGTGATTTACACGTCTTCCTGAGTGGGACGGTTCGTTGAGCCGTCTCAATAGAACGCCGTTTTGAATCGTTATTGATCCGGCCTCCCGCGCTGCCTCGCATTGCCTTGGCATGCTGAATCTCAGTGCCGCTTCAAACTTCATCAGGCCGAATCAATAACCTGCTCACAACCTTGCCTTGCGTCTGCCATGACATCGAGCTCGCCTCTACACATCCTGGTCATCGAGGACAACCCTGATCTTGCCGCCAACGTCTGCGACTTCCTCGAGGCCAAGGGCCATGCCGTCGACGTCGCCGGCGACGGCCTGACCGGCCTGCACCTGGCTGTCACCCAGAATTACGACGCCATCGTGCTCGACATCGTGCTGCCCGGCATGGACGGCCTGACGCTGTGCCGCAAGTTCCGCGAAGAGGCGATGCGCACCACCCCGGTGCTGATGCTCACCGCGCGCGATGCGCTCGACGACCGCGTGGCCGGCCTCGAATGCGGTGCCGACGACTACGTGCTGAAGCCCTTTGCCCTGCGCGAGCTGGAAGCGCGCCTGAAGGCGCTGGTGCGGCGCGCGAGCAGTGCGGTGACGCCGTCGGTGCTGCGCGTGGGCGACCTCGAGTACGACCCGGCGCTGATCCGGGTGCGGCGCGGCACCCGCACGATCACGCTGCCGCCGATTCCTTTGAAGCTGCTGGAAACCCTGATGCGCGCCGCCCCCCGGGTGGTGCGGCGCGAAGAGCTGGAGCGCGCGGTGTGGGGCGATGCGCCGCCCGACTCCGACGCCCTGCGCGCGCACCTGCACGTGGTGCGCGCGGCGATCGACGGCGCCGGCGAACCGCCGCTGATCCACACCCTGCGCGGCGTCGGCTACCGCATGATGGCGCCCGATGCGCTTTAGCCGCAGCCTGCGCTTCCGCGTCGCGACCGCGTTCGCGACGATCGGCGGGGTGATCAGCCTGGTCGCCGCGATGGGGATCTATGTCGGCGTGCGCGACGCCGGCGAGCGCCTGATCGACGAGACGCTGACCGCGGAAATCCAGGACTACCTGTCGCGCCGCAGCCGCAACCCGCAATCGCAGCCGCCCGCCACCGCCACCCTCCTGGGCTACGTGCTGCCGGCGCGCCAGGGCGAGGCGGTGCCGCCCGCGGCCATCGCCGCCTGGCGCCCGGGGCTGCACGAGATCCGGCTGGGTGACACCTACTACCGCGTGGCGATCGCGGACCGCGCCGGCAGCCGCTATTTCCTGCTCTACAACGAAACCCTGTTCCGCCAGCAGCAGGCCAGCCTGATCCTTTATCTGGCCGGCTTCGTCGCGCTGATGACGCTGCTCTCGGGCGGGCTGGCGCTGTGGCTGGCCGAACGCGTGATCGAACCGGTGAAGGCGCTGGCGCGGCGGGTGCGCGACGTACGGCCGGACGCGCATCCGGGCCGGATCGCCGAGGATTTCCCGCCCGACGAGGTGGGTGAACTCGCCCGCGCCTTCGAGCAGACGCTTGACCGGCTGGCAGATTTCATCGACCGCGAGCGCGCTTTCACTGCCGACGTCTCGCACGAATTGCGCACGCCGATTGCCGTCATCCGCGGCGCAGCCGAAGTGCTGCTGGCCGACGATACGCGGCCGGACAAGGACCGTCAGCGCCTCGAGCGGATCGAGCGCGGTGCCGCCGACATGGCCGACCTCTCGACTGCGTTGCTGGCGATGGCGCGTGAGCGCGACGACGAGCGGCGCGAGCCGGTCGACCTCGCCGCACTGCTCGAGGAATCGGTCGACAAGCACCGGCATCTGCTCGGTGGCCGCCCGGTGGAACTCGGACTGGAAATCGTGGCACAGCCGCGGGTGGCGGCCGACGCCAACCTCGTCGCCATCGTCATCGCCAACCTGCTGCGCAACAGCTTCACCTACACCGAGCGCGGCAGCGTCCGCATCCGCCTCGACGCGCGCACGCTCAGCGTGGCCGACACCGGGCTCGGCATCCCGCGTGCCGCGCTCGACAAGGTGTTCCAGCGGCTCTACAAGGGTGCGCACAGCGAGGGCGCCGGCATCGGGCTATCGCTGGTGAAGAAGATCTGCGACCGCTACGGCTGGTCGATTGCGCTCGACAGCGAGGAAGGGCGGGGTACCCGCGCGGTGCTGACGTTCGACGCCGCTTGACGCCGGCTTGACGCACGGTTGACGCAGCGCCCACGCGCGCTGCGCTATATCTCGCGGAGTTGCCGAAATCCGTGAGTTCCCGCATGTCGCTTCCCGCCCCCTCCGCCCTGCCGGCCTGGCTCCGGCCCTTCACCTCCTTCCTCGGCTGGTGGCCGCGCGTCAACCGCGACACCACGCGCGCAGACCTGATGGCCGGCCTCACCGGCGCGCTGGTCGCGCTGCCGCAGGGCGTGGCCTTCGCCACCATCGCCGGCATGCCGCCCGAATACGGCCTCTACGCCGGCATGATCCCGGCCATCATCGCCGCGCTGTTCGGCTCCAGCTGGCATCTGGTGTCGGGTCCCACCACGGCGGCGTCGATCGTGCTGTTCTCGGTGCTGTCGCCGCACGCCGAACCGGGCAGCGCCCACTACGTGAGCCTGGCGCTGACGCTGACCTTCATGGTCGGCCTGATCCAGATCGTGATGGGCCTGGCCAAGCTCGGCACACTGGTGAATTTCATTTCGCATTCGGTGGTGACCGGATTCACCGCCGGTGCCGCCATCCTCATCGCCACCAACCAGGTGAAGCACTTCACCGGACTGGCGATTCCGCGCGGGTCGTCGTTCGCGGACACCTGGACGCACGTGTTCACGCGCGCCGACGAAATCGAACTCGCGATCGTGGCGACCGGGCTCTTCACGCTGCTGCTCGGCATCGCGGTCAAGCGCTGGCTGCCGAAGCTGCCCTACATGATCGTCGCCATGCTCGGCGGCGCGCTGTTCGGCAACGTGCTCGGCATGAAGCTGGGCATCGCACTTCCCACCGTGGGCGCGCTGCCCGCCAGCCTGCCGCCGCTGTCGGCGCCGAATTTCGACGCCGGCAGCGTGCGCGCCGTCGCCTCCGGCGTGATCGCGGTGACGCTCCTGGCCCTGACCGAGGCGGTGTCGATCGCGCGCGCGCTCGCCGCGCGCTCAGGCCAGCACGTCGACGGCAACCAGGAGTTCGTCGGCCAGGGGCTGTCCAACCTCGCCGGCGCGTTCTTCTCCGGCTACGTCGCCACCGGTTCGTTCAACCGCAGCGGGGTCAACTACGCGGCGGGTGCAAAAACGCCGCTTGCCGCGATGCTCGCGGGCGTGTTCCTGCTGGTGCTGGTGCTGTTCGTCGCGCCCTGGGCACAGTACCTGCCGAACACGGCGATGGCCGGTATCCTCTTCCTGGTGGCGTGGGGGCTGATCGATTTCGACGAGATCGTCCATACCCTCAAGAGCAGCCGCCAGGAGTCCGCGATCATGGCGGCCACCTTCGCCGCCACGCTGTTCCTCACGCTGGAAGAGGCCATCATCATCGGCGTTCTGCTGTCGCTCGCGATCTATCTGTCGCGCACTTCGAAGCCTGGCGTGCGGGTGCGCGTTCCGAATCCGCACAGCGCCAAGCGCAAATTCATGGATGCCGGCCATATTGCGCAGTGTCCTCAACTCAGATTCGTGCGCATCGATGGCTCGCTGTTCTTCGGCGCCACCTCGCACATTCGCGAGGCGCTGGCGGCGCAGGACCAGGCCGCACCGGGGCAGAAACACGTGGCGGTCGTCGCCCACGGCATCAACTTCATCGACCTCGCGGGTGCCCATTATCTGGCCGAGGAGGCCGAACGCCGGCGCGGTCTGGGAGGTGGGCTCTACTTCATCCGCACCAAGGACACGGTGCAGGAACAGCTGGCCGAAAGCGGGGCGCTGAAGGCCATCGGCGGAGGCAACCTGTTCGACTCCAAGACCGAGGCGATCGCCGCAATCACCCCACGGCTCGACCCCGAAGTGTGCCGCAGCTGCCGGGCGCGAATTTTCCGCGAATGCCAGGGCCAGGATGTGCCACAATCAGAACTACCCGACGTGATGATGCAGGTGTCCCATGCCTGAATTTCGCCCCTACCGACGGATCCTTGCCCTGATTCGCTTCGACGCCATGGACGGCGCGACGGCGGAGAAGGCGCTGATGCTCGCGCGCCTGAACCAGGCTCAACTCGATTTCCTGCACCTCATCGAACCCGACGGCACGCTCGACGGCGGCTATCCGGGCAGCACCCGGCAGGCAACGGCGTTGGACCTCGAGCGGGCCTCGCTGCGCCGACTGGATTTCCTGGCCGCGCGGCTGGGCGCTGGCGAGGCCCGCTGCCACGCGATCTACGGACCCTTGCGGCAGGGCTTCCGGCAGTATGTGCGCGACGCGCAGCCTGACCTCATCGTCACCGGGGAGCAGACGGCCTATCTGGATGGCCCGCACGACGTGCTGGTGCTGTCGGGTGCGCACCGGTCGCAGGGCGGACGCTTGCTGGCGATGCTGATGAGTCTGCTCGGCTTGCGGCAGCGGGCGCGTGTGCGTCCGCTGATGCGCTGAGGTTCAGCGCGCCGGGCTTTCGGGGCCGTTTCGCCGCCGCGCCTGCAGATCCAGCACGCTGGCGGGCGTATCCGGCCGCTGCCGGCCGGCGAGCAGCTGCAGTGCCTGATGGAATTCGCCGGGCAGGCGCTTCATGGTCTCGGCCGCCTGCGGCAGGTAATGCACCACTTCGAACGGCACCCGCCCGTCCAGCGAACTGCGCGCCTGCGGGCGGAAATGCTGCCACGCCAATTCGACCCAGGCGCGGTTCTGGCTGTCGACGAAAATGAACTCCTCCGCATCCAGCACCGCCATGTACTGCATGCTGCGGATCGGCACGAACAGGCAGGTGCCCGCACGCGCCAGCAGGGTGTGCGCAAGATTGTAGGTGGCAGCGGGAAGATAGTCCGGCAGCCGCACGATTTCCTTCTCACGATAGAAACGTTCTTCCATGGCGTAACGGTAGCGTCATTCGCAGCTCGAGGTAAGTACTCTCTATAACGGAGCGGAAAGCCCGGCCATTGAGGCAAAATAGGCGGCATTGCTTTTCGCGCCGTAACCGCCATGACCGACCTGCACGCCGCCCATGCACCGGGCCACATTTTCGACACCCATCTCGAGCACTTCGACCGCGACGTCATCGAGGCTTCGCACGTGCAGCCGGTCCTGGTCGATTTCTGGGCCGACTGGTGCCCGCCGTGCCGCGCGCTGACTCCTGTGCTGGAGCGCGTCATTGCGCAGCATGCCGGCAGGCTCCACATGGCCAAGGTCGAGGTCGACGAAGGCGCCAACATGAAGCTTGCCGGCCGTTACGGCCTGCGCGGCTTTCCCACCGTGCTGCTGTTCGTCAAGGGCGAAATCGTCGGGCGCTTTTCCAGCGCCAGGCCGGAACACTGGGTGCGCGAGTTCATCGCCGAGCACACCGATATTGAATAAGGTCGTTCTCGACACCAACGTCGTACTCGACCTCCTCTTCTTCGACGACGCGGCCGCGCGACCTCTGCGGCTGGCGCTGGAAGACGGCCGCATGCGCTGCGTGGTGTCGGATGCCACCTTCGACGAATGGCGGCGCGTGCTGGGGTATCCGGAGTTTGGCCTGGATGCGGCGCGGCAGGCGGCGCTGCTGGCGCGTTACCGGGCGCTGTCGGCGATGGCGGATGACGCCGGCGCAGCCACCTGGCTGCCCCCGGAGGCTACGGTCCACTGCGGGATGACGCCCGCGTGGAACCGCATGCCGCGCTGCAGCGACCCCGACGATCAGAAGTTCATCGAACTGGCGGCGATGGCCGGGGCGCAGGGACTGGTCAGCAAGGACCGCGCGCTGCTCAGGCTGCGCCGCCGCTGCGCGCCGCATTTTCGGGTCATGAGCCCGGTCGAGGCGGTGCGCTGGCTGGGCGCGATGCCTGCCTGAACAGCGCGGGCTTCAATCCGCGTCCCGCGGCTGGAACCTGCGCCGCGCCGCCTCGCTCACCGCCAGCACCGCCGGGTGGCTCAGCCGCCGCTCCACCGAAATGGCGAAAAAGCGTTCGCGGATTTCCAGCGTCTGCCCCAGCTCGATCACCTCGTACTGCCGCATCACCTCCGGCGCCGTGCTCAGCGGCACCGGGAACACCCCCGCGCCCGCCTGGCCGAAAGCGCTCATCAATGCGCTGTCGTCGAACTCGCCGACGACGCTGGGCTGGATGCCGCGACGTTCCAGCCAGCGCAGCAGCGGCGCGCGCAGCGCGCTGTCCTCGCCGGGAATCAGCAGCGGCGCGCCGTGCAGATTGGCCGGGAAGTCCGGTCCCAGCGCGCCGGCAATCGCGCGCGCGGCCAGAAAGGCGATGCCGCATTCGCCGAGAGGGTGGCTGTAGCCCTTGATGTCCATGCTCGACGGCAGCTGCCGGTCGGCCAGCACCATGTCGAGGCGGTGGATCGACAGTTCGGCGGCCAGCTGTTCCAGCCGCCCCTCCTTGCACACCAGCTTGACCGGTTCGGCCAGGGTGAGCGCGGGGGCCAGCAACTGGTAGGCAATCGCCTTCGGCACGACGTCGGCGATGCCGACGCGGAAAGGGTGGGCGCGCGCGGCGCTGCGGTTTTGCAGGGCCTCTTCGAGTTCGGCGCCGACGTGGAAGATTTCATCGGCGTAGGCCAGGGCGGTGCGTCCGGCGTCGGTCAGTTCGAGCCGGCGCCCGCTGCGGCGGAACAATGCCACGCCCAGGCGCTGCTCGAGTACACCGATCTGGCCGGACAGGGTCTGCGGCGTCAAGTGCAGCTTCTCGGCGGCGCGGTTGATGGCTCCGGTTTTTGCGACGGTGCGGAAGTAGTGCAGATGCTTGTAATTGAGCATGGCGCCGAATCTGTTCGTTAAAATCGAACAATAGCAGTAGAAAAATCGAATTTTATTGTTCGTATTCTGTCTATATTCTGTCGTGTGCCCGAGAAAATGCGGGGTTGCCGCGCCGATGCCGGCAACCCGTGCGCGGCTGGGCTTAACTGGAGAACACCATGAAGCGTATCGTTTTATTCCTGGCCACCAACCTGGCCATCGTGCTGGTGCTGTCGTTCACCATGCGTATCCTGGGCGTCGAGCCCTATCTCACCGCGAATGGGCTGAACCTTGGCTCGCTGCTGATCTTCGCCGCCGTGATGGGCTTTGGCGGCTCGCTCATTTCGCTCGCCATTTCGAAGTGGATGGCGAAGAAATCGATGGGCGTGCGGGTGATCGAGACACCGTCGAATTCGACCGAATTCTGGCTGCTCGAAACCGTGAAGAAATACGCCGCGGATGCCGGGATCGGCATGCCCGAAGTCGGGATTTTCGATTCGCCCGAAGTCAATGCCTTCGCCACCGGCATGAACAAGAACAGCGCGTTGGTCGCCGTGTCCGCGGGGCTGCTGAATACCATGACGCGGCCGGAAGCCGAGGCGGTGATCGGTCACGAAGTCGCCCACATCGCCAACGGCGACATGGTGACGCTGGCGCTGATCCAGGGGGTGGTCAACACTTTCGTGATGTTCCTCTCGCGCGTGATCGGCCATACCGTCGACCGCGTGGTGTTCAAGAACGAGGAAGGCCACGGCCCGGCGTTCTTCGTCACCATGATCGTGGCGGAACTGGTGCTCGGCATCCTCGCATCGATCATCGTCATGTGGTTCTCGCGCCAGCGCGAGTTCCGTGCCGACCGCGGCGGCGCCTCGCTTGCCGGCAAGGGCGCGATGATCGCCGCGCTGGAGCGCCTGGCGAGCCTGCATCCGCATCCGTTGCCCGACAAGATGGCGGCCTTCGGCATCGCCGGCGGCGGCGCGGCGGGCCTCAAGCGCCTGTTCATGACGCACCCGCCGTTGGAAGAGCGGATCGCCGCGCTGCGCGCGATCCAGGGCTGAGGCCAGCAGAAGTCGCATGGACGCTGTCAGCACCACCCTGAGCATCGGCGAACCGTGGATGTGGGGGGCGTTCGTCGGCTTCGTGCTGGCGATGCTGGCCGTCGACCTGTTCCTGGCCGGCGGCAACAAGGCGCACAAGGTCGGCTTCAAGGAAGCGGCGGCGTGGTCCTTCGTCTGGTTCACGCTGGCGATGCTGTTCAACCTCGGGCTGTGGTGGTATCTGAAGGGGAGCTACGGCAGCGAGGTGGCCGACGTCAAGGCGATGGAGTTCCTGACCGGCTACCTGATCGAGAAATCGCTCGCGGTCGACAACATCTTCGTCTTTCTGATGATCTTCAGCTTCTTCGCCGTGCCGGCGGAGTTCCAGCGGCGCGTGCTGATCTACGGTGTGATCGGCGCGATCGTCATGCGTGCCGCCATGATCCTTGCTGGTGCCTGGCTGGTGAAGGAATTCCACTGGATCCTGTATCTGTTCGGCGCCTTCCTCGCCATCACCGGCATCAAGATGCTGATGTTCGCCGAGGCCGAGCCGGATCTGGCGAAGAACCCTCTGCTCAAGTGGGTCAAGCGCCATGTCCGGATGACCCCGGACTTCCGCGGCGAGAAGTTCTGGGTCGTCGAGAACGGCGTGCGCGTGTTCACGCCCCTGTTCCTGGTGCTGATCATGATCGAGATCTCCGACCTGATTTTCGCGGTCGACTCGATTCCTGCGATCTTCGCCATCACCACCGACCCCTTCATCGTGTTCACCTCGAACATCTTTGCCATTCTCGGCCTGCGCGCGATGTACTTCATGCTGGCCGGCATGGCCGATCGTTTCCACCTGCTGAAATACGGCCTGGCCATCGTGTTGTTGTTCGTGGGAACGAAAATGCTGATCGCCGACTTTTACAAAATCCCGGTAGGCTTGTCGCTCGGCATCGTCGGCTTCATCATCGCCGGCTTCATGTTTGCCAGCCTGTGGACGACGCGGAAACGCGCCGCGCCGGACTGAAGCCGGCGGCCTGCCGGACGCGGCGGGCCGGCAGGCCGCCGCGTGCCAGCAACTGGACCCAGCCGGAGGGCATAGATGCCGATCAAAACCGATTCCCCGCTCGCTCGCCGCATTGCGGCATTCATTTTCCTGTTCTTCATTTTCGGGCTCACCTTCTGGGTACTGTCGCCGTTTTTCGCCTCGCTGGCGTGGGCGGGGATTCTCGCGTACGTCACCTGGCCGCTCCATCAGCGCTTGTGCCGCCACCTGCCGGGGCGCGCCAATCTGGCGGCGCTGCTGATGACGCTGGGCGTCGCCGCGACCCTGTTGCTGCCGCTGCTGTGGGTGATGTTCACCGTGGTGGTGGACGTGGCGGCGGCTTCGGCGACCCTCAAGCAACTCGCCATCCACGGCCTGCCGCCGCTGCCTGCGGGCGTGCGCGCCTGGCCGGGCGGAGAATGGATCGCGGCGCAGTATCAGCGCGTGCAGGCCGACCCGGCGTGGGTGCGCGCGCAGGTCGACGCGCTGGGGCTGACCGATGCCGCACAGCTGAAAGCCCTGGCAGGCGGCGTCGGGCGCAACGCGGCGAAATTCGGCCTGGCGGTGTTTGCGCTGTTCTTTCTGTATCGCCACGGCGACAGCGTGCTGACCCAGTTCCGCCGGGTGGCCACGCGCTGGCTGGGCGCGGCGGCGCGCGGCTACATCCAGGCGGTGGGGGTGACCGTGCGCGCCGTGGTGTTCGGTATCGTGCTCACCGCGCTGGCACAGGGGGTGCTTGCCGGGCTGGGCTACTGGGTCGCCGGAATCGACGCGCCCGCACTGTGGGGGGCGATCACCGCGCTGGTATCGCTGATTCCTTTCGTCGGCCCGGTGGTGTGGATCGGCCTGTCGCTGGGCCTGCTGGTGCACGGCGAAACCCAGGCAGCGCTGGGCCTGTTCCTGTGGGGGGCGCTGGTGGTGAGCTGGGTCGACAACCTGATTCGTCCGCTCGTCATCAGCGGGCCGACGCGGATTCCGTTCCTGCTGGTGTTTCTCGGCGTGCTCGGCGGCATCAACGCGTTCGGCCTGATCGGCCTGTTCCTGGGGCCGGTGCTGCTCGCGGTGTCGGTGGCCATCTGGCGCGAATGGCTGGTGCATGCGCGTTCGGTCTGAGGCCGGTGGTATCCTTGCCACATCCCGACCGCATACCGCCATGAACCCCGCCAAAGACCGTCTTCTCTCGCGCTGGGCGCTCAGCCTGCTGGGCGTTCTCGAAGCCATCGGCCTCGTCGTCATCACGCTCGCCACGCTGGCCGCCGGCGTGTTCGAAGTGAAGACCATGGCCGCTGCCGGCACGGTGACGCTGGCCGATCTGCTGCTGCTTTTCCTGTACCTGGAAATCCTCGCCATGGTGGGGGTGTACTTCCGTTCCGGCCAGTTGCCGGTGCGTTTCCCCATCTACATCGCCATCGTGGCACTGGCGCGCTATGTGGTGCTCGACATGAAAAGCCTCGACGTCTGGCGCATGCTCGGCGTGACCGCCTCGCTGCTGTTGCTGGCCTGTGCGGTGCTGGTGATTCGTTACGGTCACACCCGCTTCCCTTACGAAGACAATCCGAAAGGCGATATCCAGCCCTGAGGGGCGCGAATGTCGCCGTCATTAATTTTTCCCCGCTGATGGAACTCTCTCCGCCGCTGTTGCAACTCGCCACCCAGGCGCTCGACCTGGTGCTGGATTTCAAACGTCCGGCCGACGCCGTGTTGTCCGCCTTTTTCCGTGAGCACAGGAAGCTCGGCGCGCGCGACCGCGCGTTCGTGGCGGAAGCCGTGTTCGGCGTGCTGCGGCGCTACCGCTATCTGTCGGTGGTGGTGCCGGCGGCCAATCCGCGCACGCTGATCGTCGCCTGGCTGATCAAGGCGCGCGGCATGAGCGGCGCGACGCTGGAAAAGTTCGCCAAGCCCGAACTCATCGACCACATCCGCAATGCCAGGACGGCCGAATTGCCGCTGGCGGTGGCCGCCGAGCTGCCCGACTGGGTGGTCGAAGCGCTGCAGCCGGCGATGAGCGACGCCGACATCCTGGCGCTCGGCCGCGCCCTGCAGCAGCCGGCGCCGCTCGACGTGCGGGTCAACGCGCACAAGGCCAGCCGCGACGCGGTGCTGGCGCAGTTGCAGGCGGAAGGCCTGGCGGTCGAGGCGACGCCGTATTCACCGTGGGGCCTCCGCTTCAAGGATCATCCGGCGATCAACCGCCATCCGCTGTTTCTCGACGGCAGCTTGGAAGTGCAGGACGAGGGCAGCCAGCTGCTGGCCCTGCTGCTCGGCGCGCGGCGCGGCGAGATGGTGTGCGATTTCTGTGCCGGCGCCGGCGGCAAGACGCTCGCCATCGGCGCGATGATGGCGTCGAGCGGGCGGCTGTATGCGTTCGACGTGGCGGAAAAGCGGCTCGCCAACCTGAAGCCGCGGCTGGCGCGCTCGGGGCTGTCCAACGTGATGCCGCAGCTGATCGCCTCGGAGAACGACACCCGGGTGAAGCGGCTGGCGGGCAAGCTCGACCGCGTGCTGGTCGATGCGCCGTGTTCGGGGCTGGGCACGCTGCGGCGCAACCCCGACCTGAAGTTCCGCCAGTCGCCCGAGTCCGTGGCGGAGCTGACGCAGAAGCAGGCATCCATCCTGCGCGCGGCGGCGAAGCTGCTGAAACCCGGCGGCCGCCTGGTCTACGCGACCTGCAGCCTGCTGCCGGCGGAGAACGAAGCCATCGTCGACGGCGCGCTGGCGCAGGGCGGCTTCAGCCTGCTGCCGGTGAACGAACTGCTGGCGCAGAACAAGATCGGCCTCGATACCGGCGCCATGCTGAAACTGTCGCCGGCGGTGCACGGGACGGATGGCTTTTTCGCCGCCGTGCTGGTCAAGGCAGGCGGCTGACCCGGCATGGCCTTGCAGTTATCAATGCGGCCTTTCCCCACGGCCGGCTCGACGACCTGAGATGTCGGCCGCGCCATTCCATCCCGATGTCCTCGGCACGCTGTG
>NZ_MKUG01000003.1 GCF_001897685.1 Thiobacillus sp. 65-1402
CAGGAAAGTCAATGAAATCAACGGTCTACCCAGACCACCCCCGCGCCAGTGCTAGCTTTGCGTACCGTCACTTATTGCACTGAAAACGAGGAGACCCCTGATGGCACTCGTCGTGCTGCACATCGCGGCCGTGTTCCTGACCTCGCTGCTGCACCGCGAAAACCTGGTGCGCGCCATGCTGACCGGCAAGAAAATGGTCGCCGCCGGCCAGGAAATCGGCTCGGCCCGGCCGCTCGCCGCACTGATCCTGCTCGGCCTGCTGGCGGGCTTGTGGTGGTTCATGTTTTTTGTCTGATGCGGAATGTCTGATGCGGCCAGCGACCCGGTGCAGCGCATGCGCATCAGGTCAACGCCGCATCGGCAATGATGCCTTCAATCAATCCGGCGAAGGCCAAGGCCGCCGCACTCTGGTGGCTCTCCCTGCGCCGCAGAAGGGCCACGGTGCGGTGCGGCAAGGCGGGATCGAGCGCAATATTCCTGAGCCCGGCGTTTTCACGCGTGATCGCATCCGGCAGTATCGTCGCCATGCCCCCGCGCCGGACAATTTCAACCACCGCATTGATGCTATTTGCTTCAATCAGAATTTTCGGGGCAATCCCCTGCTTGTACAAATAGGCATCGACATAGGTGCGCGTCGCAAAATCAGCCGATAACAGCGCCAGCGGCTCCCGCTCCAGGTCGCGCGGGGTGATCGGCCCGGCACGCTGCGCAAACGGGTGGTTCACGCCGACCACAATGCTGAGCTTCTCGGCAAACAGGGGGCGGCACTCTATCTCTGCCGAGCGCACCGGACTGAAGGCGATGCCGAGATCGATCGCGTCGTCGGCCAAAGCCAATTCGAGGGCATCCAGGGACATTTCATTGATGCACAGCGCGATCCCCGGATGGCGGGCGCTGAAACCCGCGATCAGCGGCCCTACCAGATAGGACGTAAAAGTCGGCGTCATTGCCAGGCGCAGAGTGCCGCGCCGCAGGTCGCGCACGTCATGCACGGCACGCTCTCCGGCTTCCAGCTCCCGCAACGCCCTGCGTGCATAGCCGATGTAGGCCGCGCCGGCATCGGTCGCGCGCACGGTCCGGCCGGTTCTATCCAGCAACTGCGTCCCAAGCGCCTCTTCCAACTGCCTGATCTGCTGCGACAGCGTGGGCTGCGAAACATGCAGCGCCTCGGCGGCGCGCGTGAAATTGCGGTGCTCTGCCACCGCGAGAAGGTAACGTATGTGGCGCAATAGCATGCTTGGCAACTATAGGAAATTATTATGGATTTGATTGTATATCGGTCTTGGACTCAATAGCTGAATCGCTCCATCATGGCAGCATTACTTCATCACACAAGGAGCAAGGCCATGAAGTCCATCGTCGAGGGGGTCTTGAAATTTCAGCAGCATGCCTTCCCGGGACTGTCTGCCCTTTTCAAGGAGCTGGCTACCACCCAAAGCCCAAGCGCTCTCTTTATTACCTGTTCCGATAGCCGGGTCGTGCCTGAATTGCTGACCCAGCAAGATCCGGGCGACATCTTTGTGATTCGCAATGCCGGCAACATTGTGCCGTCTTACAGCCAGGAACCCGGGGGCGTTACCGCCACGGTCGAATACGCGGTGGCGGAATTGGGCGTCACCGATATCGTGGTCTGCGGCCATTCGGATTGCGGCGCCATGACGGCGATTTCCAGCTGCAAGTGCCTGGACCATTTGCCGGCCGTTGCCAGCTGGTTGCGCCACGCCGACTCGGCAAAGGTAGTCAATGCATCGCGCACCCATCTCTCTGCTGCAGCGCGCCTGACTTCGATGGTGCGCGAAAACGTGATTGCCCAATTGGTCAATCTCAAGACCCATCCTTCGGTGGCGCTGGCGCTGGAGCAGGGCCGGCTCAACCTGCACGGCTGGGTCTACGACATCGAAACAGGTTCCATTGTGGCGCTGGATGGCGAGAGCAATCGCTTCGTTTCACTCGCCGAATTTCCACAAACTATTGCCACGCAGTCAAAGCGTGGCGCTTTGGTCGCTTGACCGTCTCTTCCTCACTGAAAAAGGACAACACCATGCAACAATCGAATGTGTATCAGGATCCCCGCCTTGCGCTCACCGCGCGCGTCATCGCTGCCAAGGCACTCCAGGACCTGTCCTGGCAGCAGCTGGCTGCCGGAACCGGGCTCAGCGTTGCCTATGTCACGGCAGCGCTGCTGGGGCAGCACGCACTGCCGAAGGCCGCCGCCGAGATCGTTTGCGCCCACTTGGGGCTGGATGCAGCGGATGTTGCGCAACTGCAAACCATCCCGCTGCGCGGCAGTATCGCCGGCGGCATTCCGACTGACCCGACCATCTACCGCTTCTACGAAATGGTCCAGATCTACGGCACCACCCTGAAGGCGCTGGTGCACGAACAGTTCGGCGACGGTATCATTAGCGCGATTAATTTCAAGCTGGACATCAAAAAAGTCGAAGACCCGGAAGGCGGCTCGCGTGCGGTAATCACGCTGGACGGGAAATTCCTGCCCAATAAGCCGTTCTGAGGCGCTTCGCCCCGCGACAGTCACATCCTGCGCGGGACAGCTTTTTGCCAGGGCCATGACCGATGCCGCAGGGAGTCCTTCCGGACTGCCATGCCATCGGCCGATGGCCCTTTTCTCGCCCATCCGCCTTTTAAAACCAGATCGACATGCCGACCCAGAAACGCGCACTGACCCGCTCGATGACCCTGCTGTTTGCCATCGCTTGCGGCACCATCATCGGAAACATTTATTACGCACAGCCGCTGCTGGGGTCTCCTCGTTTTCAGTGCAATAAGTGACGGTACGAAAAGCTAGCACTGGCGCGGAGGTGGTGTTGGTAGATCGTTGATTTCATTGACTTTCCTGTTCACTTTCAAATCTGCGATTCGTGGCGTCAAACCGTGGTCGGTTTCATCCATTGGTGCCAGTTATCGATGCATTTGGCCGCGAAGGCAGGATTTGGTCAGCATAGCGGTCAACCGGGAAGCGAAACACACCCCGCAAGTTGATGCTCTCCAGCCTGGTGGGCGCAATCTTCCCGATCAGTTCCGGTGGAATGACCTGGCGGCGGTTCGACCAGCGATCCAGGACCGCCTGCATCTGTGAGGTATTCCACGCCATCACGATGTTGGCCATCAGGCTCAACGCATCGGCCACAGCCTGCATTTCATCGACACGTTTGGCCTGCGCCGGGCTGATCCGGCCGGTATAAATGGCGCGCTTGAGGGCGTTAACAGCCTCGCCCCGAT
>NZ_MKUG01000004.1 GCF_001897685.1 Thiobacillus sp. 65-1402
CGTGCTGGCGACCCGCAACGAAGGCTGGGCCAATGTATTTCTCGAGGCCATGGCCTGCGGCCTGCCGGTCGTCACCACCGACGTCGGCGGCAATGCCGAGGTGGTCTGCCGCGCCGAGCTCGGCAGCGTGGTGCCGTTCGGCGACACGGCGGCCTTGCAGCAGGCTCTGGACGCCGCGCTGACTGCGCATTGGAACCGCGCCGCGATCCTCGACTACGCCCGCGCCAACCAGTGGGACAAGCGCGTGGCGCAGCTGCTGAATGCGTTCGAGCAGGTGCTGGCGGGGGCGCCGGAATCGATCCGGCCAAGCGCCGCAGCCGCCAAATGACAAACCAGCCCAAACCCGCCACCGGCCACGACGCCCGCAGCCTGCCTGTGCGCATCCGGCATGCGCTGTGGCGGCATGCAGCGCTCCGGCACCAACCTCTTGATGGACGTGCTGGATGCCAGCGTGCTGACCCAGGTGTTCCACGAGACCGATCCGCGCGCGTTCGAGCGCTACGAGATGCGCGATCTGGCTGTGATCCGGCAGCTTGCGCTGCAATGCCCGGCGCCGGTTTTCGTGATCAAGGCGCTGTGCGAGCTCGATCGCGTCAAGGCCTTGATGGATGCGTTCGCGCCCGCGAAAACCCTGTGGGTCGTGCGCGACTGGCGCGACAGCGTCAGCTCGGCGATCAAGTCCTTCGGCAATTTTGTGCCGCAATGGCAGCGCCTGGCGCATGGCGATGCGAGCGACTGGCGCGGACGCGGCATGTCGCCCGCCACCCGTGAATTGCTCGCCGCGCTATACCGTGCGGAGGCCAGCGAAGCCGAGGGCGCGGCCATCATGTGGTTTTACCGCAATGCGCTGTTTTTCGAACAGCAACTGGCCGCCGATGCGCGCGTGCGTGTCGTTTTTTATGAAGACATGGTGCAGCAGCCGCTGCGCGAAGTCGCTGCGGTATACGATTTTCTCGATCTGCCCGGCTTCAATGCCGCGACTGCCGGGCGCATCCATGCGCGGTCGGTGAAGCGCCGCCGCCCGCCCGACATTGCGCCTGCCGTGATCGGCCTGTGCGACGAATTGCTGGAGCGCTTCAGGGCGCTGTCCCGGAGGACGCCGTCATGAGCGTTCCCGCCTGGCTCGCCCGCGGCGTGTTTCGCGTCCAGGAGGCGGCGATGCGCCGGCCGACCTTCGCCATGCTTGCCGAACTGGAGCGCACGCAGTGGCTGTCGCGCAGCGAGATGCTGGATTATCAGACCGGGCATCTCAACGTGCTGCTGCAGCTCGCCCTGGCGCACAGCCCGTGGCATGCGGACAGGCTGCAGGCCGCCGGGCTGGCCGATGCCGTCAGGGCCGGGGCGGTGTTGCCGAGCGACTTGCCGCGCCTGCCGACGATGGACAAGCGCGACGCCCGCGACAACGTCGAACGGCTGGTGTGGCGCGGGGTGCCGGGCGGGGTGTTCCCCTACACCACCGGCGGTTCCAGCGGCGAGCCGCTGATTTTCTATTTCGGCCGTGCACGCCAGGCCGCCGACGCCGCCGGGCGGCTGCGCGCGCGCCGCTGGTGGGGCGTCAATCCGGGCGAGCGCGAGGTGTACCTGTGGGGCGCGCCGGTGGAGCTGAACAAGACCGACCGCATCAAATCCCTGCGCGACCGCCTGGTCAACCAGCTGTTGCTGAATGCGTTCGAGATGTCGCCCGTGCGCATGGACGATTACCTGCAGGCGATCAGGACATGGAATCCGCGGGCGATCTATGGCTATGCCAGCAGCCTGGCGCTGCTGGCCGCGCATGCCGAAGCGCGCGGCATCCGGCCGAGGCTGGATGCGCTACGCGTGGTGAGCAGCACCGGCGAGCCGCTGTTTCCGCATCAGCGCGAGTTGATCGAACGCGTGTTCGGGGTGCCGGTCTCGGTCGAGTACGGCGCCCGCGACGCCGGCCTGATGGCGCTGCAGGCGCCGGACGGCTCGCTGCTGCAGATGAGCGAGACGCATCTCGTCGAGGTGCTGGATGCGGCGGGCAATCCGGCAGAGGAAGGCGAGGCGGTGATCACCAGCCTGGTGTCGGCGGCGCAGCCCTTCATCCGCTACCGCACCGGCGACGTGGTCAGGCGTTCGGGGCGGGCCGATCCCGGCGGTCGCGGTCTCGCCGTACTGGATGCTGTGGTGGGGCGGCAGACCGATTTCATCGTCGCCGCCGACGGCCGCATCATGCATGCGCTGGCGGTGATTTACGTGCTGCGCGCAATCCCCGGCGTGGGCCAGTTCAAGCTGATCCAGCACGCGGTCGACCGGCTGGAGGTGCAGGTGGTGCCGGATGCGCGCTGGAACGACGCGGCGCGCGAGGCGATCCTGCATGGATTGCGTGCGCGCCTGGGCGCCACCCTGGTCGTCGATCTGAACCTGCTGGATACGATCGCGCCGGAAGCCTCGGGCAAGCACCGCTACGTCGTCAGCCACGTCCCCCTGCACGGCGCGCTGGCGCAAGCCGTTGCCTGAACCGCGCGCATGAAGCCGGCCGCCTGGTTCGAACTGCCGATGCGCCGCGAGCCCCGGCGCCCGCCGGCCCGGATCAGGCGCAACCGGCGCGCGGCGGGGAGCGAGCCTGCCCTGCGCGCCGCGTCGCAATTGTGTACCCTGAATGCTGGAAACCTTGCCGATGCCCTGATGATGAATATGGCGGACATCATGATTTCACCGATGGCGCAGAAAACCCAATCCGTATGAGAGACCTATTCATTGCCGGCCTGATTTTCGGCCTGCTTCCTTTCGTGTTCAAGCGCCCCTGGCTGGGCATCCTGCTGTGGTCGTGGCTGGGCTACATGAATCCGCACCGGCTGGCATGGGGATTCGCCTACGATCTGCCGTTCTCCATGATCGTCGGCCTGGTCACCATCGTGGCTTTCATGGCGTCGAAGGAGAAAAAAGAGATGCCATGGACGCGGGAAACCATCGTCCTGCTGATCTTTATCGGCTGGATGCTGTTCACTACCTTCTTCGCGTTCTATTCCGATTCCGCCTGGCTGCAGTGGAACAAGGTATGGAAGATCCAGCTGATGGTCTTCCTCACCGCGCTCATCATCACCGATCGCCACAAGCTGCACTGGCTGATCTGGGTGATCGCCCTGTCGTTCGGCTTTTATGGCGTCAAGGGCGGGATTTTCACCATTCTCAACGGCGGCGCCTACCGGGTGCAGGGGCCGTCCGGAACCTTCATCGGGGGCAACAACGAACTGGCGCTGGCGCTGGTGATGGCGATTCCACTCATCCGTTACCTGCACCTGCAGGAAACCCGCAAGTGGATCCGCATCGGGCTGGCCAGCGCCATGGTGCTGACCGGCGTCGCGGCCATTGGCAGCCAGTCGCGCGGCGGTCTGGTGGCGATGCTGGCGATGGGGCTGTTCCTGTGGCTGAAAAGCCGCAACAAGCTCGTCACCGGCATCTACATGGCGGTGGCCGTGGGCATCATGGCATCGGTCATGCCGCAGGCATGGTACGACCGCATGAACACGATCGAGACCTACGAGCAGGACCAGTCCGCACAGGGGCGGATCAACGCCTGG
>NZ_MKUG01000005.1 GCF_001897685.1 Thiobacillus sp. 65-1402
CATCAAGGAAGAGATCGACCACCTGCGCGGCGAAATGGCCGAACTGCAGCGTAAGGGCCACGACGACAAGCTCGCGGAGATTCAATACGGCAAGCTGCCGCAGCTCGAAGCGCAGCTGAAGACGGCCGAAGCCAGCGGCGAGAAGCCGGCGTTCAAGCTCTTGCGCACCGAAGTCGGCGCCGAGGAAATCGCCGAGGTGGTGTCGCGCGCCACCGGCATCCCGGTGGCCAAGATGCTGCAGGGTGAGCGCGACAAGCTGCTGCACATGGAAGACAAGCTGCACGGCCGGGTGGTGGGGCAGGACGAGGCCGTGCGCGTCGTCTCCGATGCCATCCGCCGCTCGCGCGCCGGACTCTCCGATCCCAACCGGCCGCTCGGCTCGTTCCTGTTCCTCGGCCCCACCGGCGTCGGCAAGACGGAGCTGTGCAAGACGCTCGCCGAATACCTGTTCGATTCCGCCGACCACATGATCCGCATCGACATGAGCGAATTCATGGAGAAGCACTCGGTCGCGCGCCTCATCGGCGCGCCGCCCGGCTACGTCGGGTACGAGGAAGGCGGCTATCTGACCGAGGCGGTGCGCCGCAAACCCTATTCCGTCATCCTGATGGACGAGGTCGAAAAGGCGCACCCGGACGTCTTCAACGTGCTGCTGCAGGTGCTCGACGACGGCCGTTTGACCGACGGCCAGGGCCGCACCGTCGACTTCCGCAACACCGTGATCGTGATGACGTCCAACCTCGGCAGCCAGATGATCCAGCAGATGGCGGGCGACGACTACCAGGTGGTGAAGCTCGCCGTGCTGGGCGAGGTGAAGTCCTACTTCCGCCCCGAGTTCATCAACCGCATCGACGAGGTCGTGGTTTTCCACGCGCTGTCCGAAGGGCACATCGCCAGCATCGCGCGCATCCAGCTGCAGGCGCTGGAGCAGCGCCTGGCGCAGATGGAGATGAAGCTCGACGTCAGCGACGCCGCGCTGGCCGAAATCGCCAAGGCCGGATTCGACCCGATTTACGGCGCGCGGCCGCTCAAGCGCGCCATCCAGAGCGAGCTGGAAAACCCGCTGGCGAAGGAAATCCTCGGTGGCCACTTCGCGCCCAACGACACCATTCGCGTCGACGCGCAAAACGGGGTTTTCAGCTTCGAGAAGGCGTGATCGGTGCCGGGTAAGTGAAGCTGAGAGAGGGCGGGATTCCGCCCTCTTTGAATTTGAGGGCGTGAGAACACATGGATCATTCAGATTTCGAAAACGCCTATCGAGCATTCAGGCAGGTTTTGGTATCCGGAGATATCCCGGACCTGATGCCCTTCTCCTACGAACCCTGCGAGCGGGTCGAGAAAGGCAACTGGCGTTTGTTTGCCGGGTTTGGCGTGACCAGTGATTTGCGCTTGGCCATCAACCATCTCAATGCCTGGCGGGTGCGGCTGCACGAGTGGGCGGCTTGGCTAAAAGTCTTGAAATCGCATGAAGAGCAAATAGCACTCGAACTTCAATTCCATTTTCTCGATCACCTGATGTTTTTCTGCATGTTCCAGCCCAGCGGTTTTCGCGATATGTTGGCGCATGTGGCGACACAGTCAGTACATCAGGGAAATCTAAGCACAGGCAAGACCGAGCGGGATGTATTGGTGCAAGACAGCCGGAAAGGGCCTTTGAAGCGGAAGGAGGTTGAAGCGCAACTGGAAAGTCTGTGCGAACACTGGACGCAGGCTCAAGCGTTCATCGAAAGTTTGTCCACTCTTGATACCGACGACTACCGCCGTCTTACCCTGAATTATCGCAATCGGGCCAGTCATGCCATTCCGCCGCGTTTCGGGTGGGGCGAAGTCGGTTTTTTGACGCGCTCGATTGAGCCTTGGACAGAGTTTGTGGCACAAAGTGACGGCACAGTCGAAATTGTTGAGACCAGCCTCAAATCGGTTGTTTACTCGCTTGGCGGAACGCCGCCTCTGGAACTGGAGTATACGTACCGTGCAAATCTGCATGAGCACGATCTCGCCAGCCGAGCGCTCGAAGCCTACTGCGCCTTGCTCGATGAAATTCTGTTGGCGCTGCCGGTTGCTTGAGTTTTACTTTGCAAGATTCCTTTTACTTGCGCAGCGAGCCGCCGCGTATCGTATCCGCCCAGCCGCATAGGCGTTCTTTGTGTTCCGGCGGAGTGGGTTGCGAGTGCGCCCGCTGGCTGAGAAAACGGCGATTGAACAGCGGGACGTGGAACGAGGACATGTATTGTTGAAGGAATTAGGTTGGGAACGTTTTAGTGGAATGAGGTGCGCACGATTTCAATTGCTGCGAACTTCTGGGATGCAATCGATAACGATTTTCCGTCGATCATGCCTCCCAAGGCCGGTTATTTGGGTTGCCCAAATCGCGGCTGCCATGTAGTACCGTCAGAATGTCGATCCGCTGTGGAGAGAGGCGGTAAATGATGCGATATCCCTGGAACACGAGTTCGCGGATGTTGGCAACATCGACCTCGGGGACGACTCTTCCCAGTTCGGGGAAGGTGTGCAAGGCGTCAATATGATCGAAAAGTCGTTGAATGAAAAATGTTGCGCGGGCGGGTGCATCGCTGGCGATGTAGTCGCGCAGTGCCGCCATATCGAGCATCGCGGGTTCCGACCATTCAATCCGCATTGCCGAGTAGGCGCTTTCTGGCTTCTTCGTGCGGGATGGTGCGGCCTTCGTTGACGGCTTTCAGGCCAGCTTCGATTTTTTGCCGTACATAAAATTCATACAGGATGTCGTCGAACGTCGCCGTGTCGGGCAGACGTTCGATCAGTTGGCGAGCCATTTCCTTGGCTGTTTGCATGGCGGGACTCCGTGAAACCGTTGATTAATCTTACACCGTGAATAGAGAGAAAACGGGTGTCAGGCTCGATCTGGTTGAGTTGCGCAGTTTTGCCCGATCCCACCCCACCCCCTAGAATGGCCTGACGACCGTTCCTGCCGGATTGCTTTGCCCGCCCGCCTCGTCAAATCTCTGATCTTCCTTGTCGCGCTTGCCGCGACGCCGGCTTATGCGCTGACGGTGGAGGTGCAGGCTCCCGATGAACTCAAGGCACTTCTGACGCAGCATCTGGAAACGGCGCGGGCGGCACGCTCGGGCGCAAAGCCCGATGCCGAGGAAGTCGCGCGGCTGCAGCGGCAGAGCGAGCTGACGGTGCGCGACCTCCTGGCGACCGAAGGCTATTTTTCGCCGCAGGTGGACAGCGCGGTGGAACGCTCGGGCGACGACTGGCGGGTGATTTACCGGGTCGACCCCGGTGCGCGCACGCGGGTGCGCAGCGTGAAGCTGACCTTCGGCGGCGCCTTGCAAACGCGGGCCGATGCGGCCAGCCTGCGAGGGCGCGTCGAACGCAGCTTCACGCTGAAGCAGGGCATGCCGTTTCGCCAGGCGGACTGGGAGGCGGCCAAGCTGGCGGTGCTGCGGCCCCTGCTGGCGGGCGCCTATCCGGCGGCGCAGATCGAGGCGAGCGAGGCGCGCATCGATCCCGCCGCACAGGCGGCGGACCTGACCCTGACGCTCGACAGCGGCCCCGCCTTCTTTTACGGCCAGCCGGCCATCAGCGGCAGCCGGCGCTATCCCGAGTCGATCGTCCGCAACCTCAACCCTGTCAGCCCCGGCAAGCCGGTGCGCCAGCAGGATTTGCTGGACTATCAGACGGCGCTCGAATCCAGCGGCTATTACGCGCAGGCCGCAGTGCGCATCGAACCCGACCCGGCGCTGGCGGCGGCGGTGCCGCTCCAGGTCGAGGTGGTGGAGCGGCCGGAGAAGCGCTTCAGCGTCGGCGCCGGCATCAGCACCGACACCGGCGCACGGGTGCAGGCGTCGTGGCTGGATCGCGACATCCTGGACCGCGGCATGCGCCTCAAGCTCGATGCGCGCCTGGAAACCGCCCGCCAGACCGGGGCGGCGGAGCTGGCCTGGCCGCGCACGGTCAAGGGCTACGAACACGGCCTCGGCGTGCAGCTCAAGCAGGAAGACATCAAGGGGCAGGAAACCCGCTCCACGGTATTTGCGGCCAAGCGCAGCCGCACGCGCGGGCAGATCGAATCGACCCTGTCGCTGCAATACCAGACCGAACAGCAGAGCATCGCCGACGTGCTGGACGTGCGCAACCAGGCGCTGACCGCCAACTACGCCTGGACCCAGCGCACGGTGGGGCGCGCGTTCTATCCGCGGCGCGGCCATGTACTGACCCTGCAGGGCGGCGGCGCGGCCGAGGCCTTGCTGTCGGATACCAGCTTCATTCGCCTGTATGCCCGCCACACCCAGTATTTCCCGGCCGGCGGCAACGGGCGGCTGGTGCTGCGCGGCGAATTCGGCAGCGTGCTGGCGGAGTCGCGCGACGGCATCCCCACCGATTTCCTGTTCCGCGCCGGCGGCGACAATTCGGTGCGCGGCTATGCCTATCAGAGCCTGGGGCGCACGCTCACCGGCGGGGTGGCATCGGTTCGCTATCTCGCCACCGGCAGTGCCGAATACAACTATTTTTTCAACCGCGACTGGGGCATGGCGCTGTTCGTCGATGCCGGCGACGCGGCCGACAGCCCGGGCGCCCTGTCGCCGGTATTTGGCTACGGCGTGGGCGCGCGCTACCGCTCTCCGGTCGGGCCGGTGAATCTCGACCTCGCCTACGGCGAAGCCACCGCCAAATTCCGCCTGCATTTCTCGCTCGGAGTATCGTTTTGAAGCGCGCCGTCCGCTGGCTGCTTGGCCTGTTTGCGCTGCTGGGCCTGCTGCTCGCGGCGGGCGCCTTCCTGACGGGCACGACCACCGGGTTCCGCTGGCTGAGCGGAACAGCGGCGAGCCTGAGTGGCGGCCAAGTGCAGATCGAAGGCGTCGACGGCCATCTCGGCGTGCCGCTCGGCATCCGCAAACTGACGATCGCCAGCGCCACCCGGCGTATCGAAGTCGAGGGCATCCGCCTCGAATGGCAGCCGCGCGCGCTGTGGCAGCGCCGGCTCGACGTCGACCTGCTGGCGGCGCGCAATGCGCGAGTGACGATCCTGAAGCCCGACCCCACGCCGCTGCAGTTGCCGCGCAGCCTGCGCCTGCCGCTCGACGTGCGGGTGCGCACACTCGATCTGGCGCAGCTGGAGATCGTCGATGCCGGTGCCAGCTTGCGCTTCGCCGCGCTGCGCGGGCGGCTCGACGACGACGGCCAGCGCTATCGCCTGACCCAGGCAAGCGCAAGCTCGCCGTGGGCCGGGCTGCAGGGACAAGTCGAGATCGGCAAGGACGCGCCGTTTGCCTTGCAGGGGCGCATCGACGCCGTGCGCGACGAACCGGTTCCGATAGCGGCCCGGCTCGGCCTGGCCGGCACCCTGACGGCATTACAGTTCAGGCTCGACGCCGAGGCGCAAAGCATGCGCATGATGGCCCGCGGCGAAGCCGCGCCGTTCGCACGCGTGCGCCTGCCCCGATTGCTGCTGAGCGGGCAGGGGATCGACCCGCGGCTGTTCGTGGCGGACGCGCCGGCCGCCGATCTGGCGTTTTCCGGGGTGTTCGAGGGACGTGCCGGCGAGCGCCTGCTCGGCAGCTTCAGCCTGACCAACCGGCTGGCCGGCCGGCTCGACCAGAAGCGGCTGCCGCTGGCCAACCTGACCGGAGCGCTGGCGGGCGACATGAGCCATGCGGACTTCAGCGCGCTGGCGATCGACCTGGGCGCGGCCGGACAACTCACGGGGACGGGCCAGTGGCGCGACGGCCGCTTTGCGCTCGACCTTGCCAGCCTGCGCCTCGATCTGGCCGGCCTGCACCGCGATCTCCATGCCACGCGCCTGCGCACGACGCTGCGACTGACCGGCGATGCGGCGCGCCAGACGCTCGACGCCGAGGTGGGAGAAACCTGGGGGCAGGGGCGCTTCACGCTGAGCCATGCCGCTTCGGCTTTGCGGCTGGAGGCGGCGACTTTCAGCGGCCAGGCCGGCCGGCTGACGGCGAAAGGCAGGCTGCAGCTCGATGCCAGCCGCGCGTTTTCCGCCGAGTTCGACGCCACGCAGATCAATCCGGCGCGCTTCGGAAATTTTCCGCGCGCGCGGCTCAACGCGCGTGGCCAGGTGAGCGGCGCGCTGCTGCCCGGCCTGCGGATGCACACGCAATTCACCCTGCCGCCGGGCGAGCTTGAGGGCCGCCCGGTCCGCGGGCAGGGACGTTTGCGCTACGAAAACCGGCATTTGGCCGAGGCCGACATCGACCTCGATATCGCCGGCAACCGGGCGCAGCTGGCGGGCGCCTATGGCCGCGCCGGCGACCGCCTGAAGTGGGACGTCGACGCGCCCGCGCTGGCGCGGCTGAACCTGGGGCTGGCCGGGCGGCTGACCAGCACGGGCAGCGCCGGCGGCGATCCTGCCCGGCCGCAGGTCGACGCGAAAGTGGCGGCCAGCGGCCTGCGCCTGCCGGGCGACATCGCCGCCGATAGCCTGGATCTGCAGCTCGAATTGCAGGCGACCGCGGTCGGCGCGTTCAACGGCCGGCTCGACGCGCGCGGGGTGCGCCTGGCCGGGCAGCGCCTGAGCGCCATCCGCGCGGACCTGCAGGGCCGCCGCAACGCGCACACGCTGTCGCTCGACGCCCGCCTGCCCGCCTGGCGGCTGACGGCGAATCTCGCCGGCGGACTGGACGCCACGCGGAGCTCGTGGCGCGGGCAGCTGAACCGGGCCGAGGTGGAGGGCGCCTGGCCGATGCGGCTGCGCGCGCCCGCCGCGCTGACGCTGTCGCGCGAGCGGCAACAGGTGAACGATCTGGCACTGACGCTGGCGGGCGGCCAGGTCAACGTGGCGCAGATCGACCGTCAGGGCGCGCAGCTGGCCACGCGTGGCAGCTTGGCCAACCTGCCGCTGGCGCCCGTGCTCGGCCTGCTGGAAAAGCCGTTGCCGTTCACCACCGACCTGCGGGTGAACGGCGACTGGAGCCTGCGCCTGGGCGATACGCTCGACGGCCAAGCGCGCCTGCTGCGCCAGAGCGGCGACGTGCAGCTGACCGAGCCGGCGATGAATCTGGGACTGACCGCGCTCGCGCTGAATTTTCGTGCCGACGCCAGCCGCGTCGCCGCCCGCCTCGAAGCCGATACCCGCGAGGCCGGGCAGCTGCGTGCCGAAGGACGCGCCACGCTGGAACGCACGGCCGCCGCCTTCGGCTTGCCGCGCAGTGCGCCGCTGGCATGGACGGCCACGCTCAACGTGCCCGACCTGCGTCTGGCCAGGCCTTTCCTGCCAGTCGGCATCCGGCTGGATGCGCGCTTGGCCGCGCAACTCGCGGGCAGCGGCAGCCTGGCGGCGCCGCGCATCGACGGCCAGATCGATGCCGGCGCGATCCGCTTTGCGATGCCGGAAGAAGGCATCGCCATCACCGACGGCAGCCTGAAACTGCTGCTGGACGGCGACCGGGTGCGGGTGCAGCAGGGCGAGCTGAAAGGCCAGAGCGGACGCATCGTGGTGAGCGGCGAAGCGCAGCTGAAAAATCCGCAGGCGGGGCTCACGCTGGTCTTCGAGAAGTTTGCCGCCATCAATCGCAGCGACCGCCGAGTGAGCGTGTCCGGCACGAGCCGTCTCAATCTCGACCCGCAGCGCCTGCAACTCACCGGCGAACTCACCGCCGACCGCGCCCGGCTGGAAATGCCGGAGGCGAGCCGGCCCGCGTTGTCGAGCGACGTCGTTGTCATCGGCCAGCCGCCGCGTGAAAAACCGGTGGCGCAGCGTTTCCCGCTGGCGCTCGATCTGACGCTCAGGCTGGGCGACGATTTCCTGTTCAAGGGCGGCGGGCTCGATGCGCGGCTGGGCGGCCGGCTGCGCGTGTTCACCGTCAGCCAGAAGCCGCGCCATGATCGCCCGCAGGGCGAGCGTCAGGCGGCGTACCCCGCGCAGGCGCTGCGCGGCGAAGGCACGATCCAGGTGGAAGAAGGGCGCTACGCGGCCTATGCGCAGACGCTGGAGATCGAGCGCGGGGTGCTGCGCTTTGCCGGGCCGATCGACAATCCCGCGCTGGACGTGCTGGCGGTGCGCAAGAACCCGAGCGTCAAGGCCGGCGTGCAGGTCAGCGGCACGGTGCAGCGCCCGCTGGTGAAGCTGTATTCCGATCCGGTCCTGCCCGACACCGAAAAGCTCGCCTGGCTGGTGCTGGGGCATGGCCTGGAAAACAGCGGGCAGCAGGAATTCGTGCTGCTGCAGGTCGCGGCCGGTGCGCTGCTGAGCCAGGCCGAATCGGTGAACTTTCAGGCGAAACTGGCCGACACGCTGGGCATCGACAGCTTCGACGTGCGCGCCGGCAGCGGCGAAGCCCTTACCAGCAGCGTGGTCAGCGTCGGCAAGCGCCTCTCGTCGCGCGCCATGCTGAGCTACGAGCAGAGCCTGGACGGACTGAGCCAGGTGGTCAAGGTGCTGTACCAGCTGACGCCGCACGTGCGGCTGGAAGCGCAGGCCGGCCAGCAAAGCAGCTTCGACGCGTTTTACAGCCTGGAATACGACTGAATCCATCGGGCGGCGATGTTAGAATCCGGGCATGTTTCATCCCCTGCTTGTTCTCATGCAGCCCGTGTTTTCGACGATTGATAGTGCTGGGGACCGCTGATGCGCATCCTGCTTTCCAACGATGACGGTTACTTCGCCCCCGGCCTTGCCGCGCTGGCGCGGGCGCTCGCCCCTCTGGCCGACATCACCGTGGTGGCGCCCGAACGCGACCGCAGCGGCGCGTCCAACTCGCTGACGCTCGATCGCCCGCTGATGTTGCGGCAGGAGCCCGGCGGTTTTTACTACGTCAACGGCACCCCGACCGACTGCGTTCATCTGGCCGTCACCGGCATGCTCGACCATATGCCGGACATGGTGATCTCCGGCATCAACCACGGCGCCAACATGGGCGACGACACGATCTATTCGGGCACCGTCGCCGCCGCCACCGAAGGCTATCTGCTCGGCGTCCCGTCGATTGCGGTGTCGCTCGCCAACCACAATGCGCAGCATTTCGACACGGCCGCGCGCGTGGTGGTCGAACTGGTGCAGCGTATCCAGGCGCAGCCGCCGACCGAGCCGATGCTGCTCAACGTCAATGTGCCGGATCGCGCCTGGGCCGATCTCGGCGGCATCCGCGTGACCCGGCTGGGCAAGCGCCACAAGGCCGAGTCGGTGGTGAAGACCACCAACCCGCGCGGGCAGACCGTGTACTGGGTGGGGGCGGCGGGAGGCGCGCAGGATGCGGGCGAAGGCACCGATTTTCATGCCGTCGCCAACGGCTTCGTTTCGATTACCCCGCTGCAAATGGACCTGACCCGTTTCGGCCAGATGGACAGCGTAAACGTATGGCTGAATCCCTGAACCTGCGCGCCGGCATCGGCATGACTTCGGCACGCACGCGCGGCCGCATGGTCGAGCGCCTGCGCGAGCAGGGCATCAAGGACGAGATCGTGCTGGCGGCGATGGGCGCGGTGCCGCGCCACCTGTTCGTCGACCAGGCGCTGGAGTCGCGCGCCTACGAGGACACTGCGCTGCCGATCGGCTTCGGGCAGACCATCTCCAATCCCTACATCGTGGCGCGCATGGCCGAACTGGCGCGTCACGGCGAGGCGAGCCAGGGCCGCGAACTGGGCCGCGTGCTGGAAATCGGACTGGGCTGCGGCTATCAGGCAGCCGTGCTGGGCAAGCTGGCGCGCGAAGTGGTGTCGCTGGAGCGCATCGCCGCGCTGGTCGGCAAAACCCGCCAGCGCCTGC
The DNA here is from genome assembly GCF_001897685.1 of Thiobacillus sp. 65-1402. Classification (GTDB taxonomy): domain Bacteria; phylum Pseudomonadota; class Gammaproteobacteria; order Burkholderiales; family Thiobacillaceae; genus Thiobacillus. Next base: position 9,713 of record NZ_MKUG01000005.1, read on the forward strand.
GCGAACTGCGGGTCAACAACGTCAAGCCCAAGCACGGCGACGGCATGGCGGGGGCGAAGGATTTTGCGCCGTTCGACGCCATCGTGATTGCGGCTGCGTTTGCCGAGGTGCCGCACGGCCTGCTGACCCAGCTGGGCGATGGCGGACGTCTGGTGATGCCGCTCGGCAATGCCACGCAGACGCTGTGCGTGCTCGAGCGCCAGGGCGATCAGTTCACCGAACGTCTGCTCGAGGGCGTGAAGTTCGTCCCCCTGCTGCCGGGGGTGGCGTGATCGGAGTGGCCGCCCGCGGCGGTGCGAGGGCCGCATGGCTGGGCGCACTGCTGCTAGCAATGGCGGGTTGCGTCTCGCATACGCCGGCGCCAGTGAGCGAACGGACCCCGGCGCGCGTCGCCAGCATGCCGCCCACCCCCGCCAAACCCGCCGCGGCGCAGCAGATTGTGCCGTCCGCCAACGGCCTGCACACGGTGCAACGTGGCGATACGCTGTATGCCATTGCGTTTGCCAACAGTCTGGATTACCGCGAAGTTGCCGACTGGAACCGGCTCGAGTCGCCCGACCGCATCCTGGTCGGCCAGGTGCTGCGGCTGACGCCGCCGCCGGGCGCGGTCGAAATCAAGCCGCTCGACGAAGTGCCCGCGCCGAGCGCGCGCCCGCTGCTCGAGCCGCCCTTGCAGCGCGAGCCGCAAGCCGTGTTGCTGGCGTATTCCGAGGCCAACTGGGCGCAGGTGTCGGCGCCGCCCGCAGTGTCGGCGGCACCCGCCGCGGCCCAGCCGGCGCCGGCTGCGGCGCCCGCCGCAGTGCCGCCTGCCGCTCCGGCATCCGCTTCCAGCGCGCCAGTCGACGGCTGGTTGTGGCCGGCCGACGGCACGCTGGCAGGGCGCTTTGGCGCGGCGGGCGGCAAAGGCATCGACATCGTCGGGCAGCGCAACGCACCAGTGAAAGCGGTGGCGCCCGGCAAGGTGGTATACAGCGGCAGCGGCCTGCGCGGCTACGGACGTCTGCTGATCGTCAAGCATGCGGGCGAGTTCCTCTCCGCCTATGCGCACAACGAAACGATCCTGGTGAAGGAAGGCGACAGCGTGAGCGCCGGGCAAAAAATCGCGCTGATGGGCGACAGCGACGCCGATCGGGTTAAACTGCATTTTGAAATCCGCCGTTATGGCAAACCGCTCGATCCACTGAACTACCTGCCGGAGCGTTCATGAGCCGTGAATCCAGTGACGAATCCGAAGACCTGACGCCAGACGATGCCGAAGCGGCACAGCCGGCGGTGGACAGCAGCGAGGAACTGGCGTCGGCCATCCTCGACGAGCCGCAGGTCGATGTCACTCAGCTCTACCTCAACGAAATCGGCCAGGCGCCGCTGCTGACCGCGGCGGAGGAAGTCGCGCTGGCGCGGCGCACCGTGCTGGGCGACTTCGAAGCGCGGCAGACCATGATCGAGCGCAACCTGCGGCTGGTGGTCAACATCGCCAAACATTACGCCAACCGCGGCCTGACGCTGCTCGACCTGGTGGAGGAGGGCAATCTCGGGCTGATCCACGCGCTGGAAAAATTCGATCCCGAGCGCGGTTTCCGCTTCTCCACCTATGCCACCTGGTGGATCCGCCAGAACATCGAGCGCGCGATCATGAACCAGTCGCGCACCATCCGCCTGCCGGTGCACATCATCAAGGAACTCAACATCTATCTGCGTGCCAAGCGGCATCTGGAAACCCACGGCGTAACCGACGCCACCTCGGACGACATCGCCGCGTTGACCGGCCATCCGGTCGAGGACGTGCGCCGCATCATGCGGCTGAACGAAAGAGTGGCATCGCTCGATGCGCCGCTTGAGGTCGACCCCACGCTGTCGCTGGGCGAAACGATCGCCGACGACAATGTCCATCTGCCGGACGAAATGCTGCAGGTCGAAGAAATCGAACACCATGTCCGCGAATGGCTGACTCAGCTCAACGACAAGCAGCGCTGGGTGATCGAGCGGCGCTTCGGCCTGAACGGCTGTGAAGCCTGCACGCTGGAAGACTTGGCGCTCGAACTGCAGGTGACGCGCGAGCGTGTGCGCCAGATCCAGATGGAATCCCTGCGCGTGCTGCGGCAGCTGCTGCGGCGGCGCGGCGTGTCCAAGGACGAACTGTTTTAACCCGCAAACGGCAGCGACCGCCGCTGGCGCATGGGGAGGCGCTGCAATGATCGATTGGCGGCAGATACACAGCGTCTTTCTCGACATGGACGGCACGCTGCTGGATCTCCATTTCGACAACCACTTCTGGCTGGAACACATGCCGCGCCGCTATGCCGAATACCACGGCCTTGCGCCGGAAGTGGCGCGCGCCCGTCTCACCGCGCATTACGAGCGCCACAGCGGCACCCTCAACTGGTATTGCCTCGACTTCTGGAGCAGCGAGCTTGCGCTCGACATCGTGCAGCTGAAGCAAGAGGTCGCGCACCTGATCGCCGTGCGCCCGGACGTGCCAGCCTTCCTGCAGGCGGTGCGCGCGTCGGGGCGGCGGGTGGTGATGGTGACCAACGCGCACCCCAAGAGCCTCGGCCTGAAAATGCGCGAAACCCGCATCGATGCCTATTTCGATGCGCTGATATCTTCCCATCAGGTCGGCCTGCCGAAGGAGCATCCGGATTTCTGGCAGGGCTTGCAGGCGGTCGAACCGTACGACAAGGCGCGTACCCTGTTCGTCGACGACAGCCTGCCGGTGCTGCGGAGTGCGCGGAATTACGGCATCGCCCAGCTGCTGGCGGTGTGCAACCCGGATTCGAAACAGCCGCACAAGGACTGCGGCGAATTCGCCGCCATCGCCAGCTTTGCCCAGGTGATGCCGGAATAGGCGGCACCGGGCAAGCGTTGCGCGGGGAGGCGGGTTAAACGGGGTCGATCAGCACCGCTGCGCCCACGTTGCGGCCCTCGGCGGCCAGGATGTTGTAGGTGCGGCAGAGTGCGCCGATGTCCATGACTTCCAGCCCGATGCGGGCGTCCAGCAGCGGGCGGGTGAGCGCAGGGTGGGGAAAGCGCAGCCGGCTGCCGGTGCCGAGCAGCACGATGTCGATGGGGTGCTTGGCGATCCAGGCAAAGTGCGCCGCCGTGAGTGCCGTAAAATCCAGCCCCGCCCAGGGCGCCACCTCGACGCCGCGGGCGCTGAGCAGCAGGCTCGTATCGTGGCGGGTGCCGCCAATCAGCACGTGGCCGGCCGCATAGCCGGTGAACAGCAACTGGTTCGGGGCGGTGTTGAGGTGCAGTTTCATGTCGAAACCATAGCAGATTCGAGGGCAGCCGGCGTTTGCCGGGGCAGGGCGGCTCCGGTAAAATCGCGCCTTTTCCAAGGCTTTGTTTTATTTTGATTTATTGCCTTGATTTTACGCAGGTTGACAAGGATCCGTTGTGACGGCAGATACCACGCCATGCTTACGCACCATTCATAAATCGTCCAAGCTGGACAAGGTCTGCTACGACATCCGCGGCCCGGTGATGGCGCGCGCGCGGCAGATGGAGGAAGAGGGCCAGCGCATCATCAAGCTGAACATCGGCAACCCGGCGCCGTTCGGCTTCGAGGCGCCCGAGGAGATCGTGCAGGACGTGATCGTCAACCTGCCGAACGCGTCGGGCTACAGCGATTCCAAGGGGCTGTTTTCGGCACGCAAGGCGATCATGCACGAGACCCAGCGCAAAGGCATCGCCGGGGTGGGCATCGACGACATCATCATCGGCAACGGCGTCTCCGAGCTGATCGTGATGGCGATGCAGGCGCTCCTCGACAATGGCGACGAGGTGCTGGTGCCGGCGCCGGACTACCCGCTGTGGACCGCGGCGGTGAGCCTAGGCGGCGGCAAGCCGCGCCACTACCTGTGCGACGAGGGCGCCGGCTGGCTGCCCGATCTCGACGACATCCGCGCCAAGATCACGCCGCATACCCGCGCCATCGTCATCATCAATCCGAACAATCCCACCGGTGCGCTGTATCCGACCGAACTGCTGCTGGAAATCCTGGAAATCGCCCGCCAGCACCAGTTGATCGTGTACGCCGACGAGATCTACGACAAGGTGCTGTTCGACGGCGTGGTGCATACCTCGATCGCCTCGCTGGCCGAGGACGTGCTGATCGTCACCTTCAACGGCCTGTCGAAGAACTACCGCGCCTGCGGCTACCGCTCCGGCTGGCTAATCGTGTCGGGCGACAAGCGCCACGCCAAGGACTATCTGGAAGGCCTCAACATGCTGGCGTCGATGCGCCTGTGCTCGAACGTGCCGGGGCAGTATGCGATCCAGACCGCGCTTGGCGGCTACCAGAGCATCAACGATCTGGTCGCGCCGAGCGGGCGCCTGACGCGCCAGCGCGACCTGGCGCACGAACTGCTGACCCTGATTCCCGGCGTCAGCTGCGTCAAGCCAAAGGCGGCGATGTACCTGTTCCCCAAGCTCGACCCCAAGCACTACCGCATCCACGACGACCAGAAATTCATCCTCAACCTGCTGGAAGAAGAGCGTGTGCTGGTGGTGCAGGGCAGCGGCTTCAACTGGCCGCACCCCGACCACATCCGGGTGGTGTTCCTGCCGCACGAGGAAGACCTGACCGAAGCGATTTCGCGCATGAGCCGGTTCCTCGACCGCTATCGCGCGCATCGCTGATTTTTTTTGACTGAGATCACACAATGAAACCCATCAACATCGGCCTGCTGGGCCTGGGAACCGTCGGCGGCGGCACGCTCACCGTGCTGCGCCGCAACGCCGAAGAAATCACCCGTCGTGCCGGCCGCGAAATCCGTGTGCTGCGCGCGGCGGTGCGCAATCCTGAAAAGGCCAGGGCGCTGGCGGGCGATCTGCCGCTGACGACCGACCCGTTCGACGTGGTCGACGATCCTGCGATCGACATCGTGGTCGAGCTGATCGGCGGCCTGGAACCGGCGCGCGAACTGGTGATGCAGGCGATCGCCAACGGCAAGCACGTGGTGACCGCCAACAAGCACCTGGTCGCCAAGCACGGCAACGAAATCTTCGCCGCGGCGCAGGCCAAAGGCGTGATGGTGACGTTCGAGGCGGCGGTGGCGGGCGGCATTCCCATCATCAAGGCGCTGCGCGAAGGCCTTTCCGCCAACCGCATCGAGTGGCTGGCCGGCATCATCAACGGCACCAGCAATTTCATCCTCACCGAGATGCGCGACAAGGGCGCCGCCTTCGACGACGTGCTGAAGGAGGCGCAGCGTCTGGGCTACGCCGAGGCCGACCCGACCTTCGACATCGAGGGCATCGACGCGGCGCACAAGCTGACCATCCTGTCGGCGATCGCCTTCGGCATCCCGATGCAGTTCGAGCGTGCCTATACGGAAGGGATTTCCAGGCTCACCCGCGAGGACGTGCAGTACGCCGAGGAACTCGGCTACCGAATCAAGCTCTTGGGCATCGCACGGCGCGCTGAGGCCGGCATCGAGTTGCGCGTGCATCCGACGCTGATCCCCGAGCGCCGCCTCATCGCCAACGTCGACGGCGCGATGAACGCCGTGCTGGTGAAGGGCGACGCCGTCGGCCCGACGCTGTATTACGGCGCCGGCGCCGGCGCCGAGCCGACCGCCTCTTCCGTGGTCGCCGATCTGATCGACGTCACCCGCCTGCATACCGCCGACCCGCACCACCGCGTGCCGCATCTGGCGTTCCAGCCCGACCAGCTGGCGGACACGCCGATCCTGCCGATGGACGAAGTGCGCACCGCCTACTACCTGCGCCTGCGCGCGTTCGACCGCCCCGGCGTGCTGGCCGACATCACCCGCATCCTGGCCGACAGCGACATCTCGATCGACGCCATGGTGCAGAAGGAACCGGCCGAGGGCGAGGAGCAGGTCAACATCATCCTGCTGACCCACATCACGGTGGAAAAAAACATCAATGCCGCGATCGCCAAGATCGAGGCGCTCGACGCCGTGGCGGGGCAGGTGATGCGCATCCGTCTCGAAGAACTGGCGGCCAGGTAATCAGGGTCAAGCAATGAACTACCTCAGCACGCGCGGCCTTGCGCCGCAATTACGTTTCTCCGAAATCCTGCTCGGCGGGCTCGCCAGCGACGGCGGCCTCTATGTGCCGGAGTCCTACCCGCGCTTTAGCGACGCCGAACTTACGGCGATGCGCGGGATGGATTACCGCGAACTGGCCTTCGCCGTA
>NZ_MKUG01000006.1 GCF_001897685.1 Thiobacillus sp. 65-1402
GCCCGCGCGCATCACCTTCGACGCCCTGCCCGGACACGTCTTTCCCGGCCATGTGCGGCGCATTGCGCCGTACGTGACCGAGGTGGAAAAGCAGGCGCGCACGGTCGACGTCGAGGTCGATTTCGACGCGCCGCCCAAGCAGATCCTGCTGGTCGGCTACAGCGCCGATGCCGAAATCGTCACCGAGCGCCGCGACAAGGTGCTGCGCGTGCCCACCCAAGCGATCCGGCAGGACGGCACGGTACTGGTGCTGGGCAAGGACGACCGGCTGGAAACGCGCAGACTGAAAACTGGGCTGGCCAACTGGGCGTTCACCGAAGTCACCGGCGGGCTGAACGCCGGCGAGCGGGTGCTGCTGTCATTCGACCGAGAAGATGTGCAGGCGGGCACCCGGGTCACCCCCAATACCCTGAAGGACATGAAAGCCGCGAAGCCATGATCCGCCTCGCCGCGATCACGCGCGTGTTCCGCATGGGCGACCAGGAAGTGCGCGCGCTCAACGGCATCAGCCTCGACATCGCATCGGGCGAATACGTCTCCATCATGGGGCCGTCGGGTTCCGGCAAGTCCACCCTGCTGAATGTCATCGGCCTGCTCGACCGTTCCGACAGCGGTCGCTACGAACTGGACGGCACCGACGTCACCGGTCTTTCCGAGAACGAGCAGGCGCGGGTGCGCCGCGAGAAGATCGGCTTCGTGTTCCAGTCGTTTCACCTGGTGCCGCGCCTCACCGCGGCGGAAAACATCGAGCTGCCGCTGATGCTCGAAGGCATCGCGCCGGCCGAGCGCAAGGCCCGCGTCGACGCCGCGCTGGACGCTTTCGACCTGCGCGACCGCGCCTTTCACCGCCCTGCCGAACTCTCCGGCGGGCAGCGCCAGCGCGTGGCGATCGCGCGCGCCACCATCATGCGCCCGACCGCGCTCTTGGCCGACGAACCGACCGGCAACCTCGACCACCGCATCGGCGCCGAGGTGGTGGCGCTGCTGGAAGGGCTACACCATGGCGGCACCACACTGATCGTCGTCACCCACGACCGCGAACTCGGCGCGCGCGCGCATCGCCACATCGCGATGCGCGACGGCGAGATCGTCGCCGACGAAACATGAATCTGCGCGACACGCTGACGCTGTCCCTGACCACGGTGGCGAGCTACCGCACCCGTTCCCTGCTCATCGTGCTGGCGATGGCGCTGGGGGTGGCGGCGGTGGTGGTGCTGACCGCGCTGGGCGACGGCGCGCGGCGCTATGTGGTGGGGCAGTTCTCCTCGCTCGGCACCAATCTGCTCATCGTCCTGCCGGGCCGCGCCGAAACCGCGGGCGGCTTTCCCGGTGCCGCGCTCGGGCAGACGCCGCGCGACCTGACCCTGGAGGACGCCCGCTTCATCGGCCAGTTGCCGCAGGTGCGGCGCCTCGCGCCGCTCAACGTGGGGGTGGCCGAGCTCACGGCCGGCGGGCGGCTGCGCGAGGTGACCGTGCTCGGCAGCAATGCCGAGCTGCTGCCGATCCGCCACATGAAGCTGTCGCAGGGCAGCTTTCTCGCCCACGGTTCGGAGCGCAGCGCGCAGATCGTGCTGGGCAGCGTGCTGGCGCGCGAATTCTTCCCCGACGGCCGCGCGGTCGGCCAGCGCGTGCGCCTCGGCGACAGCCGCTTCCTGGTGTCCGGCGTGCTGGCCGTCCAGGGCGAATCGATGGGCTTCAACTCCGACGAGATCGCCATCATCCCGATCGACTACGCGCAGGAACTGTTCAACACCGAATCGCTGTTCCGCATCCTGGTCGAGGCGAAGAGCCGCAGCAGCATCGAGCCTGCCAAGGCCGCGATCAGCCATGTCCTGAAGCTGCGCCACGACGGCGAAGAGGACGTCACCGTCATCACCCAGGACGCGGTGCTCGCCACCTTCGACCGTATCCTCACCGCGCTGACGCTCGCGGTGGCAGGCATTGCCGCGATCAGCCTGGCGGTGGCCGGGGTTCTGGTGATGAACGTGATGCTGGTGGCGGTGGCCCAGCGCACGTCCGAGATCGGCCTGCTGAAAGCCATCGGCGCACCCGCCGCCGACATCCGCCGGCTGTTCTTCGCCGAGGCGCTGTGGCTGTCGCTGGCGGGCGGCGCGCTCGGCTTCGCGCTGGGGCACGCCGCCAGCTGGGCGATCCGCGTGGCCTACCCGCTGCTCCCCGCCTGGCCGCCGGCGTGGGCGAGCGCGGCCGGCGTCGCCACCGCCCTCGTCACCGGCGTCGTCGCCAGCCTGCTGCCGGCGTCGCGCGCGGCGCGGCTCGACCCCGTTCTGGCCCTGTCCGGAAAATGAGCGCCGCCGACACCCTGCGCTTCGCCCTGCACGCGCTGACCGCGCACCGGCTGCGCACCTTCCTTTCGGCCACGGGCATCGCGGTGGGCATCGCCGCGGTGATCCTGCTCACCTCGATCGGCGACGGCATCCATCGTTTCGTGCTGGCCGAGTTCACCCAGTTCGGCACCCACATCGTCAACGTCAGCCCGGGCAAGACCAGCACCCACGGCGCCTCGGTCGGCGCCATCGGCAGCGCGCGGCTGCTGACGATAGACGATGCGCTGGCGCTGGCAACCTCGCGCTACGCGCAGTACACCAACGCCGGGGTGATGGGCAATGCGGAAATCCGCGCCCACAGCCGCAGCCGGCGGGTGACGGTGTATGGCGAAGGACCGGACTTTTCGCGCGCCTTCAACATGCGCGTCGCAGCCGGCCAGTTCCTGCCGGCCGACGATCCGCGCAACCCGCGCGCCTATGCGGTGCTGGGCTCGAAAGTGCGCAGCGAACTGTTCGGCAGCGCCAATCCGCTGGGTGCGATTCTTCAAGTTGGCGCCTCGCGCTTCCGCGTGATCGGCGTGATGGCGCCGAAAGGCCAGGTGCTCGGCTTCGACCTCGACGACACCGTCTACATCCCCACCGCACGCGCGCTGGAAGTGTTCAACCGCGAAGGCGTGATGGAAATCCACGTCGCCTACAAACCGGGCTCGCCGGTCGCGGCGGTGGTCGACGACATCAAACGGATATTGATCGCGCGCCACGGCCGCGAGGATTTCACCGTCACCCCGCAGCAGCAGATGCTCGACACGCTCTCCACCGTGCTCGACGTGCTCACCTTCGCCGTCGCCGCGCTCGGCGGCATCTCGCTGCTGGTCGGCGCGGTCGGCATGGTCACCCTGATGCACATCGCGGTGGCCGAGCGCGTCGCCGAGATCGGCCTGCTCACCGCACTGGGCGCGACCCGTGCGCGCATCCGCACCCTGTTCCTGATGGAGTCGACCGTGCTGTCCACCCTCGGCGGGCTCGGCGGCCTCGCCATCGGTGCCGGCATCGCCTGGCTGCTGAAGACCACCGTGAGCAGCCTGCCGGTCAACACACCGTGGGACTACGCCCTCGGCGCGCTGGCGGTGTCGGTACTGATCGGACTGGCCGCCGGCGTGGTGCCGGCGATGCGCGCGGCGCGGCTGAATCCGGTGGACGCGCTGCGGGCGGAGTGACGATGGCTGCGTGAAAAAACCTGCATGAGCCAGCAGGTGTGCGCTTCTCCGTGCCTCCGGATTGTTGCGGTCCTGAACGGTCATTTGTGCCAGAGGGGGCTAACGCCTGGTTCTCGGCCTTTGCGGCCGTTGGGATACGCGCGTGACTTCGACAGCAACCGGCCTGTGAGCGGTCATTGATGGTATATGAAGAAAAGCGATTCTAACTTATCCATATTTTCTAATGCGGATAGCCCTCAGACTGGCTTGGCCGGCAAATCAACGTCTTGAATGACGGCATGGCTCATGCGGCTCATACTTCTTGGATCAGAAACCAGCTTTTGATCGGTAAACCAAGCGTGAAACT
>NZ_MKUG01000007.1 GCF_001897685.1 Thiobacillus sp. 65-1402
GCACCAGCACATGGTCGCCGACCGCCAGCCGGGCCACCGGCACCTGCTCCTCGTCGCGCGCCGGCCAGTTGGGCAGCCGCGTGGTGGCGGCGGGGATCAGCTTCACCAGTTCCTCGATCGCGGCGCCGGCGCGGCGGCGCGCGTTCATTTCGAGAAAGCGCCCGGTCAGGAGCAGGAAGACGAACATGGTGACCGAGTCGTAATACACCTCGCCGCGGCCGGAAAAGGTGCCGTAGACGCTGGCGACGAAGGCAGTGCCGATGCCCAGCGCCACCGGCACGTCCATGCCCAGGGTGCGGCGCTTGACGTCGCGCCAGGCGCCGATGAAGAACGGCCACGCCGAATACACCACGACCGGAATGGTGAGGATGAGGCTCGCCCAGCGCATCAGCAGGCGGATGTCGGTGGTCATGTCGGTGGCGATGTAGGTCGGCAGCGCATACATCATCACCTGCATCATGCCGAGCCCGGCGATGGCCAGCCGCTTGATCGCGGTGTTGCGCTCGCGCTTGTGGATGTCGTCGGAACGGCCGGGGTCGAAGGGGTGGGCGATGTAGCCGATGTCCGACACCGCTTTCAGAATCGCCGACAGTTGGATGCGGCTGTTGTCCCAGCGCACCCGCGCGCGGCGGGTGGCGTAGTTGATCTCCACCGACAGCACGCCGGGCAGCGCCGCGATGTGGCGTTCGTTCAGCCAGATGCACGCGGCGCAGACGATGTTTTCCAGGATCAGTGCGGCCTCGCGGATGTTCTCCGTTTCCGTCCGCACGAAGCTTTCCTGGATTTCCGGCAGATCGTACAGCCCCAGCTGCGCCAGTTCGGCCTCCGCCTGCTGGGGCGTGGCGGGCAGCGCGGTGCGGTGGGCGTAATACGCGCCCTGGCCGCTGTCGACGATGGTCTGCGCCACCGCCTGGCAGCCGCGGCAGCAGGCCCGGCGCGTTTCGCCTTCGAACTGGATGGGGTAGGCCGCGCCGTCCGGCACGGGCAGGCCGCAGTGGAAGCAGCCCGAAAAAGACGGGGCGTCCGCGAGTCTAGGAGAGTGGCTCACGCATCGCCCCGCAGGAGAACGCTATGGCGCGGCAAACCCGGGAGAGAGATCGGGCCGGCCGCAGGCGTCAGGTGCAGCTTGTTGTCAGAAACGGAACCCGTAGCCGATACCCCACACCACCGGATTGATTTCCAGGTTGGTGAGCTTGACGCCGTTGTTTTTGACGTCGGTATCGATCCAGATTTTCTTAACGTCGAGGTTGATATAGCCATTCTTGGTTACCGCAATGTCCACGCCCGCCTGCAGGGCGCCGCCGAAGCTGTTATTGCCGACGCTCAGGCCGGGAGCAAGATCGACATTATAGAAGCGGGTGTAGTTCACGCCCGCACCAACGTAGGGCTTGATCGTCGGCGTGGGGTTGAAGTGGTACTGCAGCGTCAGCGTCGGCGGCAGGTGGTTCAGCTTGCCGAGGCTGGCGCCGTTCAGCGTCACTTCGTGGCGCGCGGTGCCGAGAATGAGTTCCACCCCGATGTTGGGCGTGACGAAGTAGGTGAAGTCGACTTCCGGCACCCATTCGCTGGATACGTCGAGGCCCGGCAGGCCCGAGGATTTGACGTCGGGGGCGATGTCGATGGCGCGCACGCGCATCATCCAGTTGTCGGCCAGGGCGGAGGCGGGCAGGGCGGCAATCAGTGCAAGGGCAAGCAGGGAGTTCTTCATGTTCACGGCTCCTGTCAAAAAAGATAAAAATATAAACAAGACATGCATATCGTAATAAATAAACAATCGGGGCGCAAGCCAAAAATGAATCCGCTACCATGGCGGCATGAGCGAATGTTTCCAAAAAGCCACATTCTTTCCCGCGGTCGAAACCGCGCTCGCCGACCCCAACGGCCTGCTGGCGATGGGAGGCGACCTGTCGGCCGAGCGCCTGCTGGATGCTTATCGCCACGGCATCTTTCCCTGGTTCAACCCCGGCGAACCCATCCTGTGGTGGAGCCCCGATCCGCGCATGGTGCTGGTACCGGGCGAGATCCGCGTCACCCGCTCGCTGGCCAAGCGCATCCGCAATGGCGGCTTCGAGACGCGCGTGGACACGGCGTTTGCCGAGGTGATGCGCGCCTGCGCCGCACCGCGCGCTGGCGCATCCGGCACCTGGATTTCCCCGGCGATGGTGGCGGCCTACACCCGCCTGTTCGATGCCGGCTACGCGCATTCGGTGGAAACCTGGCGCGACGGCAAGCTGGTGGGCGGTTTGTACGGCGTGGCGATCGGCCGCATGTTCTACGGCGAGTCGATGTTCAGCCGCGAACCCGATGCCTCCAAGGTGGCGCTGGTGCGGCTGGCGCAGCAGTTGCGGCGCTGGGAATTCGGCCTCATCGACTGTCAGATGGAGACCCCGCATCTGGCCAGCCTGGGCGCGCGCACGCTGCCGCGTGCGGCGTTCACGGCAAGGCTGGCGGAGTTGGTAAACTTGCCGCATCGGCCCGGCCCCTGGAATTTCGATGCATCCGACTGAACCGCCGTTCCAGCGCATCCAGTTTTACCTGACCGCGCATTACGACTGCAGCTATCTGCCGGGCCGGCGCTCGCGCTCGCAAGTCGCCACGCCCACCCACCTGATCGACGCCCATGCCTACAGCGCGCTGATCCGCGCCGGCTTTCGCCGCAGCGGACAGTTCACCTATCGCCCGCATTGCGAACACTGCCATGCCTGCGTGCCGGTGCGGGTCGACGTTGCGGGCTTCGTCCCCA
>NZ_MKUG01000008.1 GCF_001897685.1 Thiobacillus sp. 65-1402
TTGCGCCTTGACCTCTTCGAGGGCGGCGACGATCAGCTTGATTTTGTTTTCGATGTTCATGGATAAAGATAGAGTTGGTGTTCGTGAATGTAGTCGAGCACGGCGTCGGGCAGCAGATAACGCGCGCTGCCACGCCGTGCCAGGGTGTCGCGGATGGCGGTGGCCGAAATGCCCAGCGGCGTCATCTGTCGCAACAGCACCGAGCCGGCCGGGCAAGCGGCCGATCCGGCGGCTTGCTGCCGTTGCGATAGTTCGTGTTTCAGCTCATCCGGCAGCGCGTCGGGCTGCAGCGACTGCGCACCGGAGCGCGCGGCGACCGCAATATTCGCCAGATCGAACAGCCGCCGCCATTGATGCCAGCCCGGCAGCCCGAGAAAGGCATCCGCCCCCAGCAGCAGCCACAGCGGTTGCTCGTTGCCCAGCTCTGCGCGCAGGGCGGCCAGCGTGTCCACCGTGTAGCTCAGCTCCGGTCGCTGGATTTCGCGCGCATCCACCTCGAAGCGCGGGTTGCCGGCAATCGCCCGGCGCACCATTTCCAGCCGGTGCGCCGCCGCGGTGCGCGGCGCGCCGCGGTGCGGCGGCTGTCCGGCGGGAATGAACAGCACCCGGCTCAAGCCGATCGCCGCCGCCATTTCCTCGGCCAGCCGCAGATGGCCGAAGTGGATGGGATCGAAGGTGCCGCCGAAGATGCCGATGGGCGGCATGGCCTTAGCCGCGGACGTGCCCGTCTCCCAGCACCACCCATTTCTGGCTGGTCAGCCCTTCCAGGCCGACCGGGCCGCGCGCGTGGATCTTGTCGGTGGAAATGCCGATTTCAGCGCCGAGGCCATACTCGAATCCGTCGGCAAAGCGCGTCGAGGCGTTGACCACCACGCTCGCCGAATCGACCTCGCGCAGAAAGCGGCGCGCGCGGCCGTAGTCCTCGGTGACGATGGCGTCGGTGTGCTGCGAACCGTGGGTATTGATGTGGACGATGGCTTCGTCGATGCCGTCGACCACCTTGACCGCGATGATGGGGCCGAGATATTCCTCGACCCAGTCGGCGTCCACCGCGGCTTTCAACTTGTCCGCCGCGATGCCGGCTCCCTGCAGAATCGCCAGCGCTTCCGGATTGGCGCGCATTTCCACATCTTTGGCAGCCAGCATGCGGCCGATCTCCGGCAGCACCGCCGCGGCGACGCCGCGCGCCACCAGCAGCGACTCGGTGGTGTTGCAGGTGCCGTAGCGCTGGGTCTTGGCGTTCTCGACGATCTTCACCGCCTTGGCGAGGTCGGCGCGGTCGTCGACGTAGACGTGGCAGTTGCCGTGCAGGTGCTTGATCACCGGCACCCGCGCCTCGCCGGTGATGCGCTCGATCAGCCCCTTGCCGCCGCGCGGCACGATCACATCCACATAGTCCTTCATGGTGATGAGTTCGCCCACCGCGGCGCGGTCGGTGGTCTCGATCACCTGCACCACGGTCGCCGGCAGGCCGGCCACTTCGAGGCCTTCGCGCACGCAGGCGGCGACCACCTGGTTGGAGTGCAGCGCCTCGGAGCCGCCGCGCAGGATCGCCGCGTTGCCGGATTTCAGGCACAGCCCGGCAGCGTCCGCGGTGACGTTGGGGCGCGCCTCGTAGATGATGCCGATGACGCCGAGCGGCACCCGCATCTTGCCGACCTGGATGCCGGAAGGGCGATACTTGAGATCGGTGATTTCGCCGACCGGATCGGGCAAGGCGGCGATCTGCTCCAGGCCTTCGGCGATGCCGGCCACGGCTTTTTCGTTGATCTGCAGGCGATCGAGTAGCGCGGCGTCGAGCCCGCTGGCGCGCGCGTGCTCCATGTCGCGCGCGTTCGCCGCCAGCAGCTTCGCGGCATCGCGGCGGATCGCCGCAGCCATCGCCAAGAGCGCGCGGTTCTTCTGGTTGGTGTCGGCGCGAGCAATCGCGCGCGAGGCTTCGCGCGCCTGTTTGCCCACCGTCTGCATGTAGCTTTTAATATCCATCATCTGTTTCCATTGCTAACCGGTTCAGCCAGTGTCATGCCCACGCGCAGCAGCGTATCCCAGGGATCGCCCACCCGCTCCAGCCCCTTGGCCTGACGGTCGATCAGCGCCAGGTCGGACAGCGCGCTTTCAATTCTTGCCAGGCCCAGGCGCTTGAGCGCGCGTTCGATCTGCGGCGCGCGCTGCTTGTCGCGCCCCCACAGCGTCCGCATCGCGGCGGGCAGGCTGTCGCCCTGCGTCACTGCCGATTTTAGCCTGAGCAGCAGCTGCACTGCTGACGACACCTGCCACAGGATGGCCGGCACCGCTTCGCCGCTGTCTCTCAAATCGGCCACCACCTGGGCAAAGCGCGCGCCATCGCCCGCATACAAGGCATCCTGCAAGGCGTCGGCCTCCAGCCGGCTGACGTCGGCCACGGCATGCTCGACGTCGGCCAGCGTGATCGTTCCCGCCGGCAGTAGCAGCGCGAGCTTGTCGATCTCCTGCTGCGCCGCCAGCAAATTCCCTTCGACCTGATCGGCCAGGAATTCCAGCGCGGCGCGGTCGGCGCGCAGGCCCTGCCTGGCCAGCCGGCGGTCGATCCAGCCAGGCAGGGCGGCACGGTCGACCGGCTTGGCCTCGACCACCACGCCGCTTTTGGCGAGCGCGGCGAACCAGCGGCTCTGCATGGTCTTCCAGTCCAGCCCCGGCAGGCTGATCAGGGTGAGCGTGTCGGCGGGCAGCTTGGCGGCGTAGGTTTCCAGCGCCTTGGCGCCGTCGACGCCGGGCTTGCCGGAGGGAATGCGGATTTCTGCCAGGCGGCGCTCGGCGAACAGCGAAAGATTGTCGCCGGCAGCGAAAATGCCCTGCCAGTTGTAGCGCCCCTGCACGGTGTAGACAGTGCGTTCGCTGTGACCTGCCGCACGCGCCGCCGCGCGGATGGCGTCGCCCGCCTCCTGCGCCGCCAGCGGCTCGTCGCCCACCACCACGTAAAGCGCGGCGAGGCCACGCGCAAGGTGGTCGGACAGGCGATCGGCCGGAATGTTCAAGAAGTGCCGTTTCCTGGTTTCAGGTTTTGCAGGCGACGCAGAATCCGCAAGGCCGCGTTGTCTTCCATATCGCGATACAGCAGCTTTTCTTCGGCGCCCTTGGCCAGCAGCTGCGCATCGTCGTAGGTCATGTCGCGGTTCAACTCGATGGTTTCAGGCGCCCCCCATTCTTGCCCGTCCCTGCCGCTGACCGCATAGGTCAGCCGCAAGCCGAGCCGGTACTCGGTAACGCGCCCTGCGCCCGACAGCGAAAGAATGGTTTTGCTGCGGACGTCCTCCCTCAGCTTCAGCACGGCCTCGGCCTCGGCCGCGGTCGCGGCCAGCCGCGTCTGCTTGTTCGCCGTCAGCAGGGCACGAATGCGCTGCGCCACCGCGCTGCCCGAGGCCGCCTCGATATACAGGCTGGCAAACGGCAGGTCGGTCACCCGGCGCAGCTGGAAGCCGCAGCCCGCGACAAGCGCGGCAGGCAGGGCGGCAAGGAACAGTCGACGCTTCATGCGACGATATTAACCAAACGTCCCGGCACCACCACGACTTTCTTCGGCGGCTGCCCTTGGAGATATTTCTGCGCTGCCTCGCTTGCCAGCGCAACCGCTTCAACCACTTCGCGCGCCGCCGTCGCCGCCACGCGGATCTGCCCGCGCAGCTTGCCATTGACCTGCAGCATCAGCTCGATCTCGTCCTGCACCAATGCACTTTCGTCCACCGCCGGCCACGCCAGCGCGGCACCCGGCTTCAGTTCGGCGTACAGCGCCTCGCTGATGTGCGGCACCATCGGTACCAGCATCGCGACCGCAGCTTCCAGCACTTCCTGCCGCACGCTGCGGGTGACGGCATCCATGCCCTCCAGCCTGCCGAGCGCGTTCATCAGCTCCATCACTGCCGCAATCGCGGTGTTGAACTGCTTGCGGCGCTCGATGTCGTCGCCGACTTTCTGGATCGTCTGGTGCAGTTGGCGGCGCAGGGTTTTTGCCGCTTCCGGCAGCTCGCCGCCGGAAAACGCCGCGACCGCTCCGCCCTGCACGTGTTCGTAGGCCAGCTTCCACAGCCGCTTGAGAAAGCGGTGCGCGCCCTCGACCCCGGCGTCCGACCACTCCAGGCTCTGCTCCGGCGGTGCAGCGAACATGGTGAACAGGCGCGCGGTGTCGGCGCCGTACGCATCGATCAGCGCCTGCGGATCGACGCCGTTGTTCTTCGACTTCGACATTTTCTCGGTGCCGCCGACGACCACCGACGCACCGTCGGTCTTGAGGATCGCCACGCCGTCCTTCATTTCAACATCGGCCGGGTTGAACCAAGTCTTCTTGCCGCTCGCATCCTCGCGGTAGTAGGTGTCGGCGACCACCATGCCCTGCGTCAGCAGGTTGGCGAAGGGCTCGTCGCTCGCCACCAGCCCCTCGTCGCGCATCAGCTTGTGGAAGAAGCGCGCGTACAGCAGGTGCAGGATGGCGTGCTCGATGCCGCCGATGTACTGGTCGACCGGCAGCCACTGGTTCGCGCGCTGATCCAGCATGCCGTCGGCGAAGTCGGGGCAGGCGTAGCGCGCGTAATACCACGACGACTCGACGAAGGTGTCCATGGTGTCGGTCTCGCGCCGCGCCGCGCCGCCGCATTTGGGGCAGCTGCAGTTGACGAAGTCGGCGCGCTTGTTGAGCGGATTGCCGGAACCGTCCGGAACCACGTCTTCCGGCAGCACCACCGGCAGCTGCTGGGCCGGCACCGGCACGTCGCCGCAGGCGTCGCAGTGGATGATCGGGATCGGGCAGCCCCAGTAGCGCTGGCGCGAGATGCCCCAGTCGCGCAGGCGAAACTGGGTCTTCTTCTCGCCGAGATTCAGCGCAGCGAGGTCGGCGGCGATGGCGTCGACCGCGGCTTCGTAGCCGAGGCCGTCGTACTTGCCGGAATTGACGCAGCGGCCGCGCGTCTTGTCGCCGTACCATTCCTGCCAGCCGTCGAGCGAGAAGGTCTCGCCCTCGACTGCGATCGCCTGCTTGATCGGCAGACCATACTTCTGTGCGAAACCGAAGTCGCGCTCGTCGTGCGCCGGCACCGCCATCACCGCGCCTTCGCCGTAGCTCATCAGCACGTAGTTGCCGACCCACACCGGGATCGCTTCGCCGGTGAGCGGATGGGTCACCTTGAAGCCGGTGTCCATGCCCTTCTTTTCCATCGTCGCCATGTCGGCTTCGGCGACGCTGCCCTGCTTGCACTCATTGATGAACGCGGCGAGTTCCGGATTATCCGCAGCGGCGCGGGCGGCGAGCGGGTGCTCGGCGGCCACGGCGCAGAAGGTCACGCCCATGACGGTGTCGGCGCGGGTGGTGAACACCCACAGCTTCTCGTCCTTGCCATCCAGCTGGTAGGGGAAGGCGAAGCGCACGCCGACGCTCTTGCCGATCCAGTTGGCCTGCATGGTCTTGACCCGCTCGGGCCAGCCGGGCAGGCTGTCCAGCCCGCTCAGAAGCTCGTCCGCGTACTGGGTGATGCGGAAGAAGTACATCGGGATGTCGCGCTTTTCGACCAGCGCGCCGGAGCGCCAGCCGCGGCCATCGATCACCTGTTCGTTGGCGAGCACCGTCTGGTCGACCGGGTCCCAGTTCACGCTGGCCATCTTCTTGTAGATCACGCCCTTTTCGAACAGGCGGGTGAACAGCCACTGCTCCCAGCGGTAGTAGTCCGGCTTGCAGGTGGCTAGCTCGCGCGACCAGTCGATGGCGAAGCCGAGCGCCTGCAGCTGCGTGCGCATGTGGTCGATGTTGGCGTAGGTCCAGGCGGCGGGCGGCACGTTGTTGGCGATCGCCGCGTTCTCCGCCGGCAGGCCGAAGGCGTCCCAGCCCATAGGCTGCAGCACATTGAAGCCGCGCATCGCGTGGTAGCGCGCCAGCACGTCGCCGATGGTGTAGTTGCGCACGTGCCCCATGTGCAGCTTGCCCGAGGGGTAGGGGAACATCGACAGGCAGTAGTACTTGGGACGGTCGGACGCGTCGGCCGCGCGATAGGCCTGGCTGGCCGCCCATTTCTGCTGGGCGGCGTGTTCGATGTCCGAGGGAAGGTATTTTTCTTGCATTGCAGCAACCGCTTAGAATCAAGCCGGCGATTATACCGCCGGCCCCGCCGCGCCGCCCGGATCTGGCGCATTCCCACTGCGGCCGGCCGGCCTGTTTTGCACTGGCCGGGAACACGGCCCATCCACGGATGTCGGTTACCCTTTACCCCGAAGGAGACTTACATGAAAACGCTGCTTCCGCTCACCCTGCTTGTCGCTTCCCTGCCCGCCACCTCCCTGTCCGCCATGGCCGCCCAGCCCGACGTGCTGCCGGTCAAGCAGATCGGCCTGGAACTGGCGCGCGATATCGCCATGGCCTCGGTCGAGGCCTGCCGCCAGGACGGCTACAACGTCTCCGCCGTCGTGCTGGATCGGGCCGGCAACGTGCAGGTCGCGCTGCGCGACACGCTGGCCGCGCGCCACACGCTGGAAATCGCCGAGCGCAAGGCCGGCATGACCATCATGTCGGGCACCGAATCAGGCGAGTTCCGCGCCGCGCGCGGCGACATCCGCCCCGAGCTCAACCACATCGACGGCCTTATCGTGATGGACGGCGCGCTGCCGATCCGCGCCGCCGGCAGCCTGATCGGCGCGGTCGGGATCTCCGGCGCGCCCGGCGGCGACAAGGATGCCGCCTGTGCCGCAGCCGCGCTGAAGAAAGTGGAGGAACGGCTGGAATTCGCCATGTAAGCGCCCCTCCCCTGAAGCAGGCCGCGCACTTGCCGGGGCATACGACTCCACATGGACTTTAGTCCATAGTGGATCGGGGTCCCTGGTGGCTTCGGCGCCGCCACTACCACGGCCTACCCCTTGCGGGTAAAATGCGGGGTTTTCGCCTTTCATTCTTACCTCTTCAGGGAGTCCCAGCATGTCCAAGAAGCATCCCGTCATTGCGGTCACGGGTTCGTCCGGCGCCGGCACCACCACGGTCAAGCGCGCGTTCGAGCATATTTTCTTCCGCGAAAAGATCAATGCTGCCGTGATCGAAGGCGACAGCTTCCATTGCCTGTCGCGCATGGAATTCAAGGACGCCGTGAAGAAGGCCGAAGCTGAAGGCAATATGCACTTCAGCCATTTCGGCCCGCAAGCCAACCACTTTGCCAAGCTGGCCGAACTGTTCAAGACCTACGGCGAAACCGGTGGCGGCAAGAAGCGCTACTACATCCACAGCGACGAAGAGGCCGCCGAGCACAACAAGCGCCTCAACACCAGCCTCAACCCCGGCGAATTCACCCCGTGGGAAGACGTGCCGGCCGGCTCCGACGTGCTGTTCTACGAGGGTCTGCACGGCCTGGTGAAAACCGACGACGTCGACGTCTCGCAGCACGTCGACCTCGGCATCGGCGTGGTGCCCATCGTCAACCTCGAATGGATCCAGAAAATCCACCGCGACGGCGCCGAGCGCGGCTACTCCGCCGACGTCATCGTCGACACCATCCTGCGCCGCATGCCGGACTACGTGAACTACATCACCCCGCAGTTCTCGCGCACCGACATCAACTTCCAGCGCGTCTCCACCGTCGACACCTCCAACCCCTTCATCACGCGCGACATTCCGACGCCGGACGAAAGCTTCATCGTGATCCGCTTCCGCGAACCCAAGGGCGTCGATTTCCCCTACCTCTTGAACATGATCCCGAACTCCTTCATGTCGCGCCGCAACACCCTCGTGGTGCCGGGTGCCAAGATGGGTTTTGCCATGGAGCTGATCCTGGCCCCCATCATTCAGGACATGATCGCCGGCAAGAGCAAGTAGGCAGGTCGGGCTTGAACGGAAAACGGAGCCGGCCCGGCTCCGTTTTTTTATGGCATTGCGTGGCGCTTGCCACCCGCCGGGTTCATCGGATGTACGCTTCCGTCGCGTAGCGGCGCATCATGCGGTGGCTGTTGAAGTACGCCGCGTTCTTGCTGATCGCGCCCTTCATGAGCCTGATCCAGCTGCCCGGATCCTGCGCATGCCCGTAATAAAGCGGCAGCACCGTCTGTTCGAGCTTGTCGTACAGTGCGCGGGCGTCGCCGCCGTTCGTGCCCGCGGCATCGCCGACCGCCCAGCCGGTCAATCCTTCGATACAGCCCTCGATCCACCAACCATCGAGCACCGACAGGCTCGGCACGCCATTGAGCGCCGCCTTCATGCCGCTGGTGCCGGAAGCCTCGTACGGGCGCAGCGGCGTGTTGAGCCAGATGTCGACGCCGGCCACCAGCGCCTGGGCGATGTCCATGTCGTAATCGGGCAGATAGACGACCGGCACGACGCCTTCGAGCGCGCGCGCCTGCGCGTGCAACCGTTCGATCAGCCGTTTGCCGTTTTCGTCGCGCGGGTGCGCCTTGCCGGCGAGCACGATCTGGAACGGGTGCTGCCGGGCGATCGCCTGCAGCCGCTCGAGGTCGGCGAACAACAGGTCGGGGCGCTTGTACGCGGTCATGCGCCGGGCAAACCCGAGGGTCGGCACCTCCGGATGCAGGGCGACACCGGTGTGCGCGCGTACCCGCTCGACGAGCATCTGCTTCGCCTGCGCATGCGCCTCCCAGATGGCGGCATCGGGAATGCAGCAGTCGGCGCGCATCAGCTGTTCGGGCTCGTGGCACCAGCTCGGCAGATAATGATCGTAAAGCGCGCGGAAAGGCGCGCTGGTCCAGGTGAAAGGGTGCACCCCGTTGGTGACGGCATGCACCCGATAGCCGGGGAACATCGTATTCGAGATTTCGGCGTGGCGCTTGGCCACGCCGTTCACGTATTCGCTCAAGTTGAGCGCAAGCCGCGTCATGTTGAGGTCGTCCTCGCCCGCAAGATGCTTGAGCGTCGCCAGATCGACAAAGCCTTCGCCGGCCGCGGGGCGGCTGCGCTGCGCGCTCTCGGCATCGGCCGCATTGTCGAGCACGCGCTGCACCAGCGCATAGGAAAAACGGTCGTGACCGGCCTCGACCGGGGTATGGGTGGTGAAGTTGCATAGCGCGCGCACCCGCGGCAGATCGTAGGGCGGCTCGCCCGGGCGCAGATCCTCGGGCGGGTAAACGTAGCGCCGCAGCAGTTCGAGGCCAAGCAGTGCGGAGTGCCCTTCGTTCATATGGTATTGGCGGACCCTGAAACCGAGCGCCCGCAGCAGGCGCACTCCGCCGATGCCGAGCACGATCTCCTGCTTGAACCGGTAGACGTCGTCGCCGCCGTACAGGAAATGGGTGATCTCGCGGTCGTCATCCCGGTTCTCGTCCAGATCGGTGTCGAGCAGCAGCACCGGCTGGCGGCCGCCCATGTGGCCCTCGAGCACATACAGCCACGCGCCGATCCACACAGCCCGGCCCTCGATCGACACGGCGATCTTGGCGCCCAGCGGCTGCGCCCATGTCGCCGGCTCCCACATGGCCGCTTGCTCGACCTGCCGCCCCTGCGCATCGATCTGCTGGCGAAAATAGCCGGCGCGGCTCACCAGACTCACCGCCACCAGCGGCAACGCGAGGTCGGCGGCCGAGTGCACGGTGTCGCCGGCCAGCACGCCCAGGCCACCGGAGTAGGTCGGGATTTCGTTGCGCAGCGCGATCTCCATGGAGAAGTAGGCGACGCGCGGTTCGTGGATGAATTCATCGAGCATGCTCACGTCTCCTTGCGGTGCATTCTTCGCTGCGGCCATGGCGCAACTGCGGCCTCGCGGCCGCGTTCATGTCCTGCGGCCGCCCGTGGCGCCGGGCGGCGGCGGGGCCGGTTCACGCCACCGCGAACCCCACCAGCGCAATTTCGTCGCCGTCCTTGAGCGGGGCGGATTTCTCGGCGAACTGCTTGTTCACCGTGACATTCAGCTTGGGATTGCCGAGCAGCATCTTTTTCCACATCTCGCCGCGCCGCGACAGCAGGAACAGCAGGCGTTCGACATCGGTGATGTCGGGCGGCAGCGCGATTTCGTCGGCGCTCATGCCGAGGACGTCGACCAGATCGCCGAAAAACAGGATTTTCACCATGGAGAGCCCCTTATAATTCGCCATGATCGATTCGGCGCGGGCGGCGTTCGCGTGGGCCAACGGAGGCCGGCCGGGCTATCGGCATGGCGAATCGATAGACGTTGAAAACAGCGGGTTATTTGAGACGGCCTCGCTGCGCGGATTGACTCGGACGAGACACCCCCCATACTGCCGTCAACTGCATCGCTGTGCCGCCTCAACAATCGCCTGATTCTACCCCCGTATGTCCCCCCATCTGCTGGAAAACCTCAACCCCGAACAGCGCGCCGCGGTGACGCTGCCGCACGAATCCGCGCTGATCCTCGCGGGCGCCGGCTCCGGCAAGACGCGGGTACTGACCACCCGCATGGTGTGGCTGATCCAGAGCGGCCAGGTATCGCCGCTGGGCGTGCTGGCGGTGACCTTCACCAACAAGGCGGCGAAGGAGATGCTGACGCGGATTTCGGCGATGCTGCCGATCAACACGCGCGGCATGTGGGTCGGCACCTTTCATGGCCTGGCCAACCGGCTGTTGCGGATCCATTACCGCGAAGCCGGCCTGCCGCAGTCGTTCCAGATCCTCGACAGCTCGGACCAGCTGTCGGCGATCAAGCGGCTGATGAAGGCGATGAACGTCGACACCGAGAAATACGAGCCGAAGAAGGTGCAGGGGTTCATCAACGGCCACAAGGAAGCCGGCCGGCGCGCGCGCGATGCCGAGGCGTTCGACGAATATTCGATGCGCATGGCCGAGCTGTACGAGGCCTACGACGCGCAATGCCAGCGCGAGGGGGTGGCAGACTTTGCCGAGCTGCTGCTGCGCTCCTACGAACTGCTGTACCGCAACGAACCGCTGCGCGAGCACTACCAGGACCGCTTCAAGCACATCCTGATCGACGAGTTCCAGGACACCAACACGCTGCAATACCGCTGGCTGAAGCTGTTTGCCGGGCCGCACACCGCGCTGTTCGCGGTCGGCGACGACGACCAGTCGATCTACGCTTTCCGCGGCGCCAACACCGCCAACATGGCCGAGTTCGAGCGCGAGTTCGCGCACGGCAACGTGATCAAGCTGGAGCAGAACTACCGCAGCCACGGCCACATCCTCACCGCCGCCAACACGCTGATCTCGCAGAACGCGCACCGCCTCGGCAAGAACCTGTGGACGGCGGAGGGCGACGGCGAGCCGGTCCGCGTGTTCGAGGCGTATTCCGACCAGGACGAGGCGAGCTTCGTGGTGGACGAGGTGCGCGCGCTCAACCGCGAGGGCATGGCGCTGTCCGAGATGGCGCTGCTGTACCGTTCCAACGCGCAGTCGCGGGTGCTGGAGCACGCGCTGTTCTCCGCCAGCGTGCCGTATCGCGTGTATGGCGGACTGCGTTTTTTCGAGCGCCAGGAAATCAAGCACGCACTCGCCTACCTGCGCCTGCTGACCAACCCGGAAGACGATGGCGCATTTCTGCGGGTCGTGAACTTCCCCGCCCGCGGCATCGGCGCGCGCACCCTGGAACAGCTGGCCGACACGGCCGCGCGCTCGGGCGCCAGCCTGTGGCAGGCCGCCTGCACGTCCGGCGGCAAGGTCGCCGGGTTCGCCCGGCTGATCGAGGAGATCAAGGCCAGCACGCGCGACCTGCCCTTGCCCGAGGCGATCGACCATGTCATCGAGGCCAGCGGGCTGGCGGACTACTACCGCGCCGACAAGGAAAGCGCCGACCGCCTGGAAAACCTCAACGAACTGATCAACGCGGCGGCGCTGTTCGCGGAAGAACCCGCTTCTCCGGATGCGGCAGGCTCCGCCGAAATGATCCAGCCCGAGCTGGAGCGTTTTCTCGCCCACGCCGCGCTGGAAGCGGGCGAGCACCAGGCCGGCGCCGGCCACGACGCGCTGCAGCTGATGACGGTGCACGCCGCCAAGGGCCTGGAGTTTCACGCCGTGTTCATCACCGGGCTGGAGGAAGGCCTGTTTCCGCACGAGCAGAGCGCCAACGAGGAAAATGGCCTGGAGGAAGAACGGCGGCTGATGTACGTGGCGATCACCCGCGCGCGGCGCCGCCTGTACCTGTCGCACGCGCAGTCGCGCATGCTGCACGGCCAGATCCGCTACGGCCTGCCGTCGCGCTTTCTGGATGAGTTGCCGGAGCAGGTGCTGCTGCCTCTCAACCGCCGCAGCGAATCCGCCGCTTCCCCGGGCTATCGCGCGCCCGCCCCGATGCCGCGCAGCCAGGGCCAATCCGGCAACGACACCGGCTACAAGGTGGGGCAGAGCGTCGCCCATGCCAAGTTCGGCACCGGCATCATCATCGACTTCGAGGGGCGCGGGCCGGACGCGCGGGTGCAGGTGAAATTCCGCGACGCCGGCACCAAGTGGCTGGCGCTGGCCTACGCCAAGCTGTCGCCCGCGTAGGGCGCGGCATCGTCCGCCCACACCGCGAAAATCGCCTGATACGAGGCATACAGCGAACCGAACAGGACCGGCATTGCCACCAGCAAGCCGAGCAGCATCGGCACCAGCGCGGCAAAGAACAGCAGCAGCCCGAGCGCGAAGCTGTTCACCAGCATCGCCGCCCAGTTCCTCGCCACCGCACGCAGGCTCACCCCCAGCGCGGTGGCCGGACGCGCGCCGCCGAACAGGATCAGCGCAGGCGCGAACCAGGTGGCCATGATCAGCGGAGCAAACAAGGCCAGCCCGACAAGCACCGCAGGCATGGCCTGGTTCAGTATCGCCTGCATTTCGGCCGGCGAAGCCTCCCCTCCCTTGGCGGCGGCGGCCATCATCGCAGCCGGGTCGAAGCCCATGCCGAGCATGACCTGGCCGATCAGCAGGGTGCCCAGCAGTTGCACCGCGCCGACGGTCATCAACGGAATCGCCGGCCCCTGAACCCCGGCCAGAAAATTCGGCAGTTCGAGCTCGCGGCCCTCGTCGAGCGCGCGGTATGCCGCCATGAAGCCGGCCACCATCAGCGGCGAGGCCAGCTCCGACAGCGATCCGCCGACCACGGGAATCAGGCCGAGCGCCATCACCGTGCCGAACAGCACGCCGAACGCGGCGGACAGCAGCAGGGGGTTCTTGCGATACAGGCGAAAGCCCGCGGCCAGCCACTGGAAGCCCTGGCTGGCCGCGACCTTGCGCGGAATGTCTTGATTGGATGCAGTCGTCATGCAACGGATTGGATCGGTACGTCACGAATCGGCCTGAAAAGGGAACCTTCAGGCCGGGCTGTCATTGATGGGCGCCGCGAACGGCCGGGCACCCCGTCAATGGAATAAGCGGTGCGCGGGCAACGGCTCAGAATTCCTTCACCACCCACATCGGCGGCCGCATTCCGGAATCGAGGCTGTCCTGCCGCGCAAACTGGCCGTCGCCCTTCTGGTCGATCAGGAAATACGGCTTGCCGACCCTGGGAATGACTTTCAGCATGTACAGCTTGCCGTTGGCGCGGTATTCGACGACGCGGCCCTGGCTGCTCGGCTTGATCGTCACCGCAGGCGCGTCGCCGGGGCCCGGCGCGCCATCCGGAACCGGCTCCAGTCCGGGCGGACGCCCGGACGGTGCGGCGGCGACGGCAAGGCCGCTCAGCATCAGGGTCAGCAACACAACGGGATAACGCATGGCAGGCTCCAGAAAGCGAATAGTGTCAGCTTAGGTCAAAAGGGAAGGGGCTACAGATTGAACTGGATTTCGCGCTCGGCCAGCGACGGCATGAAGCCGCGTTTTTCATAGTGGCTGAAGATCGCATCGAGCACCTCTTCCGGCCGGTCGATGATGCGCATCAGCTCAACGTCCTTGGGGGAAATCATGCCCTCTTCGACCAGGCGGTCCTTCACCCAGTCGGCCAGTCCGCTCCAGAATTTCGAGCCCACCAGGATGATGGGGATGCCGGCGATTTTTCCGGTCTGCACCAGTGTCAGCGCCTCGAACAGCTCGTCCAGCGTGCCGTAGCCGCCCGGCATGACGACGTAGGCCGCGGCGAACTTGACGAACATGACCTTGCGCGCGAAAAAGTGCTGGAAGGTCTGGCTGATGTCCTGATACATGTTGGCGCTTTGTTCGTGCGGCAACTGGATGTTAAGGCCGACGCTGGGCGACTTGCCGAAATACGCGCCCTTGTTGGCGGCTTCCATGATGCCGGGGCCGCCGCCGGAGACCACTGAGAAGCCCGCATCGGACAGCTTGCGCGCGATGTCTTCGGTGAGCATGTAGTACGCATGGTCGGGCGGCGTGCGCGCGCTGCCAAAGATCGAAACCGCCGGGCGGATCGACGCCAGGCGTTCGGTCGCCTCGACGAACTCTGCCATAATCCCCAGCATCCGCCACGACTCGCGCGCCGAATAATTAATCTCGGCGGCGCGCCCCGGGTCGACCGCGACGGGCAATTTATCCAAGTGCATTTTCGAGCGCCTCGTGAACGATTTCAGTGTAAGCCAACCCAGAAAAATCCTGCTCCTGGTGGACGGCTCGTCCTATCTGTATCGCGCATTTCATGCGCTGCCCGACCTGCGCAATTCGGCGGGCGAACCAACCAATGCGATCAAGGGCGTGCTGGCGATGCTGCACAAACTGCGGAAGGACTACGCGGCCGATTATATCGCCTGCGTGTTCGACGCGAAGGGCAAGACCTTCCGCGACGCGCTTTATCCCGCCTACAAGGCGAACCGTCCGCCGATGCCGGACGATCTGCGCAGCCAGATCGAGCCGCTGCACGAGGCGATCCGCGCCGAGGGCTGGCCGCTCGTCGTCGTCGACGGCGTCGAGGCCGACGACGTGATCGGCACCCTGGTGCATCACGCCGAGCGCAAGGGGATCCACAGCATCGTCTCCACCGGCGACAAGGACATGGCGCAGCTGGTCGACGACCATGTGACGCTGGTCAACACCATGAGCCAGGAAACGCTCGACGAGGCCGGGGTGGCCGTCAAGTTCGGGGTGCCGCCGGAGCGCATCATCGACTACCTCGCGCTGGTAGGCGACGCCGTCGACAACGTCCCCGGCGTCGCCAAATGCGGGCCGAAAACCGCGGTGAAATGGCTGGCCGAATACGGCACGCTCGACAATCTGCTGGCGCATGCCGACGCCATCAAGGGCGTGGTCGGCGACAACCTGCGCGCCGCCCGCGACTGGCTGCCGCAGGCGCGCGCGCTGATCACCATCAAGACCGATGTCGCGCTGCCGTTCGATTTCGACGATCTCGTCCTCGGGGCGCGCGACCGGGACGCGCTGCGCGCGCTGTTCGAGCGTTACGAGTTCCGCACCTGGCTGCGCGAGCTCGACGCCGCCGCCACCGGCGCGGCCGCGGCGCCCGAGCAGGACTGCAGCGGCGAGCATCGCGCCGGCTACGAAACCATCCTGACCGAGAGCCGGCTCGACGCCTGGATCGCCAGGCTGGAAGCCGCGCCGGCGTTTGCGCTCGACACCGAAACCACCAGCCTCAACGCGATGCAGGCCGAACTGGTCGGCGTCTCGTTCGCCACGGCCCACGGCGAAGCGGCCTACCTGCCGCTGGCGCATCACTATGCCGGCGCGCCCGCGCAGCTTGACCGGACTGCCGTCCTGGCCAGATTGAAGCCGCTGCTGGAAAACCCCGACCCCAGGATCATCGGCCAGCCCCTCAAATACGACTGCCATATTTTCGCCAACTACGGCATCGCGCTCGGCGGCGTCATCGACGACACGCTGCTGCAGTCCTACGTGCTCGAAGCGCACCAGTCGCACGAGC
>NZ_MKUG01000009.1 GCF_001897685.1 Thiobacillus sp. 65-1402
GCTCAGCCTTAACGGATGAAAGCAGTGACAGACGACAAGCAGCCCGCCCCCGCCGACACGCCGATCGAGCAGCAGCTCTACGCGATCCGGCAAAAAATCCAGCCGCGCTCGGTGCATGGCGTGTTCGCCAGCTGGCGCATCGCGCTGGTGCTGCTGACCCAGGTGCTGTATTACGGCCTGCCCTGGCTGCAATGGGACAGCCGCCAGGCGGTGCTATTCGATCTGGCCGCGCGCAAGTTCTACATCTTCGGTCTGGTGTTCTGGCCGCAGGATTTCGTCTATCTCACCGGCCTTCTGATCCTCTCGGCGCTGGCGCTGTTCCTGTTCACCGCGGTGGCCGGACGGCTGTGGTGCGGCTACGCCTGCCCGCAGACCGTGTACACGGAAATCTTCATGTGGGTGGAAAACTGGCTGGAAGGCGACCACCTCGCGCGCAGGAAGCTCGACCAGTCGCCGTGGAACGCCAACAAGCTGCGCCGGCGCGGCCTCAAGCACCTGGTCTGGATGCTGATCGCGCTGTGGACCGGCTTCACCTTCGTCGGCTATTTCACCCCGATCCAGACGCTCGCCGCCGAAGTGGCGAGCGCCAGCCTCGGCCCGTGGGAGACCTTCTGGATCCTGTTCTACGGCTTCGCCACCTGGGGCAACGCCGGCTTCATGCGCGAGCAGGTGTGCAAGTACATGTGCCCCTACGCGCGCTTCCAGAGCGTGATGTTCGACTCCGACACGCTGACCGTGACCTACGACAGCTCGATCGGCGAACCGCGCGGGCCGCGCAGCAAAAAGACCGACTACAAGGCCGCCGGGCTCGGCACCTGCGTCGACTGCGAAGTCTGCGTGCAGGTCTGCCCCACCGGCATCGACATCCGTAACGGCCTGCAGTACGAATGCATCGGCTGCGCCGCCTGCATCGACGGCTGCGACCAGATCATGGACAAGATGGGCTACCCGCGCGGCCTGATCCGCTACACCACCGAGAACGTGGTGAAAGGCAACTACCCGGACAGCGGCATCCTCAAGCACGTGCTGCGCCCGCGCACCATCATCTACAGCGTGCTGCTGGCGCTGATCTCCGGCGCCTTCGTCTGGAGCCTCGCCACCCGCGTGCCGCTGCGCGTCGACGTGGTGCGCGACCGCGTGGCGCTGTCGAAGGAAACCGACGAGGGCATGATCGAGAACGTCTACCGCCTGCAACTCATCAACAAGGACGGCCGGCCGCATCGCTACACGATCGGCGCGCAGGGCATCGCCGGCCTGCAGGTGGTGGCCGCCACGCGCGAAATCGCCGCCGCGCCCCTGCAGACGGTGGACATCCCGGTCAGCCTGATCGCCGATCCTGTCGACCTGAAAGGCCGCTCGATCGAGGTGAGCTTCACGGTGCAGGCCATCGACGATCCGCGCATCCGGCAGGCCGTCGCAACCAAATTCTTCAACCGGTGAACGCCATGACGAACCCTGCCCTGCAGTCCAAACCCTGGTATCGCGAACCCTGGCCCTGGTTTCTCATCAGCCTGCCCGCCAGCGCGGTCGCCGCCGGACTCGTCACCGTGTGGATCGCGGCCACCAGCGCCGATGGCCTGGTGGTCGGCGACTACTACAAGGCCGGGCTGGCCATCAACCAGACGCTGGCGCGCGACGACGCCGCCCGCGCGCTGGCGCTGAGCGCCACCATAAAGAGTGAAAACGGCGCCCTGACGCTGGCATTGGGCGGACGCATGCAGGCGTATCCGGAGCAATTGACCCTCACCCTGGCGCACCCCACCCGCCAGGGCATGGACCGCACCCTCGTCCTGGTTCACACCGGCGGCGGCCGCTATCGCGCGGCGCTGCCCCTGCTGCCCGCCGGCAAATGGCAGGTCCAGCTGGCCGACCATGAAGCCGCCTGGCGCCTGGGCGGCGTGCTGCATATCCCGCTAGACCGGGCCGTCACGCTGGCGGCTTCCGGACCCATCGTTCATCAACCAGAGGGAGACTGAAATGGACGTCGTACTCGATTTGTTGTTTACCAGCCCGATCGGCCTGTTGAGCCTGTTCACCATCCTCTTCATCATCGGCATGGCGATCACCCTGCTGAGCTGGTACAAGCGCAAGATGAACAGCCCGGAAGAATGACCGCCGCCGCCACGAGGAGCACGCCATGCCGAAGCGCCTGATCCACATACTGTGGCCGTCCTTTCTCGTTGCCGGAGTGGCCGACATCGTCTTCACCACCCTGTTCGACCCGCTGGAAATCACCTATCGCGGCGATGCGCTGTTCGATCAGCGCATCGCCGCCTACACCGTCGGGTTCTTTATCTTCTGGCTGCTGGGCATCGCTTCCAGCGCCATGACCTGCTACTTCCAGCGCAGCGCCGACGAGATCAACCGCTGCCCGCTGCCGCCCCGCAGCCGGCCCGAGGGCTGCCCCAAGCGCGACGACGGCAGCGGCTGCTGCTGACGGCTCAGGCGGTGCGCGAATAGCGTGGCTTTTCGCCGGTGGCTTCCTTCAGGTAGCGGTCGAAGCACATGCCGATGTTGCGCAGGAACAGGCGGCCGCTGGGGGTGACGACGATCCTGTCGGCGGCGATCGTCACCAGCCCGTCGTCCGCCAGTGGACGCAGAGCGGCCAGCGCGTCGGCGAAATAGTCGCTGAACCCAATCTCCCATTCCTTGCCGAAGGCGGCGAAGTCGAGTTCCAGGTCGCACATCACGCGGGTGATGGCATCGCGCCGGATCTGGTCGTCGCGGCTGAGCTTCAGGCCGCGTTCGACCGCAAGCCCGGTCGCCGCGATGCGCTCCTCGTAGCGCTTGAGGTTCTTTTCGTTCTGCATGTACACGTCCGCCGTCTGGCTGATGCCGGACACGCCGAAGGCAAGGATGTCGCAGTCCTTGTGCGTGGTGTAGCCCTGGAAATTGCGCCACAGCGTCTTGTTCCGCTGCGCGCGCACCAGTTCGTCCTCGGGGCGGGCAAAGTGATCGAAGCCGATGTTGACGTAGCCCGCCGCCCCCAGCGCTTCGTTCACCGCCTGATGCAGGCCGAGGCGCATCGCGGAATCCGGCAGGTCGGCCTGCTGGATCAGGTTCTGGTGCTTTTTCAGCCATGGCACGTGGGCATAGGAAAACACCGCAAGGCGGTCGGGCGCCCACGCCACCACCTGTTCCAGGGTGCGGGAGAAGCTCGCCACGGTCTGCTTCGGCAGCCCCACGATCAGATCCAGGTTGATGCTGGAGAAGCCCAGCTCGCGCGACCAGTCGAGCACCTGCTGGACCAGGGCCGCGGGCTGGATGCGGTTGACCGCCTGCTGCACCGCCGGGTCCATGTCCTGCACGCCGAACGACAGGCGGTTGAAGCCGGATTCGCGCAGCGCCTCGAGGTGCGCGCGGGTCAGTTCGCGCGGATCGACCTCGCAGCTGATTTCGGCATCCGGGGCGAGGGTGAAATGCCGGCGCATCATCGCCATCAGGCGGCAGATGTCGCCGGGATTGAGATAGGTGGGCGTGCCGCCGCCCCAGTGCAGCTGGCGCGCCACCCGCGCCGGGTCGACCCGCTGCGCGGTGCGCGCCATTTCCTGGTCGAGATAGGCCAGATAGGGCTGGGTTTTGCTGTAGTCGCGCGTCGCCACCATATTGCAGCCGCAGTAGTAGCAGAGCGAATCGCAGAACGGGATATGGGCATACAGCGACAGGCCGCGATCCACCGCCGATGCCGTCAGCGCCGCGTCCCAGTCCGCCTCGCCAAAATCGGTGCGGAAATAGGGCGCGGTCGGATACGACGTGTAGCGCGGGCCAGGCACGCTGTATTTCTGTAGCAGTTCCAGTGTCGTCGACGTCATCTTGGCATCCTTAATAGGGGACTTTTTTGTCTTTTTATCATAGCCACACCCTGAAATCCAGCGCAGCGCCGGCGCCCGGCGCCTGTGCCGGGGCGGTCGGTGCCGGCCCGGTTTTGCGGTAAAGTTCGGAGCTGGCAACCTGTCGCCCATAAGGTATCACGCGCGCGTAAAACCCATGGCACCTCCAAGCCCCCTGCTGAACTTCATCCGTTTCCTGACGCTGACGCTGCTGCTCGGCGCCGCCGCCGCGCAGGCGGACGAAGCCGCCGACCTCGCGCAAAAAGTCTACGACCGTCCCAACGGCCGCGATCTCACCACGCTGGGCCGCATGGTGCTCACCGAAAAAGGCCGCGCACCGCGCATCCGCGAGCTCGTCACCTACCGCCTCGACAAGTCGGGCGGCGAAACCGCCAACCTGATCCGCTTTCTCGATCCCGAAGACATCGCGGGAACCGGGCTTCTCAGCATAGACAAGGCCGACGGCAGCAGCGACCAGTGGCTGTACCTGCCGGCGCTCGACCGGGTGCGGCGCATCTCCAGCGACCGCAAGGGCGGACGCTTTGTCGGCTCCGACCTGTATTTCGAGGACCTGCAGGAGCGCAAGCCATCCAGGGACCGCCACCGCCTGCTCGGCAGGCAGACCGAAAACGGCCTCCTGTGCGAGGTGCTCGAAAGCGTGCCGCTGGAGGCCGACGATTCGGTGTACCGGAAGCGCATCAGCTGGATCGACCCCGCCACCGCGATCCCGCAACGGGTGGATTATTTCGAAAAGGACGCCAGCACCCCCAGCAAGCGCTGGCTGCTGCGCAGCAAAAAACGCAACCAGGGCTACTGGACGATCACCGACAGCCGCATGACCGATCTGGCCAGCGGCCACGAAACCCGCCTGGTGGTCGACAGCGCGCTGTACGACCAGAAACTGCCCGCCAAACTCTTCACCTCGCAAGCCCTCGCCGACGAAAGCCTGGAATCGGAATACCGCCCATGAAAAAGCTGCTGCTGACCCTCAGTCTGTCGCTCGCCGCCCTGCCCGTTTGCGCCGCCGACGAGCTGCCGCCGCCGCGCGCCGTCTCCGCCGAGGACACGGCGGACGAGCTGCCGCCGCCACGCGCCGCCACGCGCAAACCGCGCCCGGTTGCCGCCGCGGCGGCAACACCGCAGGCCGGCATGGCCGGCGATCTGCCGCCGCCCGCCGCGCGCAGCCGCAAGCCCGCCGCGCGCGGCTTCCAGCCCACGCTCAAGGCCGGCGTCGACGACTTTCTGCTGGAAGCGGGCGGCCTGCCCGACGCCGCCGAGGCTGACACCTATTCCACCCTGCGCGCCAGTACCTACGTGCTGTGGCAGCCCAGCCGCAACTGGGAATTCCGCGCCGGCGCCCGCCTCGACGCCATGACGCAGGCCGGTGGCCGCGCCGATCACGACGAGATGCTGGCCGATTACGGCGATACCTATGTGCGCTACCGCAACGGCGATACCCGCCTGACCTTCGGCGCGCAAACCATCATCTGGGGCCGCGCCGACGAAATCCCGTTGGCCGACCGCGTCAGCCGCGCCGACCTGACGCGCTTCGTGCTGGACGACCTGCCCGACCGCCGCCGCGCGCAGCTGGCCGCGCGCTGGGAGCAGACTTTCGGCGAGTACAAGCTGGACGCGGTCTGGCTGCCGCTGTTCCGGGGCGCGCAATTGCCGGACGCCGCCAGCATCTGGAGCCCGGTCAACCGCACCAGCCGCCAGATCATCGGCATCGA
Source organism: Thiobacillus sp. 65-1402 (assembly GCF_001897685.1). GTDB lineage: Bacteria > Pseudomonadota > Gammaproteobacteria > Burkholderiales > Thiobacillaceae > Thiobacillus. Next base: position 5,561 of record NZ_MKUG01000009.1, read on the forward strand.
TCCCGCGCTCACCCCCTGGCTGAATACCGCGCGCATCGACGAGGACGAACACGGCAGCGGCGGCGGCGCCCTGCGCCTGACCCGGACCGGCAGCGCGCTCGACTTCGGCGTGACGCTGGCGCGCACCCGGCAGTCGCTGCCGTACTACCGGCTCGACCTGCCCGCCGCCACGCTCACCGCGGTGCATCCGTTCAATACCTTCGTCGGCGCCGATGTCGAACTGGTGCGCGGCGGCCTCACCTGGCGCATGGAAGCCGGCTACACCGACAACGTGCCGGTGACTCTCGCCACCACCGCGCTCGACACGACGCATTCGCTCGATTGGATCGGCGCGCTGGAATTCTTCCCCGGCGGGGCGGACACCCGCGTCAACCTGCAACTGGTGGCGCACGCGCTGCAGACCGACCGCAACATCCTCGAACTGAAGGAGTATTACGGCGCCAACGGCGAAATCGAGACCCGCTTCGGCCAGGGGCGCTGGAAAGCCGGGATGCGCTTTGCCGCCGGCTTCAACGTGAACGACGTCTATCTCAGCCCCAGGCTCAGCTATGTCGGCTGGGAGCCGCACGAGATCTACGTCGCCGCTCACTACTTCGACGGCGAAGCGCGCACCCTGGGCGGCTTCCACCAGGACCATTCGCTGATCACGCTGGGGCTGCGCAGTAAATTCTGATCGCCTGACGCCCCCATGCTGAAACCCTGGCTCAACGGCAGCCGCATGCTGCCACCCTGGCTGGCGCTGGCGATCCTGCTCGGCATCCAACTGGCGGCGCTGCCGTTTCTGCTGAAGCTACATTTCAACAACGCGCCGGACATCTATTCGCCGCCGGATTCCTCCACCATCCAGCTGCGCGAATCGCTGTTCCGGGAATTCCCCAACGACGAAGCCGTCATCGCCCTGTTCGAGGGCGACGTGCTCTACGCCCCGGCGTTTCTCGCCGCGCTCGACCGCGCCGCGCAGAAAATGGCGGCGCACCCGGCGGTCGACCGGGTGCTGACGCTGACCACGGTGGAGCACATCGACGCCACCGACGACGGCTTCGCCGTCTCGCTGCTGGTCGACCCCGACGACCTCGCCACCCGCACGCCCGCCGAATGGAAGGCCCGCGTGCTGGGCGACAGCTTCGCACCGGGGCTGCTCGCCTCGCGCGACGGCCGTGCGGTCGCCCTGGTGGTGCGCCCCAAGATCCTGAAGGAAAGCCTGGCCCGCCGCGATATCCAGATTGCGCTCGATGCCGCCATCGCCGCTGAGAAACTCACGCCCTATCACACCGCCACCGCCGGCACGGTGGCGCAGACGGTCGAGGAGCTGCGCTCGCTGTGGCGCGACAGCGCCATCTTCATCCCGCTGACCTTCGTCATCGGCATGGCATTGCTATGGTGGGTGGTGGGGCGGGTGCGCCCGATGGTGGTGGGCGGCCTGGCCATGGGCACGGTCGTGTCGGCCAGCGTCGCCGGGCTGGTGCTGTCCGGCCAGCCCTACACCCCGATCACCGCGATGATTCCCACCCTGATGGCGGCCTACACCACGGCCACGCTGCTGCATTTGTATGCCGCGATCCAGCGCGCCCGCATCGCGCTGCTGCCGCGGCCGCAACGCATCGCGCGCGCACTGAAGGAAACCTTCGTCCCCGGCCTGTTCAACGTGCTGACCACCGGCGCGGGCATGCTGAGCCTGCTGTGGGTGGACATTCCCCCGGTGCAGGCCTTCGGCCTGGCGGGCGCGGTCGGCACCCTCATCGTGTTTCTGGTGGTGTTCATCCTGGTGCCGCCGATCCTGCTGAAATGGGATACGCCGCGCTGGCCGCGCCGCCGTTCCGGCATGGCGCACGCACGCCGCATCGCGGCAGCCGTGGCCGTGTTCAGCCTGCGGCACGCAAAAGCCGTGCTGACGGTCACCGCGCTGCTGGTGCTGGCGGCCATCCCGCTGGTGATGCAGGTCAAGGTCGAATCCAACATCATCGAGTTTTTCGCGCCCGACCACGGCATCAGCCGCAGCACCGCCAGGGTGGAAAGCGCGCTTTCCGGCGTCACCGGGCTGGAAATCGTCCTCACCGGCACGGCCCGCGACAGCCTGAAGGATCCGGCGACGCTGGCGCAGATCAAGGCGCTGCAAACCTGGCTTGAACAGCAGCCGGAAGTCGACCGCAGCTTCTCCCTGATCGACGTGCTGGAGGAAATGAACCGCGCCCTCAGCGGCGAGGACCTGGGGGCGGATGCGCTGCCGACCAGCCGCAAGCTGGTCGAACAGCTGCTGCTGATCTACGACGGCAAGGACTTGTACGAGCTGGTCAACCGCGAATTCCAGCGCGCCCGCATCCCGATGGGCCTCAACGTGCACGGCGCCAACGAAATCGGCCAGGTGATCGACAGGGTGCGCGCGCACGTCGCCGCGCAGCCGATTGCGGGCGTGGAAGTCGACCTCGCGGGATACGGGCGGCTGTTCTCGGACCAGGAAGACCGCATCGTCGACGGCCAGGTCAAGAGCTTCGCTTCGGCCTTCCTGCAGATCCTGCTGCTGATGGCGCTGCTGTTCCGCTCGTTCCGCGGCGCGCTGATCTGCCTGGTGCCCAACCTGGCGCCGCTGTTCTTCATTTTCGTGGTGATGGGGACGGTGGGGATTTCGCTCGACGTCGCCACCGTCCTGATCGCCGGCGTCATCCTCGGCATCACGGTGGACGACACCATCCATCTGTATCACGGTTACCTGCACCGCATCCGCCGCGGCGTCAGCCCGGTGTTCGCCATCATCCGCAGCGTGGAGGCATCGGGCCGCGCAGTGATCGCCATTTCGATGGTGCTGATCGCGCAGTTCAGCCTGCTGGGGCTGTCCGACTTCCGCCCCACCGCCCACTTCGGCATGCTGTGCGCGGTCGGCCTGTTCGCCGGCCAGGTGTTCGAATTGCTGCTGATGCCCGCGCTGCTCGGCCTGAAATTACCGAGGCCGCGCCCCGCCGTTACGGCACGGTGAGCTTGAGCGCGCCGAATTCGTCGTTGAACAATCCCACTTCGTCGCCCGAGGCAAACTGCCAGCCTTCCATGTGGCCGAAGTCGGTGCTGGACCTGGGTTCCAGCTTGAGTTCGAAGCGCCGCGCCAGGGACAGGGTCGGGTTGCGCACGGCGAGGACCACGGTCAGATAGCGGTCGCTGGTGTTTTCGATCACCGCCACCAGCCCCTTGCCCAGCATCGACGAACGAAAACCGATCACCACCGGCAGCGCGGGCTTGGCCGTCGCCGCCGTCTGGATGTCGGTTTCCTTGTAGGCCAGCTGCGCCTTGAGCTGTTCGATTTCGCGCAGGCTGTCGGTCAACTGGTTGCGCGTTTCGATCAGGTAGCGCTCGGCTTGCTGGCGGGTTTCGATTTCCTTCGACAGCCGCCGCTTCACATCGCCCAGATCGACATTCAGCATGAAGGCATACAGCGCCAGGCCGCATGCCAGCAGCACCAGCACGACGTTGAGGCCGATGGCGACGGCGAGCCCGCGCCGCTTCGGCTGGGTGGGAGAGGCTGCGTCCCTATCCTTATCCATGCTCAGCCGGTGTTGCGCATCCCGGAGGCGATCGCATTGATCGAGCGCATCAGCGGCGTCAGCCAGCTATCCTGTTCGGACTCCCACACGCTCTCCGAGCGATAGCGTTTCAGCAGGCGCACCTGGATATGGTTGATGGGATCGATGTAGGGGCGGCGGCGCGAAAGCGACAACGCCAGCGTCGGGTTGTCTTCCAGCAGGGTCTCGATCTGCGCGACTTGCTTGACCCACTCCACCGTCAGCGCGAACTCGTCGGCAATGGCGCGGTAGATTGCCATGGTGTCGGGGTGATCGCACAGGCGCGCGTATTCCTCGGAAATTTCCATGTCGGCCTTGGTCAGCGCCATCTGCACGTTGGACAGCAGGCCGCGGAAGAACGGCCATTCGCGGTACATGATCCGCAACTGATCGAGCCCCGCCGGAGCGGACCCGATGAAGCCTTTCAGCGCAGTTCCGATGCCGTACCAGGCAGGCAGCGTATGGCGCGACTGCGCCCAGCCGAACACCCACGGAATGGCGCGAATCGACCCCAGCGAACGGTCGGCCTTCTTGCGGTGCGACGGCCGGCTGCCCATGTTGAGCAGGCCGATTTCGGTGACCGGCGTGGTCTCGTAGAAATAGTCGATGAAGCCCGGCATGCCGATCAGCGCGCGGTAGCTTTTCTCGCCGTCGGCGGCGATCCGGCTCATCCCGTCGAGGTATTCCTGCGGGTAGCGCACATCGATCTGCGCAAGCGCAGTCATACTGGCCTTGAGCAGTCCGGTGACGCCCATGCCGATCTCGTAGTTGGCGGTTTCCGGGTTGCTGTATTTGTAATACAGCATCTCGCCCTGCTCGGTGAACTTGATCTCGCCGTTGACCGTGCCCGGCGGCTGCGACAGGATCGCCTCGTGAGTCGGCCCGCCGCCGCGTCCCACCGTACCGCCGCGGCCATGGAACAGCCGGCATTCGACGCCATAGCGCCGGGTCAGCGCGATGATCGACAGTTGCGCCTGATACAGATTCCAGTTCGACGCCAGGATGCCGCCATCCTTGCACGAATCCGAATAGCCGAGCATGACTTCCTGGTGGTTGCCGTTGGCGCTGACCAGCGCACGGTAGACCTTGTTCGACAGCAGCTGGTCGAGGATGGCCTGGCTGCGCTGCAGGTCGTCCACCGTCTCGAACAGGGGGGCGACCTGGATGCGGCAGAACCAGTCGCGGCCGTTGTGGCCGCACAGGCCTACCAGCCGTGCCAGCAGCATCACTTCCATCACGTGGGACGCGCTGTGCGTCATCGAAATCACGTAGGTGCCGAAGACCTCGCCGCCCACTTCGGCCTGCAGCTTGACCATGCGCCGGAACACCGCGAGCGCTTCGCGCGCCTCGTCGTCCAGCACGCCGTCGTCCACCTCGATCGGATCGATGTGACCGATCCAGGCGGCGAGGCGCTGCAGCCGCTCGGTCTCGTTCGCAGCCAGGTAATCGAAATCGGGGTCGATCTGCCGCAATAGCGCAGCCACCGTGCGCGTATGCACGGTCGACTCCTGGCGAATGTCGAGCTGCAGCAGGTGAAAACCGAAGCTTTCGACCAGCCGGATCAGCGCCTGCAGGTCCTGCATGGCGACGATGCGGTCGCCATGGCTGATCAGCGAATCGCGCACCAGGCAGAGGTCGGCGAGGAAGGCGGCGGCGTTCTCGTACGCCAGGTGCGAAGTGAAGCTCGGCACGTCGGCCAGGCACTGGTGGACGTAGGACAGGTTGGCGTCCAGCCGCGCCAGCATCATCGCCGCCATGCGGCGGTAGGGCTCGCGGCTGTAAATCTGCACCGCGGTGCCGCGGAACACCTGCTCGCCGAACTCGGCCTCGTATTCCGACAGCCGCTCCAGGAACAGGGCGGAAGGCGTGCACCAGCCGCTGCTGTGGGTCAGCGTCTGGCGCAGTTCCAGCACCCGCGAACGGTATTCTTCGAGTGCGGCCAGCATCTGCTTATGCACCGTCCATTCGGTGACGTCTGCGGTCACGAACGGGTTGCCGTCACGGTCGCCGCCGATCCACGAGCCGAAACGGATGAAGCTCGGCACGCGGACGGTGGCGGTGCCGTCGGCATTCACGCCGTAATGCTTGCGCAGCGCCTTCTCGAAGAAGGCATACGCCTTCGGCACCGCCTCGAACAGGCTTTCCCGCACGTAGTAGAGGCCGTTGCGCACTTCGTCGCGCACCTCGAGCTTGGCGCTGCGCAGTTCGTCGGTACGCCACCCCACCTGGATCTCGGCGGCCAGCTGCGCTTCCAGTTCGCGGCGGTCGTTCACCCCCAGGGTGGGGCTGTACAGCTCGTCGCAGATCAGGAATATCCGGCGCATGCCTTCCATCACCGCACGACGGCGCGCTTCGGTGGGATGCGCGGTGAACACCGGCGCGTAGTGCAGACGGTTGACCATCTCCTGCAGCGTGGCGACCGGCATATCCTGCGCCTTGAGGTCCGCCACGGTGCGGTCGAACGAGCCTTCCCACAGCGTCATGCCGTGCGACAGCATGCGGCGGCGGTTGCGGTGGGCGAAGCTTTCCTCCGCCACGTTGACCAGCTTGAAATAGCTGGAGAAGGCACGCACCACCAGTTCCACCTTGGCGGCGGGCATGGCGTCGATCATCGCCATCAACTCGGTGCGGCGCTGCTGGTCTTCCTGCTGGTGCAATTCGGCGAAACCGCGGCGCAGGGTTTCCACCGCCTCGAACACGTCTTCGCCGGCAAACTGCAGCAACACTTGGCCGAGCAAGGTGCCCAGCAGCTTGACCTGCGCGCGCAGGTGGTCATCCGTCAGGAGATTTTCGGGTGCATTCATGGCTGGAAAATTGAGCCCGGCACAGCGGGATTCATGCGACAAAGCCCATTATTTTCGCATAGTCGGCGCACATCACCCAACCGCGCGCCGCGCGTTGCGGAACAGCCGCAGCCACGGGGCGGCATCGCTCATGCCGTCCGGTTTCCACGACAGCTGCGCGGCGCGGAACACGCGTTCCGGGTGCGGCATCAGAATGCTGAAGCGGCCGTCCGCGGTGGTGAAGCCGGTCAGCCCGCCGGCCGAACCGTTGGGGTTCAGCGGATAAGTCTCGGCCGGCGCCCCCCGGTGATCGACGTAGCGCAGCGTGGGACGTGCCTGCGCAGCGTGCGCAGGGTCGCGGAACTGCACCCGGCCTTCGCCGTGCGACACCACGATCGGCATCACCGAACCCGCCATGTCGGCAAAGAACAGCGACGGCGACGCCAGCACCTCGACCAGCGCAAAGCGCGCCTCGAACTGTTCCGACAGGTTGCGCTCGAAACGCGGCCAGGCGTCCGCGCCCGGGATCAGGTCGTGCAGCTGGCTCATCATCTGGCAGCCGTTGCATACGCCGAGGGCGAAGGTGTCGGCACGCCCGAAAAACGCCGCGAACTGGTCGCGCGCGCGCGGATTGAACAGGATCGATTTGGCCCAGCCGCCGCCCGCGCCCAGCACGTCGCCGTAGCTGAAGCCGCCGCACGCGGCCAGTCCGGTGAAGTCGCCGAGGCTGACCCGGCCGGCGAGGATGTCGCTCATGTGCACATCCACTGCGGCGAAGCCCGCGGCGTCGAACGCGGCGGCCATCTCGACCTGGCCGTTGACGCCCTGTTCGCGCAGTACCGCCACCCGCGGGCGCTTGCCGGTGGCGATGAAGGGCGCGGCGACGTCGGCGTCGACGTCGAAGCTCGGCGCATAACGCAGGCCCGGATCGGCAGCATCGGCATGGCGCGCGAACTCCTGTTCGGCGCACGCCGGGTTGTCGCGCAGCTTCGCCATTTCGTAGCTGGTGCGCGCCCAGGCGCATTGCAGGTCGGCGCGCGCCTCGTCCAGGATCACCCTGTCCTCGCGCAGCACCCGCACGCGATCGAGCGCATTGGGCTGGCCGATGACATAAAACTCGCCGCGCAGGCCGGCGTCGATGAAGGCCTGCATCACCGTCTGCGTATCGGTGCGGCGGATCTGCAGCACGGCGCCGGCTTCCTCGTTGAACAGCACGTTGAAAATGCGCGCCGAATAGCCCGGCTCGCCCAGTTTTTCCGGTTCCGGCCGCCCTTCGTCCTCGACTTCGTGGCGGATCTGGTCGAGGCACAGCTCGTCGATGTCGAGGTCCACGCCGCAATGACCGGCAAACGCCATTTCGCACAGTGCGGCGAACAGGCCGCCGTCGGAGCGGTCGTGATAGGCCAGCAGCCTGCCTGCCGCATTCAACGCCTGCAGCGTATCGAAGAAGGCGGCGAGCGCCGCCGCATGCGGCGCATCCGGGCAACAGTCGCCCACCTGCTTGTAGGCCTGCGCGAAGCTCGACGCGCCGAGGCGGTTCTTGCCCAGCCCCAGGTCGATCAGGACGAGGTCGGACTCGCCGGCATCGCTGCGCAGTTGCGGCGTGAGGTGTGCGCCGGCATCGGAGGTATTGGCAAACGCCGAGATCACCAGCGAAATCGGCGAGGTCACCGCCTTCTTCTCGCCGTCGGCCTGCCACACGGTTTTCATGCTCATCGAATCCTTGCCGACCGGGATGGAAATCCCCAGGGCCTGGCAATAATTCGAAACCGCCGCCACGGTGTCGAACAGAGCGGCATCCTCGCCCGGGTGGCCGGCGGGGGCCATCCAGTTGGCCGACAATTTCACCTCGCCCAGCCCGGCGACGCGCGCAGCGGCCAGGTTGGTGATCGCCTCGGCGACCGCCATGCGCCCCGACGCTGGCGCATCGATCAGCGCCAGCGGCGCTTTCTCGCCGATGGAAAACACCTCGCCCAGCGTGGTGCGGTAGCCCGCCAGCGTGATCGCGCAGTCGGCGACGGGAATCTGCCACGGCCCCACGCACTGGTCGCGCGCGGTCAGCCCGCCGACGCTGCGGTCGCCGATGGAAATCAGAAACATCTTCGACGCCACCCCCGGCATCGCCAGCACGCGGTAGACCGCGTCCTTCAGATCGATGCCATCGAGCGCCAGCGGCGCGGGCACGGCAGCCTGATGCGCGACATCGCGCGTCATCTTCGGCGGCTTGCCGAGGATCACATCCAGGCTCACGTCCACCGGCGCGTTCTGGAAATGGCTGTCGGTCACCAGCAGGTGGTGGTCTTCGGTGGCTTCGCCCAGCACCGCAAACGGGCAGCGCTCGCGCTCGCACATCGCGCGGAATTCGTCGAGGCGATTTGGCGGGATCGCCAGCACGTAGCGTTCCTGCGCCTCGTTGCACCAGATCTCGCGCGGCGACATGCCGGATTCCTCCGACGGCGCGGCGCGCAGTTCGAAGCGGCCGCCGCGGCCGCCGCCGTGCACCAGCTCGGGCAGCGCGTTCGACAGGCCGCCGGCGCCGACGTCGTGGATCGACAGGATCGGGTTCTTGTCGCCGAGCTGCCAGCAGCGGTCGATCACTTCCTGCGCGCGCCGCTCCATCTCGGGGTTGCCGCGCTGCACCGAGTCGAAGTCGAGGTCGGCGGCGTTGGCGCCGGTGTCCATCGACGAGGCGGCGCCGCCGCCCAGCCCGATCAGCATGCCGGGGCCGCCCAGCTGGATCAGCAGCGTGCCGACCGGCAGCATTTTCTTCTCGACGTGGTCGGCGCGGATGCTGCCGACGCCGCCCGCCAGCATGATGGGCTTGTGGTAACCGCGCCGCTGCTCCGCCACGGTCTCTTCGAAGGTACGGAAATAGCCGGCCAGGTTGGGACGGCCGAATTCGTTGTTGAACGCCGCCGCGCCGATCGGGCCTTCGAGCATGATCGCGAGCGGCGTGACGATGCGCGCCGGCTTGCCGTAGGCGCCGGCTTCCCACGGCTGCTCGAAGCCGGGAATGTTGAGGTTGGAAACCGAGAAGCCGGCGAGGCCGGCCTTGGGCTTGGAGCCGATGCCGGTCGCGCCCTCGTCGCGGATTTCGCCGCCGCTGCCGGTGGCGGCGCCGGGGAAAGGCGAGATCGCGGTCGGATGGTTGTGCGTTTCCACCTTCATCAGCACGTGGGTGAGTTCGCTGCTGTAAGCGTAGCTGCCGTCGGCGCGCGGGTAGAAGCGATCGATCTGCGCCCCCTCGATCACCGACGAGTTGTCGGAATACGCCACCACCGTGCCCGCGGGATGCGCTGCGTGGGTGTCGCGGATCATGCCGAACAGCGACTTGGCCTGTGCCGCGCCGTCGATCACCCAGGCGGCGTTGAAGATCTTGTGGCGGCAGTGCTCGGAGTTGGCCTGCGCGAACATCATCAGTTCGACGTCGGTGGGGTTGCGCCCGATGCGGGTGAAGTTGTCGACCAGGTATTCGACTTCGTCGTCCGACAGAGCCAGGCCGAGATCGCGGTTGGCGGCCTCCAGCGCGGCACGGCCGCCCGCCATCACGTCGATGGCGGTCAATTCGCGTGGCGGCACGTGCTGGAACAGCAGCTGCGCGGCTTCCAGCGAGTCCATCACGGCTTCCGTCATGCGGTCGTGCAGCAGCGGCAGCAGCGCCGCCAGCGCCTGCCCCGAAAGCGCGTCGCCCTGCGGATCACACAAGCGATAGGCCACCCCG
>NZ_MKUG01000010.1 GCF_001897685.1 Thiobacillus sp. 65-1402
CGAGCGTATCGGCGAAATGCTGGCGGCGCAGACCAAGACGCTGGTGAAGGATATGCGCCACTTCCTGAAGGAGATCTACAACCAGTCAGGCAAGTCGGAGGATCTCGACAGCTTCAGCGACGACGAAGTGATCGAACTTGCGCGCAACCTGACCAAGGGCGTGCCGTTTGCCTCGCCGGTATTCGACGGTGCCTCGGAAGAGGAAATCCGCCGCATGCTGACGCTGGCCGGGCTGCCCGAGGGCGGCCAGGTCACGCTGTACGACGGCCGCACCGGCGAAGCCTTCGACCGCCAGGTGACGGTGGGCTACAAGCATGTGCTGAAGCTGCACCACCTGGTCGACGACAAGATGCACGCGCGTTCCACCGGCCCGTACTCGCTGGTTACCCAGCAGCCGCTGGGCGGCAAGGCACAGTTCGGCGGTCAGCGCTTCGGCGAAATGGAAGTGTGGGCGCTGGAAGCCTACGGCGCATCCTATGTGCTGCAGGAAATGCTGACCGTGAAGTCCGACGACGTGAACGGCCGTACCAAGGTGTACGAGAACATCGTCAAGGGCGATCACAAGATCGAGGCCGGCATGCCGGAATCCTTCAACGTGCTGGTGAAGGAAATCCGTTCGCTCGGTATCGACATCGATCTGGAACGTTATTAATTTAGGGTGAGGACACAGCCATGAAAGCATTGTTGGATCTTTTCAAGCAGGCCACCCACGAGGAAGAGTTCGACGCCATCAAGATCGGCCTGGCGTCGGCGGAGAAAATCCGCTCCTGGTCCTACGGCGAAGTGAAAAAGCCGGAGACCATCAACTACCGTACCTTCAAGCCGGAGCGCGACGGTCTGTTCTGCGCCAAGATTTTCGGCCCGGTGAAGGACTACGAGTGCCTGTGCGGCAAGTACAAGCGCTTGAAGCATCGCGGCGTCATCTGCGAAAAGTGCGGCGTCGAAGTCACGCTGTCCAAGGTGCGCCGCGAGCGCATGGGTCATATCGAGCTGGCCTCGCCGGTCGCGCACATCTGGTTCCTGAAGTCGCTGCCCAGCCGTCTCGGCATGGTGCTCGACATGACGCTGCGCGACATCGAGCGGGTGCTCTACTTCGAAGGCTTCGTGGTGGTCGAGCCCGGCATGACGCCGCTCAACCGTGGCCAGTTGCTGACTGAAGAGGACTACCTCGCCAAGCTGGAAGAATACGGCGACGAATTCAAGGCGCTGATGGGGGCGGAAGGGGTGCGCGAACTGCTGCGCTCGCTCGACCTGCACACCGAAGTGGAAACCCTGCATTCGGAAATCAGCAAAACCGGTTCCGATACCAAGCTGAAGAAGCTGTCGAAGCGCCTGAAGATACTCGAGGGTTTCCAGAAGTCCGGCATCAAGCCGGAGTGGATGATTCTCGAAGTGCTGCCGGTGCTGCCTCCCGAGCTGCGTCCGCTGGTACCGCTGGATGGCGGCCGCTTTGCGACTTCCGACCTCAACGATCTGTATCGTCGCGTCATCAACCGCAACAACCGGCTCAAGAGGCTTTTGGAACTGAAGGCGCCGGAAATCATCGTGCGCAACGAAAAGCGCATGCTGCAGGAAGCGGTCGATTCGCTGCTCGACAACGGCCGCCGCGGCAAGGCGATGACCGGCGCTAACAAGCGCCCGCTGAAGTCGCTGGCCGACATGATCAAGGGCAAGAGCGGCCGTTTCCGCCAGAACCTGCTGGGCAAGCGCGTCGACTACTCCGGCCGTTCCGTCATCGTGGTGGGTCCGGCTCTGAAGCTGCACCAGTGCGGCCTGCCGAAGAAGATGGCGCTGGAGCTGTTCAAGCCCTTCATTTTCAACCGCCTCGAAGTGCTGGGGCTGGCGACCACGATCAAGGCCGCCAAGAAGATGGTGGAAGACGAAGAACCGATCGTGTGGGATCTCCTGGAAGAGGTCATCCGCGAGCATCCGGTGATGCTGAACCGCGCACCGACGCTGCACCGCCTGGGCATCCAGGCGTTCGAGCCGGTGCTGATCGAAGGCAAGGCGATCCAGCTGCATCCGCTGGTGTGCGCGGCCTTCAACGCCGACTTCGACGGCGACCAGATGGCCGTCCACGTGCCGCTGTCGCTGGAAGCGCAGACCGAAGCGCGCACCCTGATGCTGGCGTCGAACAACGTGCTGTCGCCCGCCAACGGCGAACCCATCATCGTGCCATCGCAGGACATCGTGCTGGGCCTGTATTACATGACGCGCGAGAAGATCAACGCCAAGGGCGAGGGCATGCTGTTTGCCGACGTCACCGAGGCGCGCCGTGCCTACGACAACCGTGAAGTCGAGCTGCACGCCCGCGTCACGGTGCGGATCAAGGAAGTGACGCTGGATGCGGAGAAAAACCGCGTCGAGACGGTCAAGCGGGTGGAAACCACGCTCGGCCGCGCGCTGCTGTCGGAAATCCTGCCGCCGGGGCTGCCGTTCAGCTTCGTCGACAAGGCGCTGAAGAAAAAGGAGATCTCCAAGCTGATCAACGCCAGCTTCCGCCGCTGCGGCCTGCGCGAGACGGTGATTTTCGCCGACAAGCTGATGTACACCGGCTTCACTTTCGCGACCCGCGCGGGGATGTCGATTGCCATCAAGGACATGCTGATCCCGAATGAAAAAGGCCAGATTCTGGGCGCGGCCGAGGCCGAAGTAAAAGAAATCGAGTCGCAGTACACCTCGGGCCTGGTGACCCAGGGCGAACGCTACAACAAGGTGGTGGACATCTGGGGCCGCGCCGGCGACGCCGTGGCCAAGGCGATGATGGGGCAGCTGGGCGGCGAGAAGGTTGTCGACCGCCACGGCAAGGAAGTCACCCAGGAATCGTTCAACGCGATCTACATGATGGCCGACTCGGGCGCGCGCGGTTCCGCTGCGCAGATCCGCCAGCTGGCCGGCATGCGTGGCCTGATGGCGAAACCGGACGGCTCGATCATCGAAACCCCGATCACGGCTAACTTCCGTGAGGGGCTGAACATGCTGCAGTACTTCATCTCGACCCACGGCGCCCGCAAGGGGCTGGCCGATACCGCGCTGAAGACCGCGAACTCCGGCTACCTGACGCGCCGCCTGGTCGACGTGACGCAGGATCTGGTGGTGACCGAGGACGATTGCGGCACCAAGAACGGCCTGGTGGTGAAGGCGCTGGTCGAAGGCGGTGAGGTGGTCGAGGCCCTGCGCGAGCGGATTCTCGGCCGCGTGGCAGCCAGCGACATCATCAATCCCGAAACCCAGGAAACCGTGTTCGAAGCCGGCACCCTGCTGGTTGAAGATGTGGTTGACACCATCGAATCGCTCGGCATCGACG
>NZ_MKUG01000011.1 GCF_001897685.1 Thiobacillus sp. 65-1402
GCCGGCATCGAGTTGCGCGTGCATCCGACGCTGATCCCCGAGCGCCGCCTCATCGCCAACGTCGACGGCGCGATGAACGCCGTGCTGGTGAAGGGCGACGCCGTCGGCCCGACGCTGTATTACGGCGCCGGCGCCGGCGCCGAGCCGACCGCCTCTTCCGTGGTCGCCGATCTGATCGACGTCACCCGCCTGCATACCGCCGACCCGCACCACCGCGTGCCGCATCTGGCGTTCCAGCCCGACCAGCTGGCGGACACGCCGATCCTGCCGATGGACGAAGTGCGCACCGCCTACTACCTGCGCCTGCGCGCGTTCGACCGCCCCGGCGTGCTGGCCGACATCACCCGCATCCTGGCCGACAGCGACATCTCGATCGACGCCATGGTGCAGAAGGAACCGGCCGAGGGCGAGGAGCAGGTCAACATCATCCTGCTGACCCACATCACGGTGGAAAAAAACATCAATGCCGCGATCGCCAAGATCGAGGCGCTCGACGCCGTGGCGGGGCAGGTGATGCGCATCCGTCTCGAAGAACTGGCGGCCAGGTAATCAGGGTCAAGCAATGAACTACCTCAGCACGCGCGGCCTTGCGCCGCAATTACGTTTCTCCGAAATCCTGCTCGGCGGGCTCGCCAGCGACGGCGGCCTCTATGTGCCGGAGTCCTACCCGCGCTTTAGCGACGCCGAACTTACGGCGATGCGCGGGATGGATTACCGCGAACTGGCCTTCGCCGTACTGTCGCGCCTGATCGACGACATCGCGCACGACGACCTGCGCCGGCTGATCGACAAGACCTACACCGCCGACGTCTATCGCTACGCCAACCCGGGCGAGAACGCCGAGGACATCACCCCGCTGAAGACGCTGGAACCCGGCCTGCACGTGCTGGCGCTGTCGAACGGCCCGACGCTGGCGTTCAAGGACATGGCGATGCAGCTCTTGGGCAACCTGTTCGAGTACGTGCTCGACAAGACCCATGGTGAACTCAACATCCTCGGCGCAACGTCGGGTGACACCGGTTCGGCCGCCGAATACGCGATGCGCGGCAAGCGCGGCATTCGCGTCTTCATGCTGTCGCCTGAGCACGGCATGACGCGTTTCCAGCAGGCGCAGATGTATGCCTTGCAGGACGCCAACATCCACAATCTGGTCATTCGCGGCGTGTTCGACCAGTGCCAGGACATCGTCAAGGCCGTATCGAACGATCTCGAATTCAAGACCCGCCACCACATCGGCGCGGTCAACTCGATCAACTGGGCGCGCGTCGCGGCACAGAGCGTGTACTATTTCAAGGCCTACTTCGCGGCCACGCGCAGCAACGACCAGAGCGTGTCGTTCTCGGTGCCCTCGGGCAACTTCGGCAACGTCTGCGCCGGCCACATCGCGCGCCAGATGGGCCTGCCGATCAGGAAGCTGATCGTCGCCACCAACGAAAACGACGTGCTCGACGAGTTCTTCCGCACCGGCGTCTACCGGCCGCGCCCGGAAACCAGGCACACCTCCAGCCCGTCGATGGACATTTCCAAGGCGTCCAACTTCGAGCGCTTCGTGTTCGAGCTCGCCGGGCGCGACGCCGCGAAAATCCGCAGTCTGTGGAGCGCGGTCGAATCGGGCGGCAGCTTCGACCTCAATGCCGACGGCCTCTTCGCCAAGGTGGCCGACTTCGGCATGGTGTCGGGGTCGAGCAGCCACGCCAACCGCATCGACACCATCCGCACCGTGTACGAGGTCTACGGCACCATGATCGACCCGCACACCGCCGACGGACTGAAAGTCGGACTGGAGCACCGCGAACCGGGCGTGCCGCTGATCTGCATGGAAACCGCGCAGCCCGCCAAGTTCGAGGATGCGATCCGCGAAGCGCTCGGCATCGAGCCTTTGCGTCCGGCCGAACTGGCCGGCCTGGAGGCGCAGCCGCAGAAAAAGCACGTGCTCGACGCCGACGTCGATGCGGTCAAGCAATTCATCGCCGACCACGCCGGCTGAGCCCGGCCAGCCAGAAGACCTCGGCAGGCTGGTGGAGAAGGTGCAGGCGTGCACCGTCTGCGCCGCAAGCCTGCCGCATCCCCCGCGTCCCGTGCTGCGCGTTTCTCCCACTGCGCGCCTGCTGATCGTCGGCCAGGCACCGGGGCGGCGCGTGCACGAGAGCGGCATTCCATGGAACGATCCTTCCGGCGATTTGCTGCGGCAGTGGCTGGGCATGACGCGCGAGCAGTTCTACGACACGGCGCGCATCGCCATCGTCCCCACCGGCCTGTGCTACCCCGGCACGGTGAAAGGCGGCGACCTGCCGCCGCGCCCGGAATGCGCGCCGCTGTGGCATCCGCAGTTGATCCAGGCCATGCCGCAGATCCGGCTGACGCTGTTGATCGGCGCCTACGCGCAGGCGTATTACCTGGGCCGCCGCCGCGGCCGCACGCTGGCCGACACGGTGCATGCATGGCGCGATTTCTCCCCGGATTTCTTTCCGCTGCCGCACCCCAGCCCGCGCAACCGACTGTGGCTGAAGCGCAACCTCTGGTTCGAAACCGATGTGTTGCCGGCCCTGCGCGAACGGGTTGGAGCGCTGCTTTCGACGAGCGATAATGGCGGCGCTGCTCTATAACCAAACCTAACAAAGCTGTACTCAGGGAACCCGCATGAAACTCGTCACCTCGCTCACCAGCCCTTACGGCCGCAAAGTCCGTGTGGTGCTGGCGGAAAAGAAAATCCCCTTCCAGCTCCAGGTCGAAAATCCCTGGCTGCCCGACAGCCCGGTGCCCCGCCTCAATCCGCTCGGCAAGGTGCCGGTGCTGGTGCTGGAAGACGGCGTGTCCGTGTTCGATTCGCGCGTCATCGTCGAGTACCTCGACCATGTCAGCCCGGTTGCGCACCTGATCCCCGGTGAGCCGAAGAGCCGCATGATGGTGCGCGGCGTCGAGGCGCTGGCCGATGGCGTCACCGACGCCGCGGTGGCGGTGTATCTGGAGAAAAAGCGCGCGCCCGGCCAGCAGAGCGGCGACTGGCTGGTGCTGCAGGAAAAGACCCTGTTCCGCGGCCTCGAAGCCCTGTCCGAAGCGCTCGGCGAAAAGCCCTGGTACCTCGGCAACAGCATGACGCTGGCCGACGTCGCCTGCGGCTGCACGCTCGGCTATCTGGGCCTGCGCTTTCCCGAAATCGACTGGCGCGGCGCGCACCCCAACCTGGCGAAGCTCTATGACAAGCTGATGACGCGCGCCTCGTTCAAGGAAACCGTACCGGTCGTGTGAACGGGATTCCCCTCTCCCGCATGCGGGAGAGGGGGCGGGAGAGGGAAGTTCTGAGTCGCTCAACGATGGAGCCATATCATGTCGCATGAAACCGCAACCCTCGCCGGCGGCTGCTTCTGGTGTCTCGAGACCGTCTTCAATCGCCTGCGCGGCGTCGAATCCGCCGTCTCCGGCTACATGGGCGGCCACACGTCCAAGCCCACCTACGAAGCCATCTGCAACGGCGACACCGGCCACGCCGAAGTCGTGCAGATCACCTTCGATCCCGACGTGATTGCGTACCGTGACCTCCTCGACGTCTTCTTCACGATTCACGACCCCACCCAGCTCAACCGCCAGGGCAACGACGTCGGCACCCAGTACCGCTCGGCGATCTTCTGGCACACGCCGGAGCAGAAGGCCGAGGCGGAAGCGGCGATCGCAGGGCTGAATGCATCAACGCAGTTCGGCGCGCCCATCGTCACCGAAGTCACCGAGGCGACGACTTTCCATCCTGCCGAGGACTACCACCAGCGCTACTTTGAACAGAACCCGCATCAGCCGTATTGCCAGTTCGTCGTGGCGCCGAAGGTGGCGAAGGCGGAGGGGAAATTCGGCGACCGCCTGAAGTGATTTGCGAATTATTCATCGCGCGGCCTGAGGGCGTTGTTGGCAAGCCCCCGGGCATTGGGTTCGATTTCGACACGGCACCTTGCAGGCCGGGCACGATGGGCCAGGGTGAAAAGGCCATTTCCAGCCATTCTTTCAGTCAACCGCCAGGAGATTTTGTGATGGACAGACGCCGTTTCTGCATACTGCTTCTGGCCGGTCTGGCCTTCATGGCATCGCCATCGCTTGTGCATGCGGCGGTGTCCCCGGCGGCGGCAAGCCTCGGTACCGCAGCCGCCGTGAATCTGGCCGGGCGTCAGCGCATGCTGTCGCAGCGCATCGTGAAGGCGTATCTCATGGCGGGGCAGGGGATCGCGGCCGATGACGCGCGGGCCATCCTGCAAGAATCGATCGAACAGTTTGAATCGCAGCTGGCGGCGCTGAAAGCGTTTCAACCGACGCCCGGGGTGCGGAGTGCGCTTGTCAGCCTGGAAGGTGCATGGAACAAATGCCGGCCCATCCTGGCTTCATCGCCGAGCAAGGCGGGTGCCGTAGCGCTTTATGATGTCAACGAGGAGCTGCAGAAGACAGCGCATAGTGTGACGCTGGCCTATGAGGGCGTCACCCTCGCGCCACTCGATCATCTGATCGGTATCGCGGGACGCCAGCGCATGCTGTCGCAGCGCATGGCCAAATTCTATTTCTATCGTACGTGGGAACTCTACGACGCTGCGGCTGATATGGAACTGCATCTGAGCCGTGCGCATTTCACCGCCGTACTCAAGCAAATTGAAAATTCGCTCCTCGCATCGCCACAGGTCAAGGCAAGCGTGGGGCGCGTGTGGAATGCATGGGGGCCGTACCAGGAAGCGCTGTTCGCGAACCGAGAACCCGGGAAGATGCGCCGGGATGCGCCGCGGGTGGCCGAACTGAGCGAGCAAGTACTCGCGGCCACGGAGGATCTCGTGGCGCAGCTCGTAGAACAGGCACCGAGCGCGCAGCACTAGATTCGCTCACGCCGAAGCCGTGCAGACCTGCTTCGGCCCGGGCGTGATCCCGCACCGCGACCTGCTCGACGTCTTCGTCGCCCTCCACGACCCCGCCCAGCTCAAGCGCCAGGGCAACGACGTCGGCACGCAATACCGCTCGGCGATCTTCTGGCACCCGCCCGAGCAGAAGGCCGAAGCCGAAGCGGTGATCGCCGAGTTGACGCGTCAAAGCAGTTCGGCGCGCCCATCGTCACCGAAGTCACCGAGGCGACGACCTTCCACCCCGCCGAGACTACCGCCAGCGCTACTACGGGCAGAACCCGCATCAGCCGTATTGCCAGTTCGCGGTTGCGCCGAAGGTGGCGAAGGCCGAGGCGAAGTTCGCGGGGCGGTTCAAGCAAGCCGATCCGGCGCGGGCTTGTGAGACATCAGCCCTGGGCCGGGGAACGCTATTTGCCGTTCGTCCCGATCCTGTCGAAAGACTTGTTCAGTGCCTGCCTGGTGCCGAGGCCGCCACCCCGGAAAACTCAATCGGCTTCATTCAATCCGCCCCGTTCAATCGCGCCGCGCCCCATTCCTTGAACTGGCGCTCCATGTCCTTTTCTTCGGCCTCGATCGAGTCTGGCCCGGGGTCTGGGCACTCGGCGGCGGCGCCGTCCGCTGGCGCCGCATCTTCGCGATCTGCATGCGCAGTGCGCTGGGGTGAAGCACCGCTCCATGCGAACCGGTTGCGGAACGACGGCGGATCCGGCAGGCAGTCGTACTTGTAGATCGGCGGCCAGCCGGTTTCGAAGGGCAGGAAGGCGATGGTCTTCTCGAACACCAGCGGCTTGCCCGTCGGCGTGGGCGGCAGCGGCGGCATCGCGCGGATCGCCTGCAGGGCCAGCTTCTCGACCACGTTCGAGGTCGACCACAGCACGTCCGCCTTCGCGAGCGTACCGTCGGGCGCGATCTTGACGCGGAAACGCACCAGGCCCTGGCGTTCGCCAGCCACCGCCGTCCCCATCATGCTGCGCACCTGCTGGCCCCAGTTGTAGCGGTAGCGCTTGCTGTTTTTGAGCGTGTAGGTGGCGGCGAGCTGCCATTCCTCAGCCGTCGGCGCGGGCGGCGCGGCCATCGTGGCCGGCGTCTTTCCCGGCGCTGGCGGGGCGGAATCCGGGAGGGGCGTGCGTTCCGGTTCCGCAGCGACGGGGGGCGTCGGGATGGCGGGGCGTGGTCGCGCGGCATGCGCCTGAGGCTCCGCGGGCGGGGGCGCGACGCGGGGGGGCGGTTCCTGCACTGGTGCGATCACCAGCTGCAGGGGCTCCGGGGCTGCTAGCGGACGCGGCGTCTGGATTTTCCCGAGCGCCAGCAGGCTTGCGTGAACGCCCAGCGACAGCGCGAGAGCCAAGAGCAAGCGGAACCTGACGATGGGCATGGGAGTGAGGGGGAATTCCATCCCGGCGTGCCAAGGATGAAAAAGAAGAGAGTGGGGAGCCTGAATTGTCCCTCAAGGGCTTGGAGGCGCTAATGGATTCTTCTTACTGCCCTTCGGCGGGGTTCTTATCGCATTACCTTGCGCCACTATGGAAATGTGGAAGGCAAATGTTGCTTTGCGGACTGACTCTATCCTTGGTGGTCCGCCTATCGACCTGGGCTGTCGTTGGCGCCGGTCGCCAAGTCGGTCTGCTCAGGACCCTGTGTAGACAAACAAACCGGTCGCTATTTACGACCGGTTTGTGGCCAATAGCCGCCGTTTGTTGACCGCGGCTTGAACGGCAGCAATGGCCGAGAAGCTGCCGTTTGACGCAAGTGGTTGGACTGCTACTGACGGGTTAACTGCCTGCCTTCACCCACGAATCCTTCAACGTCACCGTCCGGTTGAACACCGGCGCACCCGCTTTCGTGTCGACGCGATCCGCGACAAAGTAGCCGTGCCGCTCGAACTGGAACGAAGCTTCGGGTGCGGCGTCGCGGAGGCTGGGTTCCAGTTGTGCGCGGATCACCTTCACCGAATCGGCGTTGAGATCGTCGAGGAAGTTGCCGGTTTCGGCACCAGGTTGCGCGGTCTTGAACAGGCGGTCGTAGAGGCGCACTTCACATTCATAGGCGTGGGCGGCGCTGACCCAGTGGATGTTGCCCTTGACCTTGACCGAGTCGGCGCCGGGGGTGCCGGACTTGGTGTCGGGCAGGTAGTCGCAGTGCACGGCGGTGATGCGGCCGTCGGCGTCGCGGTCAAAGCCGGTGCATTTGACGACGTAGCCGTAGCGCAGGCGCACCGAATTGCCGGGGAACAAGCGGAAGTAGCCCTTGGGCGGCGTTTCCTCGAAGTCCTCGCGCTCGATCCACAGTTCGCGTGAGAACGGAATCGCGCGCTTGCCCAGTTCCGGCTGTTGCGGGTGATTGGGTGC
Organism: Thiobacillus sp. 65-1402; assembly: GCF_001897685.1. Lineage (GTDB taxonomy): Bacteria > Pseudomonadota > Gammaproteobacteria > Burkholderiales > Thiobacillaceae > Thiobacillus. The sequence continues at coordinate 7,217 of NZ_MKUG01000011.1, forward strand.
GAAGCAGTCCTCAGACTGGCCTTCGGGGTAGTTGTCGATGATCAGTTTCACCGGGTCGAGCACGGCAATGCGGCGCAGCGCGGAATCATTCAGCACGTCGCGCTGGCAGGCCTCGAACACGCTGTAGTCGATCCAGCCGTCGGACTTCGACACGCCGATCTGGTCGGTGAAGCGGCGGAAGCCTTCGGCGGTGTAGCCGCGGCGGCGTGCACCGACGAGGGTGGGCAGGCGCGGGTCGTCCCAGCCGGAAACGTGCTTGTCGTCGACCAGCTGGATCAGCTTGCGCTTGGAGAGCACGACGTAGGTGAGGTTCAGCCGCGCGAACTCGATCTGCTGCGGCAGCGGGCGGGTGAAGAAACCGCCGTCGGCGAGCTTGTCCAGGAGCCAGTCGTAGAACGGACGCTGGTCCTCGAATTCGAGGGTGCAGATCGAGTGGGTGATGCGTTCGATCGCGTCCTCGATCGGGTGGGCGTAGGTGTACATCGGGTAGATGCACCAGGTGTCGCCGGTGTTGTGGTGGGTGGCGCGCTTGATGCGGTAGATCGCCGGGTCGCGCAGGTTGATGTTGGGCGAGGCCATGTCGATCTTCGCCCGCAGCACGTGCGCGCCGTCGGCGAATTCGCCGGCGCGCATCTTGCGGAAGAGGTCAAGGTTCTCCTCGGCCGAACGGTTCCGATAGGGGCTGTCCTTGCCTTTTTCAGTGAGCGTGCCGCGGTAGGCGCGCATTTCGTCGGCGCTGAGCGAATCGACGTAGGCGTGGCCGGCCGTGATCAGGTGCTCGGCGCAGGCGTACATGGTGTCGAAGTAGTTCGACGCGTAGTACAGGTGCGTGCCCCAGTCGAAGCCCAGCCATTTTACCGACTCGACGATGGAGTCGACGTATTCCTGTTCTTCCTTTTCCGGATTGGTGTCGTCGAAGCGCAGGTGGCAGACGCCGCCGTAGTCGCGCGCAAGCCCGAAGTTCAGAAAAATCGACTTGGCGTGGCCGAGGTGCAGGTAGCCGTTCGGCTCGGGCGGGAAGCGCGTCTCGACGCGGCCGCCCCATTTTCCGGCGGCATTGTGCTCGTCGATGAGGTTGCGGATGAAGTTGGTCGCGGGTGCGGACGAGGGGGTGGGGTTCATGTGAAGCGCTTTGCAGCCGGGATGACGGGTCCGGAATCATAGCCATTTAGCGGCGGGCAAGGCAATTGCCGGGCCGGAACGGGGTGGATCATGGGTGCCTTGCGTTTGATGTCCTCGTTTTTCCATATCGTGAAAATTATGTGCGCCATGTGAAATTTCTCGAGATTCGCGGGTAATCTGCTGTCGTTCATCGGCATTTGACAACAGAGGGAAATGAATCATGAATCTGATCAGGGGTTCGAAAACCAGGGTGCTGGCTGCGTGTATCGGGTTGGTTTCGGGGTTGGCCATATCCGGCACCGGGGCAGCCGAGGGGCTACACGCAGAGGCCAAGGGTGGTGAGATATGCGAAGGTTTCGGTCCGCAAACACCGCGTGACATTGATGTTCGCAAGGGCGAGAACAAGCGTGTTTTCACGATGGCACCGGACTACAAGCAGATGAATCTCTGCAATATCCATTTGCACAAGAATGCCGAACACAAGGGCAGGGCATTTTCCCTTTATGCGGGTGAAGGGGACGGCCATGGCTATGAAAGTGGCTATCAGTGCAATATCAGCAAGCGCTTGACCGCGTCCGAGCTTGCGCCGACCGCAAAACCGATCTGCAAGGGTGAGCATGGCGAGCTCAAGCCGGGCGACACCATCGAAGTGCATTGGGTGCATTCGTCTTGCGATGTCAAACCCGGCAACGGCTTGGGTTCGTGTCTGTCCGCGTCCTGCGCTAACCCGGCGCTCCGCGTCGAAACCCAGGTGTTCACGTTGGTGAATGATCCGAAGGCCCTGGACTTCATGAGCCTCGACTACAAGGGCCGCACGGTCAAGGGCTACCATCAGGCGAACGCGATTCCGTCGAATACCGGCAAGCCGGTCACGTTCCTCGGATCCACCACCGGTCCCAAGTACAGTGATCAGACCTGCTCGCCGCTGCAGGTGACCTGGAGCGTGCGCCCGAACTGTGCCAAGGTGGACATCAGCAGTGTCGGCAAGTGGTGCGAGCAGAATGCGTTCGGCGAGGACCATGCCCATGGCGTGCGCAAACTGGTGACCAATCCCAGGCTGCTGTCCACGATCAAGTAATCGCTGATCCTGCTTTGCATCGAGATATGCAGACAGGCACCTTCAATCGACCGGCCATCCCGATTCCTCGGCATGGCCGGTTGTTTTTTGACCCGGCGCGGAGTCGCTTCAGGAAATGATGCCGCCCCCCAGGCAGACCTCGCCGTCGTACAGCACGACCGACTGGCCCGGCGTGACCGCCCACTGCGGCGTGTCGAAGACGAGTTCGAGCGCGTCGGCGTCGAGCTTCGTGACGCGGCAGGCGGCGTCAGTCTGGCGGTAGCGGGTCTTTGCCGTGTAGGGTCTGTCCGGGTCGGGCGCGACACCGGCGATCCAGTTGAGCTGGCCGGCGGCCAGCGTCGAGCGCAGCAGCAGGGGATGGTCGTGGCCCTGCACCACGATCAGCGTGTTGCTGGCCATGTCCTTGGCGGCGACGAACCACGGTTCGGCGCTGCCGTCCTTTTGTCCGCCGATGCCGAGCCCCTGGCGCTGCCCCAGTGTGTAATACATCAGGCCCTGATGACGGCCGACCACGCGGCCGTCGGGAGTTTGCATCTCGCCGGGATCACGCGGCAGGTAGCGTTCGAGGAATTCGCGGAAGTTGCGTTCACCGATGAAGCAGATGCCGGTCGAGTCCTTCTTCTGCGCATTGGGCAGGCCGATTCGGGCGGCGATCCTGCGCACCTCGGGCTTCGGCAGCTGCGCCAGCGGGAACAGGGCGAGGGCGAGCTGGGCCTGGCTCAGGCGGTAGAGGAAGTAGCTCTGGTCCTTGTTGGCGTCCTGCGCGCGCAGCAGGGTGGCGCGGTCCGCATCGTCCGCGCCCTTTCCGACATAGTGCCCGGTGGCGATGAATTCGGCGCCGCGCGCGATGGCGTCGTCGAGGAAGGCCTTGAACTTGATCTCGGCGTTGCACAGCACGTCCGGGTTGGGGGTGCGCCCGGCCTGGTACTCGGCGAGGAAATAGCTGAACACGCGCTCCTTGTATTCGGCGGCGAAGTTGACCGCCTCGACCTCGATACCGAGCACGTCGGCGACCGCCAGCACGTCGAGGAAATCCTGGCGCGCGGTGCACTGTTCGGTATTGTCGTCGTCGTCCCAGTTCTTCATGAAAACGCCGAGCACGTCGTAGCCCTGCTGCTTCAGCAGATAGGCGGCGACGGCGGAATCGACCCCGCCCGACAGGCCGACGACGACCTTCGTCTTCATGCGTGGCTCACGAAATCGAGCGGAAAGCGCCGCCCTGCGAGGTAATCCTCGATGCAGCGCACCACCAGCGAACTGCGGTGCGGCGTGGGGTGGGAAGAGAGTTCTTCCGGCGTCAGCCATACAGCGCGCACGATGCCGTGGTCGAGCGCGCGCCCGGCGTCGAAGCCGGTGACGCTGCAGACGTAGGCGAAGCGCAGGTAGGTGATGTCGCGCCGCGGGTAGTGGGTGCTGTAGCAGCCCAGCAATGCAAGCGGTTCGACGTGATGCGCGGTTTCCTCCAGCGCTTCGCGGCGCACTGCGTCGAGCAGGGTTTCGTTGCGCTCCCAGTGGCCGGCGGGCTGGTTGAGGCGCAGGCCTTCGGCGGTGTGCTCCTCCACCAGCAGAAATTTGCCGTCGCGCTCGACGACGGCGGCGGCGACGACATGGGGCAACCAGGTTTCAGACATGCTGTTCCTTCCATTCTCCGGGCTGCAGGGCGCCCAGGGTCCATTCGCCGACGGCGGCGCGGACCAGGCGCAGCGTCGGAAAGCCGATCTTCGCGGTCATCCGCCGCACCTGGCGGTTCTTGCCTTCGCTGATCGTCAGTTCAATCCAGCGGGTCGGGATGCTGGCGCGAAAGCGGATCGGCGGGTTGCGCGGCCACAGGCCGGCAGGCTCGTCGATGAGCCGCACCTGCGCCGGACGGGTGATGAAGTCGCCGAGGTCGACGCCGTGGCGCAGCGGCTCCAGCGCGGCATCGTCGGGAGCCCCCTCGACCTGCGCCCAGTAGGTTTTGGGCAGCTTGTGCCGGGGATCGGCGATGCGGCTCTGGGTCGCGCCGTCATCGGTTAAAATCAGCAGGCCTTCGCTGTCAGCGTCCAGCCGGCCGGCCGCATACACGCCGGGCACGGCAAGATGGTCGCGCAGACCCTGCCAGCGCCCCTCGGGGGTGAACTGGCTCAGCACGCCGTAGGGTTTGTTGAACAGGATCAATCGCGCCACGCTGCAAGACGAACTTCGTAAAAGACGCCCATTTTAACGTTACCCGAGCATCCACCTTTTAATTTATCCAGCCATGACTTATCAGCACATCCAGATTCCCGCCGCGGGCCAGAAAATCACCGTCAACGCCGACAACACGCTGAACGTGCCCGACACCCCCATCATCCCCTTCATCGAAGGCGACGGCACCGGCGTCGACATCACCCCGGCGATGTGCCGCGTGGTCGATGCGGCGGTGGCCAAGGCCTATGGCGGCAACAGGCAGATCGCCTGGATGGAGGTGTTTGCCGGCGAGAAGGCGGTGAAGGTCTACGGCGGCGACCAGTGGCTGCCGGACGAGACCGTCGCGGCGGTGAAGGACTACGTGATCTCGATCAAGGGCCCGCTCACCACCCCGACCTCGGGCGGCATCCGCTCGCTCAACGTGGCGCTGCGGCAGATGCTCGACCTTTACGTGTGCCTGCGTCCGGTGCGCTACTTCACCGGCGTGCCCAGCCCGGTGAAGGCGCCGGAAAAGGTCGACATGGTGATCTTCCGCGAGAACACCGAGGACATCTACGCCGGCGTCGAGTGGGAGGCCAATTCCGAAGCGGTGCAGAAGGTCATTGCCTTCCTGCAGCAGGAAATGGGCGTCAACAAGATCCGCTTCCCGGCCAGCTCGGCCATCGGCATCAAGCCGGTGTCGATCGAAGGCTCGGAACGGCTGATCCGCAAGGCCATCCAGTACGCGATCGACAACGGCCGCAAGTCGGTGACCCTGGTGCACAAGGGCAACATCATGAAGTTCACCGAGGGCGGCTTCAAGAAATGGGGCTACGAACTCGCCGCGCGCGAGTTCGGCGCCAAGCTGATCGGCGAAGGTCCGTGGATGGAACTACCGAACGGCATCGTCATCAAGGACGTGATCGCCGACGCCTTCCTGCAGCAGATCCTGCTGCGCCCCGAGGAATACGACGTGATCGCCACGCTGAACCTCAACGGCGACTACATCTCCGACGCGCTGGCGGCGGAAGTCGGCGGCATCGGCATCGCGCCGGGGGCGAACCTCTCGGACACGGTGGCGATGTTCGAGGCGACCCACGGCACCGCGCCCAAGTATGCCGGCAAGGACTACGTCAACCCGGGTTCGCTGATCCTCTCGGCCGAGATGATGCTGCGCCACCTCGGCTGGACCGAGGCGGCCGACCTCATCGTCGCGAGCATGGAAAAGGCGATCCAGGCCAAGACTGTGACCTACGATTTCGCGCGGCTGATGGACGGCGCGACCGAGGTGAAGTGCTCGGCCTTTGCCGAGGCGATGGTCGCGAAGATGTAAGGCCTGCCCTGGCAGAGGACAGCCCAACAAAAAACCCCGCCGAAGCGGGGTTTTTTTCAATCCAGCAACTCAACCTTGCGGCTGGATGTTGGAAGCCTGCTTACCTTTGGGACCCTGGCTGACCTCGAAGCTGACCTTCTGGCCTTCCTTCAGGGTTTTGAAGCCATTGGACTGGATGGCGGAGAAATGTGCGAACACATCCTCGCCGCCGTCATCGGGGGTGATGAATCCAAAACCCTTGGCATCGCTGAACCACTTGACAGTACCTGTTGCCATTCAAACTTCCTCCTTGGCGTAACACTAAAGACATAACCGCGATAAGCACAATTGCGCTGGCGGATGACTGGACGGCGTGATTTTTTTAGCCGTCGGTCTGAGTTCAAGCGCGCTACCCGGTGGTGTCCTGTGGTAATGCCAAACCTGCACGGTTCTTGAAACCAAACTTTTTGCTTTTTACTACCGTGCATGAGTTTTTACAAGTGTAAAGCCGGGAAAAAACAATGGGCTCGACTAGACTGTGGTTTCCATTCAACCAAAGGAGGGAGAACGATGAAAACACACGTCTTGATTGGCTTGATGGCTGGCGTCATGCTGGCCACGGGCGTGTGGGCCGAAACGGCCCCGCAGATGCGGATGAAATCGTGCAATGTCGAGGCCGGCAAACAAAACCTTGCCGGCGAGGCGCGCAAGGCTTTCATGAAATCCTGTTTGTCCGGCGCAACGCAATCCGGCGAAAAGATTACCCCGCAGCAGCGCATGAAGAATTGCAACGCCGAGGCCACCGGCAAGCAAATGAAGGGCGATGCGCGCAAGGCCTTCATGAAGTCCTGTTTGTCCGGCAAGTAAGCCGAACGAAGGTTCGTTGCGCGGGGCCGTCTGTCGTTTGGAGGATGCGGTAGCATGCGTGCCATGCGCGCCACCTGGGACATCTTCTGCAACGTCGTCGACAACTATGGAGACATCGGCATTGCCTGGCGGCTGGCGCGCGGGCTGGCCAGCGAGCACGGTCTGGCAGTGCGGCTGTGGGTCGATGATCTGCATGCGTTTCACCGCATCTGGCCGGCCATCGCGGCGGATGCGGAGCGGCAAGCCAGCGAGGGCGTGACGGTCTGCGCGTGGCGCATGCCGTTTGCCGCCGCCCAGCCGGCGCAGGTGGTGATCGAGGCGTTTGGCTGTGCCTTGCCGGAGTCCTATCTGACCGCGATGAGCCTGCAGTCGCCGCCGCCGGTCTGGATCAATCTCGAATACCTGAGCGCCGAATCCTGGGTGGCGGAACATCATGGCTTGCCGTCGCCGCATCCGCGCTTGCCGTTGACCAAATATTTTTTCTTTCCCGGCTACACGGCTGGCACCGGCGGTTTGCTGGCCGAGGCGGATCTGGCCGGACGGCGTGCCGCGTTTGTGCGCACCGAGACGGACGCGTTCTGGCGCCGGCTTGGGCTGGATGCGCCGCAGCCCGAGGAATTGCGGGTGTCGCTGTTCGCTTACGAAAACCCTGCGCTTCCTGACCTGCTCGACACCTGGGCGGCCGACACGCGTCCGGTCACCTGCCTCGTGCCTGAAGGCCGGGTCATCCCGCAACTGGCGGCGTGGCTGTCGGTTTCCGCACTGCGGGCGGGAGACGAACACAGGCGCGGTGCCTTGCGGCTGCGCATTTTGCCGTTTCTGGATCAGGACACGTACGACTGCCTGTTATGGGCGTGTGGCCTTAATTTTGTGCGGGGCGAAGATTCCTGCGTGCGGGCCCAGTGGGCTGCGCATCCATTGGTTTGGCAGGCCTATCCGCAGGCCGGGGCGGCGCACTGGGTCAAGCTGGATGCGCTGCTGGCGCGTTACACGGCGGGGCTGGACGCTGCGGCGGCGCGGGCGGTGGCGGATATGTGGCAGCATTGGAACGGCCAGCCCGGTACGCCGGGTATGGCGCAATGCTGGGCAGCGTGGCGGGCGCAGCAGGGCCCGATCGAGCACCATGCACACGGCTGGCCCGGGCGGCTCGCCGCAGCCGGACGCTTGACCGACACCCTGGTTGACTTTGTGGAAAATAAGTTAAGATAGCGAGTTTTCTAAAATTTAACAGCTACCGCAGCAGACACATCCATGAAAATCGCACAGGAACTCCGCGCCGGCAACGTCGTGATGATCGGCAAAGACCCGATGGTGGTGCAAAAGGCCGAATTCTCGAAATCGGGCCGCAACGCCTCCGTCGTCAAAATGAAACTGAAGAACCTCCTCAACGGTTCCGGCATGGAAAGCGTCTACCGCGCCGACGACAAGTTCGAAACCGTCAACCTCGACCGCAAGGAATGCACCTATTCCTACTTCGCCGACCCGCTGTATGTGTTCATGGACGGCGAGTACAACCAGTACGAAGTCGAAGGCGAGAACCTCGGCGATGCGCTGAACTATCTCGACGACGGCATGCCGGTCGAAGTGGTGTTCTACGATGGCAAAGCGATCTCGGTCGAGATGCCCACCACCGTCATCCGCGAGGTCGAATACACCGAGCCCGCCGTGCGCGGCGACACCTCGGGCAAGGTGATGAAGCCGGCACGCATCAAGCCCACCGGGTTCGAACTGCCGGTGGCCG
>NZ_MKUG01000012.1 GCF_001897685.1 Thiobacillus sp. 65-1402
TTTCGGGATGGGCGGCGGCAATTTCAGCCAAGCCTTCACCCATGCCGAAGCCGATTTCGAGAATGCGCGGCGCCGGGCTTGAATCAGAGGCGGCGCGGCCGAAGGCGGCGTCGAGATCGAGTACGGCAGGCCGGTACGGCAGCATGAACTGCGGCCCGATCTCGGCCAGCGCACGCGCCTGGCCGGAACCGACGCGGCCGGCGCGCAGCACGTAGGATCGGATGCGCGGATGCGCGCCGGAGTCGGTCGTCATGCTTTATTTGCTGCCTGCGCTTCGGTTTTCAGTAATGAGGCCGCTGGTGGGCGAACTCGGGCTGGCTTTATAGATTTTCTTCGGCATGCGGCCGGCGAGGAAGGCCTCGCGCCCGGCCTCCACCGCCTTCTTCATCGCCGACGCCATCAGCACCGGATTGCCGGCGCCGGCGATCGCGGTGTTCATCAGCACGGCATCGCAGCCGAGTTCCATCGCGATGGTGGCGTCGCTGGCGGTGCCGACGCCGGCATCGACGATCACCGGCACCGACAGGCGGTCGATGATGATCTGCAGATTCCACGGATTGAGGATGCCCATGCCGGAACCGATCAGGCTCGCCAGCGGCATCACCGCGACGCAGCCGATGTCTTCCAGCTGTTTCGCGGCGATGGGGTCGTCCGAGGTGTAGACCATCACCTGGAAACCATCCTTCACCAGCACCTCGGCCGCTTTCACCGTTTCCGCCACGTTGGGATACAGCGACTCGGCGTCGCCCAGCACCTCGAGCTTGACCAGGCTGTGGCCGTCGAGCAGTTCGCGCGCCAGGCGCAGGGTGCGGATCGCGTCGTCCGCGGTATAGCAGCCTGCGGTGTTGGGCAGGTAGGTGTATTGCGACGGCGGCAGCGCATCGAGCAGGCTGGGCTGGCCCGCGTCCTGGCCGATGTTGGTGCGGCGGATGGCGACGGTGACGATTTCCGCCCCCGAGGCCTCGACCGCGAGGCGCGTTTGTTCGAAATCCTTGTATTTGCCGGTGCCCACCAGCAGGCGCGAGGCATAGGATTTTCCGGCGATGACGAGAGGTTCCATATTCAGAGGAGTGCGGATCTAGGGGCTAGGGGTGGATCAGCCGCCGCCGACCGCGACGACGATTTCCAGGCGGTCGCCGTCGGCGAGCCGGGTGTCGGCATGCTGGCTGCGCGGGACGATTTCGCCATTTTTTTCGATGGCGATGCGTTTCCCGAGCAGATCCAGCGACGCGATCAGCTGGCTCAGGGTGAGCGGGGCGGGGAAGGTACGGGGTTCGCCGTTGATGAGCAGTTCAATCACGAATCAGTTCTTCTATCCGGGGGACGCGAGTTTCAGTATCATGCCGAATTCTACCCTGAAGCACCCTACAGGGCATGAAGGCACAGCACCGCGCGGGCGTCGTATAGTGGCATTACCTGAGCTTCCCAAGCTCATGAGGAGGGTTCGATTCCCTTCGCCCGCTCCACTGTATCAATCTGCGGACTTCCGCAGAAGTCCAAGAGAGTCTGCAAGTCGTTGCCGCACAAAGACTTTTCCTCTCTTTGACGGTCTGCAGTAGTCCACTGCGATCCGCCTACAGCCGGGACTTTTAAGTCCACAAACAAGTCCATTTTTGCGGGCGCGGCTGATTCCGGATTGTTGATGGAGGGGCGAGGTCGACGTGACCAGCATCTGGTTCCTGACTCATGTTCAGGAGCAAGAGCATGGCACTCTCAGACCTGGCCGTTCGACAGGCCAAGGCAACTGGCAAGGCATACACCCTCCCTGACTTGGATGGCCTCTCCCTGGCCGTCACGGCTGCAGGGGGCAGGACTTGGCACTTCCGCTACTACTGGGCGGGCAAGCAGAAGCGGATGTCGCTCGGCACCTACCCGGAGGTGACGCTTCGCGAGGCCCGCAGCCTGCGCGACGAAGCGCGCGCCCTGCTGGCCAAAGGCACCAATCCTCGCGTTCACCGCAAGCAGAAGCGCACCGCTGTCCGGCTCGCCGACGAAAACACCTTCGAGGCGGTGTATCGCAAGTGGCTCAAGCATCGCGGGCTCAGCCTCAAGGAAGGCCGGCAGACGACCCTCTCGATACTTCCGCGCATCTTCGACAAGGATGTGCTGCCCGCCTTGGGCAAGCGGTCGGTCTATGAGATCAAGCGTCCCGACCTCTTGGAGGTGATCGCCAAGATCGAGAAGCGCAAGGCGCTCTCCGTCGCCGAGAAAGTCAGGACGTGGTTCAACCAACTGTTCCGCTACGCGCTGGTGATCGTGCCGGGCCTGGAACAGAACCCCGCCTCCGATCTCGATGTGGTGGCGCTGCCGCTGCCACCCGTCAACCACAACCCGTTCCTGCGCATGGCCGAACTGCCGAAGCTGTTGCAGCGGCTACGCAGCTATCGCGGCAGGCGGCAGACCCAGCTCGGGCTGCGGCTATTGCTGCTGACCGGCGTGCGAACCGGAGAGCTGCGACAGGCGACGCCGGATCAATTCGATCTGGACCGTGGGCTGTGGATCATCCCGCCCGACGTCGTGAAGCAACTCCAATTGGATATGCGCAAGAAGCGGCAGCAGCCAAAGGACATCCCGCCCTACATCGTGCCGCTGTCGATTCAGGCCATGGAGATCGTCCGGCACCTGCTGGATGAGTTCAAGCCGGCCCAGCGCCACCTGTTCCGGCACGACAGCGACTTGAAGAAGCGCATCAGCGAGAACACGCTCAATGGTGCGCTCAAGCGCATGGGCTATCAGGAACGCCTGACCGGACACGGCATCCGCGGCACGATGTCCACTGCGCTCAACGAGATCGGCTACCCGAAGGTCTGGGTGGATGCACAGCTCTCGCATGTCGATCCCAACAAGGTCAGCGCGACCTACAACCATGCCGAGTACGTGGAGCAGCGTCGCCGCATGATGCAGGACTGGGCCGATCGGCTCGACCTCTTCGAGCAGAACCAGGTCGAGGCAGCCAGCATGCCGCTCACCGTGCATCTGGAAGGCGTGCCCGCGTTCCCGAGTGAGCAAACCGCAAGCGCGCCCTCCACGCCGGTTGCCGCTTCGCCAATCCTGCTGGTGACGAAGCCGGGTGACGCCATGCCGTTGGTTTCTGCCGCCGCACATCGGCTGCCGGCGGTTCCGCCCCCTCGATCGGCCGCGCCGCTGGTGCCTTCGGACATTCAGCGCGAGAGGATGGAACTGTTCGATGTCTTCGAGGCGCCGCACAACCTTCCCGTCGCTGCGTTTGCCAAGATGGCAGGCAAATCCCGCAGGTGGATCAGCTACGAGATCAAGGCGGGCAACTTGCTGGCGTTGAACGTAGGCAACCGCGGCCAGCGCGTGCCGGACTGGCACCTCGACCCACTCAAGCACGAGCTGATCCAGTCCGTCCTGAAGCTGACCAGGGGTGCGGACCCTTGGCAGATCTACCATGCACTGCTGCAGCCGCGCTCGATGCTGCGGGGGCGTTCGGCACTGGAGGGCGTGACGGCCAGCAATCTCGACAAGCTCGTCATGGCCGTGAGCACAGCCGTGAAGGAAAGCGAATGGACCCTGCCGCGAGTCGTGGTTGCCTAGCAGCAGGAATGCGGGATCGTGGCGAAACCGCGATCCCGGCGTATCTGTCAGGACACCAAGCGCGCGCGGCGGGCGAATCTTGCCTGGGTGTCCGACAAGGAAGCGTTGCGGCGCAGCAGGTAAGCCATCACGATCGTTGGTGCGCCGGCCAGCGGCCGCATGGCGATGCCTCGGCGTAGGTAGCTCGCCAGTCTCGCGGCAGGCGCAATGGCGATCCCGTACCCGGCGGCAACCAGCGTCATCGCCACATCGAATGTCTCCACCGTTTGCTCCCGCTCCTGCAGCGCGTTCTCGAACACGCGCTGCACGGTCATGCGCCATGGTTCATCGGCCGTGGACTGCGAGCAGATCAAGGGCTGCTTGAGCACTTCCCCGCACGGCACTTCACGGTAGGCCAGCAGGTGGGAGCGCTTGGCCACGGCGACCGCCAGCGTGTCATGCCACAGCGGCTCGCATACCCAGCCAGGCCACTGCCGGGCAACCGCAGACAAGGCGAAGTCGAAGCCGTCGCCCGGCAGCTCCGCGCCTCGAACGGGATCTGTCCATCCGGCCAGGACGGCATGAGTCTCCGGCTCTTCGGCACGCTGCAGGGCGAGCACGTCGGCGAGCTGGGGAGGCACCCATTCGCCGAGGACGGCCATGCGAATTTCGGCGGTGATGTCACTCGATTCCACGTCCAGCTCCCCCCAGGCGGTGAACTCGTGGCAACTGATCTCGAAGCCGTTGAATGAGTTAAGTTTAACGTGGTTTAAATCGTGACCGTGTTCGACGCTCTTGGCAATGCCAAAGCGTTCGATCCAAAGGGGCCGCCCCACCGGCACCACTACCTACGAAGCGGAACCAGCCATCGCGTTTGGGGCTGCCGTGCGGGAAGAGAGAACCAACCAGGGTATCGCTCAGGAAACGCTGGCTCACATGGCCGGCATCGAGCGGTCTCACATGGGCAAGATCGAGCGCGGCGAGCATGTCCCCACGCTCCCCCTCATCCTCAAGATCGCCCGTGCGCTGAAATGCAGTTCCGCCCACTTGATGACTCTGACCGAAGCCAAGCTGGCAGAGTCGGCCCCATCCGCGGATTGAAGCCGGCCTGCGCAGCGGCCGCACGCCTACCCCTGATCGTCGTTGTCCTTGCCCCCAAGGGCTGAATCTTCGCGCTTTGCGGCCTCGTTGAGGAGCCGCAGGTATGGGTTGTCTGGCGGCGTCTCCTGGAACAGCGCATCCGGGCTGACGAGCAGGTAGCCGTGCAGCCGGCGCGACTTGCGCGGCCCCGTGACTTCGCAGGTCCAGATGTTCAGCCCGCTCGGCTGCTTGCGGTGCTGTCCCAGCTTCTCGAAGCGCTTCTGTACCCACTGCCACCCCTCCAGCTTCTCCTGCTTGGCCAGCGCGGCGACTTGAAGGTACTCCTGCGCGTAGCGCTGGAACACGCCGGGGCTGACGAGGTAGGTCGTACCGGCGACGGTATGCACCAGGGCCTTGGCGTCGTTGATGATGAGCTTGCGCGTCTGGATGCTCTGGCGCAGCCAGGCCATGAAGTGCGCCCCGGAGGGCTCCGCGCGATCCTGGGAAGGCGCGAGGCTCATTCCTGGCGTGGGCACGGTCGAAGGGGCCGGCTCGGCCTCGGCAACAGGGCAAGTCGGGGTCTCCGATGCTGTGGGTGGAGCGGTGTCGCCCAGCAGATCGAGCAGCGCGGCCACGCCGGTGTCTGTGGCTATGGATGCGATCGGCGCCGTGCTCGCGGGTGCAGCTTCGGTGCCTTCCACGCGCGGCCCATCGGCCACCGCCGGCGCTAGCGGCGGCGGCTCCGCCTGTTCCTCTTCGACCTGCACACGGCCTGCGAACGGCGCCGGCCGGTCGGCGGCATCCCAGATCATGGCCGGCGAGAGTTTCAGGAACGTGAAGGCGTGCGACCAGCCGGCGTCGCTGGTGACGGTAGCCTTCCAGATCGCCTTGCCATCCGGCGTCGGTTGCACGATGCCGTGATCCTGCAGCACGTTGAACACCGCCGTATTGCTCGCCGGGATGCCGTCGATGCCCTGCGACAGCAGATGTGCGCGCAGCTTGTCGGAGACGGTCTTGCTCACCAGCCACAGGGCGTCTTGGGTCAGCCAGCCGTCCGCCGGGCCGGCCTGGTTCAACTTGAATTCCTCCTTGAGCAGGTAGCGCAAGCCGTCGAGCAATTTGCGTTGCAGCGCATGCTTGGGCGCCGCCAGCGCCTTACTGGGATCGCCGCCGAGTTCCTGGGCGACCGATGCCTGGTCGGCCTGCACGACCAGTTCGCCGAGCGTGCCAGCGTGCTCGTACTGGCCGGCCAGCACGTACAGCAGCGCGGCCCAGACGTCGGGATAGCCGCTGAGCCAGTCGAAGATGTCCCGATCGAGAAGGCGCGCGTAGAGCAGCCCGGTGGCGGCGCTGTGCAGGCGGTACTCGCGCTCCTTTCGGTAACGGAAGCGGTAGGGCTTTCGCAGCGGGCCGTGCCAGGGATGCCAGACGCTGCCGTCGGCATGTTCGACGTGCAGATCGACGGCAATCTTGCCGATGTCGTGCAGCAGGGCCGCGTAGGCCGTGCCTGCGGTCCAGGCTTCGGCCTGGGCCGCCTGTGCCTCCGGCGTGACGCCCGCAGGCAGCAGGTATGACTGCCGCAGCTTCAGCGCATAGGCGACGATCTCCAGGCCGTGGTCCAGCATGCCGCCCGGATAGGCGTGGTGGTGGTTCTCGGAAGCCGGGAACTGCTGGACCAGCTCGGCGTAGCGCTCCAGTGGGGCGAGGTAGAGCGTGGCGAACTGCCGGCGCGAGAGCGATGTGCGCTGCCAGATGTGTTCCAGCAGTTTCTGCCGGCGCGGCGTGGCCAGCAGCGATGCGGCCGACTCCGGCCGCATCGACCCTTTCGGAGTTTCGATGGCGGAGGTGGGCGGCGTGCCGGCGGTGGGTGGCACCCTTTTGCGCTGGAACAGCGAGAGCATGGCGAACCCCGGATGACGGGCTGCTCGGGGCGCCTTTTGGCCTTTTCAGGATAGGGCCTTTCCCCTTGGCGCCCTTCCTTTGCCCCTTCCCAGCCCTTTGGCCTTTATCGGAAGCCTTTGGGTATAGGGCCGCTGCTGCGCGGGGCGCCACGATGAATGCGGCATGGGGCAATCCCGGCAAGTGGGGCGCTGCGGGACGCTCGTCAGCTCTGGCCCAAGCCGGTGTCGAGGGCGGCGGATTGCGCTGCGAAGTCGTCGGGACGGCGCTTGCGGAAGGTCTCCAGATTGGCGAGCTTCCAGCGCAGTGCCGGCAGTTGCGCGGCGTGCTGGCACTGCACCAGCGACCAGTCCGGTTCTGCGCGCGCCAGCCCGCTCAGAAACTGCTTGTGCGCGGTGCTCAGTCGCTGTGGCAGCTCGCGCCGCATCCTGGCGCGAGCATCGAGCAGTGTCTCCAGGGAGCAGTCCACTTCGGTCATGCCGACAAAGGCCCGCTCGTACTCGCCGGCGATGTCCTTGTCGTTGCCGAACAGCACTTCGTGGGGCGGCCGGTTGTGGCCCGCCAGATAGATCACGAAGCACTCGACCATGCCGTCGCTGATGTCGCCCGATTCGTAGAGCTGCCACACGTCGAACAGGTCGCGGGGGTGCTGCCGATCCAGCGCGGCCACCAGCTTGCTGGCGTACAGCTCGTCCGGTGCCAGAACCGGCAGCTCGAACTCGACGCCGAACAAATCGCTGGTCTTGGCGCTCAGCGGCCGCCGCTCGACGGGCAGCACGCTGCCTCGGAACACGACGTTGACCTCGATCTTCACCTGGCTGGCATCGTTCTCGACGATCAGCTTGGTGTCCCCCAGGTCCTTGGCGCGAACCAGGCGTGTCTGCACGCCCAGCGGTGCAAGGCGCGCGGCGATGGCGGCCAGCTCCTGGTTGATGGCTTGCAGCGCTTCGTCGCGCGGCGTCTGCCACGGGAGGTATACCACGTCGATGTCCACCGACAGGCGCGGCATGTCCCGCACGAAGAGGTTGATGGCCGTGCCGCCCTTCATGGCGAAGATGTCGTTGGCGAACACGTCGGGCGCGACGGCCAGCAGCAGGCGAACGGTGTCCGCGTAGGTCTTATCCATGAGGTCTCAGGCTCAGCAAGGTGCCGTCATCGAGCCGGCTCATCCAGCGCGTGTTGCTGCCGGTGCGAACCGGGTACTGCTCCAGCAGGGCATCCACATCCACGAGGCTGGTCTCGCGTGCCCAGGTGAGGAACAGGCGCACGGCCTTCACGCTGGCGCAGCAGGACAGCAGTTGTCCGAGCAAGTCCTTGCGGGGGGAACGCAGTCCATCGAAGATGTTGCGGGCCTCTTCGAGGCTCTGCTTGACGCCGGCTTCGTACAGCAGCTCCAGAACGGCACGCTCGGAGGCAGCCACCCGCAGATCCTCGGGCAGGCCAGGCGGCGTGGTCAGGGTCTTGCTGGCCAGCGCCGTGTCCGGCCAGTCGAACAGGCGGGCGTGGACGTAGCGGGCCGGAAAGCGCGAGGTGAACCAGGCTGGCAACACGAAACGACCGTCGCCCCACAGCACCAGCGCCTCCCGGCTGCCCAGGTTGTGCCGCACACCCTGCAGGGCCAGGGCGCTCTTGCCGCCGACGTGCAGGCCGGGCACGCGCTGTTGCAGGAACTTCAGCGCACCGTAGACCCCGAATTCATCGTTCGGGAAGGCATAGACGCCATGGGCCAGGCGCACGAGCCACCCGCCGTCGGCATAGTGGGCGGCGAGCTGGGGCGACACCCCGAACTGGCTCAGGGTGGCAAGGTCGAACGGCGCCCCGCGGGGAAGTCCCGCCTGCAGCCGCTTGATTACCTGGTGCCTAGAATTTCCATCCATGGTGTAAAAATAGCACGGAATCCAATCAGCCCCTAGAGCTATCGCAGGAACGTGCATGGAAAGTAGCATAAGGTTTGATTTGTAGTGCAGAATCTAATCGCCCTGCGACCCGAGCCAACCCGGCTCTGCCGGCCGCAACCCGCCCTCCTGATCGCGGTCTATGCTGGAGGGCAGGCCACGACCGGCCGCTCCGCGAGGTGAGGCACCACTGAAGCCGAGGCATATGAGCATGACCACCAACACGCACAACGGGCGCTGGAGCCACCGGCTGGGCCGGGGGGCTGGCCGTGCCTGGCGTGGATACCTGCGCCGCGAGCAGCGTGTCGCCGGCTGGCTGGTGACGCGCGGGGTGCCCGCGGGCGCGGCGACGGCGGTGCTCTGGATCGTCAAGCTCGCCGTGCTCGGTGCGCTGCTCTACTCCGCGTTCTGGCTGGCCCTGCTGCTTGCCTTTGCGGTGACTGCTGCATGGCTCGTGCAGCACGACGACTCTGATCAAGAGGAACCGCAACCCGAGTGGAGGGAAGGCCCCAACGGCTTCGGGCTTTATGACAAGAGCGACTGGCGCATCGACCCGCATGTGACCGACGACGACTGAACGGCGGTCACTTCTTCGATACGGCGCTCATTGCCATACCAGCGCCACGCCCTCCAGCGCCCTTGGCGTCCGAGGTGGCGGTGGACAACCCCTGCACGATATTTCCCGTGCGAACGCCTGCCCAAGCCAATGCCATGACCCAAAACGTCGGCAGCACGATGAACATCATCGCCATGACGAAGTTGAGCAGCATGTCGCCAAAGGCGTTGTTCAAGCCGATCAGCGGATCGAAGTTCGTGTGCGGCCTGTCGGCGCCAAACCCCCAGCCGTAGAGCACGTCCAGGATCGTGCTGTCGATCCAGCGCGCGAGCTGGAACCAGAAGTCCACGAAGAACAGCGCGAACTGGACGCAGCTCACCGTCACCACCGTCTTCAGGTCGTAGGTGCCGATCAGCAGCACCAGCGGGATGCAGATGACGAGCGCCATCTTGAGCATCGTCAGCACCATCGGCAGCGCCTGGCGCACCACGTCCATCGCCGGAAAGAAGCCCAGCGAGCCGACGGTCAGCCCCAGGTCGCTCGCGCCGCGCGTGACGATGTTCGGCAGCGTCTTGTCGATCTGGCCGCCGTAATCGGTGTAGACGGCGCCCTGGTTCATCTTCTGCTGCCGCGGTGAGACGACGGCGCGGATCACCGAGTCATTGACCTCGCTCTGCGACAGGAAGCCCACCCAGCGCCCGATGCGGGTCAGCAGGTCCGGGTCGACCTGTGCCAGCAGCCGGCTGCGCAGTCCCTGGCCGCCATCGGCCCACCACTGCCGGCAGGACGGATAGCCGCCGCCGCTGTCCACCTGTGCCAGCCCCGCATCGCGGGTCGCGTCGTAGGTCCAGGCCGTGCGTGGGGTCCTGGCGCGATAGGTGTCATAGAAGCCGGGCGTGTCGAGGAAGTAACTCGACCCGATCCAGGTGACGTCGTTCATCTGCTCGTCGGAGAGCGTCGGCCGGTTCATGAACAGCTTGGCGCGCGACGGCCCGTAGCAGTCGTGCGTGAAGTCGGCGACCTCCTGTGCCAGCACCGGATCGTCGATGCGCGTGGCATCCACATCCATGCGAATCTGACGCAGGTCCGTGCCGCAGGGAATCGCCGCCACCGCGGAGCCCGTCACGGCTTTCGACAGCGCGTGTATGAAGAACCACCACACCGGCACCAGCGCGCTCTGGTCGTTGAGCGCCGTGTAGACGTTGGACCAGCCCGTGTCGTTGGGCAGCGGGACACTGACCTGGCATTGCGCGGAGCGCGTGGTGTCGAACCTGATCGTGGCGAGATCCACCGGGATGAACGGGATGCCGGCGAACATGATGACCACGATCGCCACCCACACCCGGTTCTCGATGCGCATCGACGACAGCACGCCCTTGTTGCCTTCGTCCGCACCTTCGCTGCGGGCCTTGAGCCACTCCTGGATCACGATGGCCACGAACGGCAGCGCGAACACGCCGCTGGCCACGAGAATGCTCCAGATGCCGTTGTTGACCACCCAAGCTACCAGGGTCAGGTAATACTCCAGGTAGTCCGTGGTGTAGAGCGTCATGCCTGCCTCCCGGTCTCAGCCGTGCCGCAGCAGTTGGCTGGCTTCCAGCGCGACCACGGAGATCACGGCCGCGATCTCCGTGCGCAGCAGGCGCTGATGCGTCTCGCGGGACGGCTCCCGCCGCAACAGGCGCCGACGCATCCACCACCAGCCGTAAGCCGTCGCTCCGTAGAGGCACAGCCGCCACACGAAGAAGTGGCCGGCGTGCGCCTGCAGCCAGTGCTGCCAGCCCTCGACGCCGCCGACCACGTGGATGCCGGCGATGTTCACCGCCACCGCGGCGGCGACCACGAGCAAGGTCCACAGCAGCGCCACACCGACGCGGCGGTTGAACAGCCATGGCAGCCGCAGCCAGGCCAGCCGGCTCATGGCGTACCGCTCCGCGGCCTCTGGACTTCCCGCAGACGGTCGCGCGTGGTGTCGCCCTCGAAGACGCCGCGCGAACCGGCAGCGCGGGTGCTGTGGCGCTGGATGATCGCCATCGCCGAGTTGCCGGCCAGCGTGCGCCGCAGCTCCAGCTCAGTCTTGAGGTTGTTGATCTCCTGCTCCAGCGCGCTGTTCTCCTGGTCTACCGCCTGCACGGCCAGTTCGTTGGCGGCGACGTTCGGCTCCTTCTTGCCAGTGAGCAACGTGCGTTGCAGCAGCAGGGCCTTCTCCAGCACGCTGGACAGCGCCGCCTCCGACGCCAGGCGCTTGCCCAGCACGTCCTGGTCGGGTTCGTCACGCAGGGCCTCGATCACGCCGCGGGTGATCGGCAGCGAGCTGCTGCCGGCCGCGTCGAGATTGGCCAGCGTCGTCGGCCGGGTGCCCGTCACCAGTTCCTGCAGCGCCTGCAGCTTGGTCTCGTACTCTTCCTGGATCATTGGCGTCAGCCCGACGCCAGGCGTGGTCTGGGTCTTCGTGCAGTTTTCGCAGGTGCGCTGCTCGCGTTCGCCCAACACGCGGGTCGCCCAGTCCGCGGCCGCCTGGGGCGAGGACCAAGTTTGGCAGGTCAGGCGGTTGCCGCAGGCGCTGCGCGCGATCGACGAGGTATCGGTGGCGCTGCGCCCGTTGAGCAGGTTGTAGCCCGCGCGCGTCACATCGCCGACCACCTTGATCGAACTCTGACCGGAGCCGCCCGCGTTGCCGCCGCCGACCCATGGCACGCCGTTGTTCCCTTTGTTGGACTCGGCCTGCTCGATGGCGGAGACGGCATCGGTGCTGCTGACCGCATCCCGCAGCGCCATCCCTTCGGCGAGCTGGTCCCAGCCGGCCTGGCCTCCGGCCATGTCCGCCATGCGATTGGCGATGGCCCGGCAGGTCATCTTCGAGCGGTCGAAATCCAGGCGCGCCTGGAGGATGCCGTTGGTGAGCAGGTTGTACAGCCCCGGGTCGGCGCGCTGGATGATCAGGGCCGGCAGCGAGGCCACGGCGCTGGTGGCGTTCTGGATCACGTTGCTCATGATCGTCTGGAAGCCGTTGGTGATGCCGTTGAGCTGGTTCTGCAGCGTCGTGGTGATGCTCATGTCGCCGCAGATCAGGTTGCTGTTCCAGCCGACGCCGACGCCGATGCTCTGCATGTTGCCGGCACCACCCATCGACACGGCCCGGCCGCCGCCGATGCTGTAGAGCACGTCGTCGCCGATCACGCTGCCGCTGACGTTCACGCCATTGGGATCGATGCGGGTCTGCGCCCAGGCGACGCCGACGACCAGCGTGATGGCCGCCACGAGCAGCGTGGCCCGCAGGGGCGACTTCGCGCGGCGCAGGAAGTGACGGAGGGAGGCGGTCATCGTGGGTTCCTCACATGAAATCGACGCTGCCGAGGAAGACCTGGCCACGGCGCCGGCAGCAGGAGTACGGCCGCCACAAGGCCCAGGCGTAGTCGCCTTGCTGGGCCTGCACGCGGGTGCGGCTGTGCGGGAAAACCACGCAACTGTTCGAGAGCGTGGGCGTCAGCTCCTGCCACTTGCCCGTCGAGGCGTCGGTCTCCATCAGCGCGCCGGCCGGCCAGTAGCCGTCGCGGGCGTTGGCCAGCAGAGGCTGGTACACGTGAATCTGGTTGCGGCGCGTCACGATGTCGCCCGCGCGCTGCGCGACCACGGCGCCGCTCTTGTGGTCGTCGGTCTGGTGCAGGAAGCCACCGCGGGGATACACGTTGCCCCAGAGGTTCAGGCCGGTGCGCGTACCGATTTCGCGCCGGCCGGGGATGAGCGCTTCGGGGTAGAACGCTTCCGGGATGTTGTAGCGCCAGGCGATCGTGTCGAGCGTGCTCAGCAGATACGGCATGAAGGCCGTGCCAGCGCCTTCGCAGGTGTAGCCGGAGGCGCTGGCGAACTGGCTGAACACCATCCCGGCCGGATGGCCGATGACATCGGCGTTCTTGAACTTGGCGAGGTTGTTCTCGTTGTCGTGATTGGTCGTGCCGTCACCGCCAGCCTTGGCGGTCGGGTTGGGCATGCTCATCGCCCTGACTTCCTGCCACGGGTTTTCGCCGGTGTTCGAGTAGCTCGACACCACCGCATCGGGGACGTAGTGGCGCACCTTGACGGAGGTGCGAACCGAGCAGCCGAAGGGCGTGCAGTACAGCCAGTAGCAGATTCCGACCACGCGGTATTCGAGGCAGTCGGGGGACAGCGCCGACGAGACGATGGTGGCGGTGTCCAGGGCGAACGTCGACGTGGCCGCGCTCAGCAGCAGCGAGGCGGCGGTGGCGCGCAGGCGCCGGCGTGCCAGCAGGAGGCTCATGGCTGCGCGCTCCGGTAGGCGTTGATGCGTGCGACGGCGCGGGGCACGTCGGGCTCGCCGTAGACCACGTAGCGTCGATCGACCACCACGGCGGGAATCTTGGCGATGCCCAGTCCCCAGGCATCCGCGACACCTTGGTAGGCGTGGCCGATGCGGCGTTGAAGGGCCTCGCCACCGTCCTGCAACCGCTGCCGCACCAGGGCTGCAGCCCGTTGCGGGTCGGCCGGTAGGTGCGCGGCGAGTTCGACCTCGATGCGCGTGGCCTGGTCCAGCTCGATGATCCGCACGCCGGCTGGAGCCTGCACCGGATGACGGCTGTCGGTGACGACGAGCACGTCGGCTGCTGCAGTCTGGGTAAACATGAACAGCACTGCCCACAGTCCGGGCGCAATGCTGATGGTCGGCAGCCGGGGCGAAGCCTTGAAGACGGGGGCCGGCATATCGGGCGTCCTTGGAGTCGATCAAAGTCACAGTCGACTTCAAGTGCCGATCTAGCGCGACAAAGAAACCGCATCCGGCCCCTGCCGGTTTCATACCCTATGCCGTTGTGAGCGTTGTGATTGCCTCCTGTCGGAGGCGGAGATCAGGTGCGGGACGCTGAGGTGCCCGCGAACCCAAGAAACGCATGCTGTAAGCGAATCGGCATCGACGGCTTGGAGCGTGCATGTAGGCTCTGCCAAGTCCCGTCACTGATGTCGCTCGGGGCGAGGCGATCTACCGAGCGCGAAACTCTTCTCAAGTAAGCGTTGACGCCATCCGCGGATTCCGAAGGAGCGCCGGCAAGAACGTACCCCACCATGAAGCCGATAGCATGGTTCTCGCCGTACTTCTCCTGGATGAATCGATCCATGCCCTCGACGACGTACTCTCGACACAAGTGAGTGTCCGACCCGGCGATTCGTTTGCATTCGATGATCGCGTGCGGATCATGCTCCTGCGTGCGCAAGAAAATTTCGACGAACGCCAGCGGGATGTCGGTACGTCCGTCTGGCAGCATCACGTTGCTTTTGGATCGCGATTCCGTGCCAGGCAGCACCATGATCTGCTTCCACGGGGAGTTCTTCAGCGCAATGCGCATCCCGTCCCGCAGGCGCTCGGTCATGATTACCTCTCCAGCGTTGGCATTCACGTCCTCGGCTGCGCATGCTCGCTGCCAACCTGCGGCCAGTGTCAGCAGAATGACCGCCACAACCTCGGGCTCAAGTTCAATGAACTCTCTGCCCAGTGCAGGAGGTGCCTCATAGGGGATCCTCAAACTTTGCCCCCTGAAAAGCTCTCCGCGACCACTGCATCGGCATCTTCCAGTGCCGCTATGCCCATCCAGTAGCGCCGCGCTGCTGGCTTGATGATCACGACTTCGTTGCGTCCGTGTACTCGCAATTCCCGCTCTGCACTGAGCGCGGTCGCAATCTTGACTTTCAGGCGCCTGCCGATACGTGCCAGTACTTCACCCAATTCGCCTTGTGGTGCCACGACGCTCACGCTCGCATTACCCGGCCCTTCTTCCAAGACAAAGCGCACGACGCGCAAGGCCGAACTGCTTGGCAAGTCGAGCACTTCGGCGCGCATGTGCCGCTTATTGCGAACGGAAAGCCAATCCTCGATAACGGACAGGAACGTCTTGGCATACGCCGTGACCTCAGTACGACTGTCCGATGGCTCCACGGATGATTCGCGGCCGGTTTCCCATTGCCACCCGGCGCGAAGGAGGCCGTCTCGAATGACAGTTCGGTCGGCATCGTTCAGTTCGTACAGATCGAAGACAGCTTCGTCCAGTTCAGCCCATCCCCTCTCGTCGGTGCCGTTGGCGCGCAGATTCTTCTCAATCTGCAGCAGGCGCTGGCCAGCCTCAGATTTCACTGCGCTCGTGAAATTAGGCACCGGTAGGAAGCTGAGGTCGCGAGCCAGCAGCTTCCTCTTGTAGATTCCAAACTCTGCAGCGGTCAGATAGAAGAACCATGTCGCAAAAGCAGAACTCAACACGGTGGCAAGCAAATGTGCCGTCCGCGTGTGCCCTCTCGGAAGAGACACTGCGAAGTATGAGTTCGTGAAGACGAGATCCCGCTCGGAGACGGCCGCCAAGACGCGTGGACTCCCCAGAAGCATTTCCTTCACGATGAGAAGCGGGGCTTGATATATCTCCCGCGATCGTGGCCATTGTGCCTTCGATTGGCTGAAAGTCGGCAAATCATCGGGAATGTTGAAGTGCTGCATGTCTTTGACTTGCAGTACATCCAATCCTTTTAGCGGGCGAGCATCGCGCGTCTGATTCTCTGGGGCCCCGCGAATCAATCCAACCTGGAAGGTAGTGTCGAGTAATGAGAGTTGCTCGCCCAGATTTCTGTGGGCCGAAGTCAAGTCATCCAGCAATAGGAGGTCACGGCGCCGGCCAACGGCTGCTGCCTTGAGCTTCAACGGCTGTTCTTGGATTTCGTCGAGTGTCAAAGTGATGACGTCACTCGGCGCCACCTCGAACGAATGAGTCCTTGCACCGCTGGGCGTCCACGGGATCTGAACGACCGTGACCTGATCCGTTCGCTGCTTCGGTCGATGACGGGCAAAGAGAACCACTGCGGGCATGGCCGCTGTCGCGAAGAGCCAACTGCACAAATTGGACAGATTTACCAAGGTGATCGGAGCCACGGCTCGCATCACATGCTGAGCTGCTGCCATGCCGGTGCCGCTGCGGCTGAAGAACGGCATCGCGCTAAGAATGATGCCGAAACGGGTCTTCTCATGTGAGAACTCCGCCGCTCGCAACACGAAATCCAAGCCTTCACCGCGCGGTTGCGCAGGTACGCCCGCAACCCTGGTCTTGCGCCGCGCTTCGGTTCCTGTCTGCCCCCTAAAGCTCCAAGGGGGATTGCCCACGATAAGGTCGAACTGCTTCAGCCCTGTCGGCGTCGCCAGCACGGCCTTGCCATCTCCATCACGTTCGACAGTACGAGCGTCACCGACGAGCAATGTCCTGCCGATCAATGGCTGGAACTTCAGGGACTGCGGTGGTTGCGGGTCAGGGTCCAGCTCAAGCGCAGCCAGGTACAGGCTGAACGCAGCGACGCGAATCGCGGCTTCGCTAATGTCTACGCCATACACCTGCCCGTAGAGCGTCGAGCGGATCAGCTCCCTCGTGGGCGGCTGACCTTGCGAGCGAAGATGAACCAAGCGCCGCAGCGCTTCGACCAGGAAGACACCGGAGCCGCACGTCAAATCCAGCACCGACTCCCGTCCAGATAGACCATCCATGACCTCATCGAGGACCAGCGAGACGACGGACAGTCGCGTGTAGTGCACGCCGTTTCGCAACGCTTCTGTGCGCTTTCCTCCAGTCTGCGGCTCAGCATGTGCAAACTGCTCGTAGATCGAGCT
Organism: Thiobacillus sp. 65-1402; assembly: GCF_001897685.1. Lineage (GTDB taxonomy): Bacteria > Pseudomonadota > Gammaproteobacteria > Burkholderiales > Thiobacillaceae > Thiobacillus. The sequence continues at coordinate 16,616 of NZ_MKUG01000012.1, forward strand.
GATGAGCTCGACCGGAATCACGTCGAACTGGTACGGGAAGAAGCTGAGTTGCCCGCTTTCAGGATCGACAGCCTCCAGGAACTCCGCAACCCGCGTCAAATGGTGAGCTGCTGGTGTCGTTTTCACCGACGAGGGCGGAAACATATCGCCGTTGAAGGTCTGGGCCAGCCATGCGAACAGCTTGCTGGTCGCTGGCCGGTCGTGCAGGATCGCCGGCAACGCCGTGCGGCCGCATACCCGCTTCAACCGCGCCGCACTGACGATCTCGCGGTCAATCAGGTACTGGGTGAAGATCACGCGCCCAATCAAGGCCTGCGCCGCATCGCGCGCGAGATTGCCTGCGACCAAATCGCGTTCGAGACATCCAAGGTCAGACAGGAGCTTCTGATCGACGCTGGTCTTGCGATCGATGGCCGGCACCTGGGCCCAGAATTGGCCCGTCTCGATCGCCAGTCGGCCGGCCAACTCGTCCAGTTCATGAAGCGAACCTTCGATGTTCTCGAAACGCCGAATCAAATGTCTCTGGGCATCGCCTTCTTTCGCGGGTGTGCCGAAACCGTTGTACAGGTCGATACGCTGCGGCGAGATCACCCACAGCAACGGCGCGAACCCCTCGTTCCAGACCTCTCGTCGCCACTGGCTGACCAGATCGTCTGCAGGCGCGCTTTGCTCAAACTTGAAGTAGACGGTCAACGACGACGCGCTGCGCCACAATGCGTCCGGAACAAAAACGCGGCCGTGGCGCGAGGACTGCGCCTCGGCCCCCAACCGAAGACCGGGCGCGGGTTGCCCGTCCGGCAGGTAGCCGGTTGCGGCGAGCACCTGTTCCAGCGTGGCAGTGTTCACGCCCTACTCCGGATAGCTTCGGGTGGAAACGGCAACGCTGCCTGGCTCGGCGTCGGGACGATCGGCAGCATGTGCTGCTGAAGCCGCATGATCAACGGATCGAGCGGGATGACGAGAGTCGGTTGCGTCGGCGCCGGTCCAATCCCCTCGGGGCCGATATCGCACAGGGTCGCCGAAGTGGCCGTCACGAACGCCACGGACCCATTCAGCGCCAATGCGCTACTCGTGCCCAGCAACCGAAAGAGCGCGTCAACGCCGACGCTGACGGTGGCGATGTGCACTCCCAACGAGCTGACCAACTCATTGGTAACGGCCAAGCCTAGGAGATCCGCGAAGGTGAATCGGGCAGCCTTCCCGGTCTTGGACGCCAAGTAGGGCACGGTCTTGCGCCAATGCCGCACCGTTTCGACGGACACGCCGGTTAGCGTGCGCATCTGGTCCTGAGTGTACTGGATGGCGGTGACGGCAGACATTCGCGTTGCTGGCAACTAGAAAATATGCAGATTCTGCCATGCAAAGGTGTGCTTCTCAACAGGTAAAGGCCGGTTCAGCCGCCTATCCCACAAGCCTTCCAAGCTTCCGAAAGTCGCGACCATCAGAGCGCATCGCGAACGTGTGGATAGGGGCAAGACGCAAGGCGCCCCCGGAAGGGGCGCCTGCGGACTACAACAAGCCGGCTTCGGCGAACGAGTACGGGCTGCCCTTGCCGACGATGAAGTGATCCAGCACCCGGACATCGACGGTGGCCAGGGCGCTCTTCAGCCGCTCGGTGATCACACGATCAGCGGCCGAGGGCTCGGTGTTCCCCGAGGGATGCTGATGCGCCAGGATCAGCGCCGAAGCGTTGAGCGCCAGCGCACGCTGGACCACCACCCTCGGATACACCGAAGTCTGGTCGACCGTGCCCTTGAACAGCGGCTCGTAGGCGAGCACCTGGTGCTGGTTGTCGAGAAACACGACGGCGAAGATTTCGTTCGGCTCCGCGACCAGTTTCAGGCGCAGGTAGTCGCGCACGGCGGCGGGACTGCCCAGCGCCGGACCGGCCTTGAACACGCGGTTCTCCAGCAGGGTGATGGCCTGCTGGATGATCCAGTCTTCGTGCTGGGCGGCGATCAGGGTGAGCGACTCCGGGCGGGAGTCGGCGATGGCAAGAGACATGGCGAACCTCCAATGGATGAGATCGGAGGGCGCCTGCCCCAGGAGGGCAAACCCTCCGGGGGACGATGGGGATGGAACAGGTGACGAGCGGGCATCCACCACCGCGGATGCGGTGGCTGTTCGCGTCAAGGGATGCGATGCGAACGGGTTTCGATCAACGCGGACGAGCCGCGCCGCAGCCTTGAAGATCGATGGCTACCTGGGCATGTCACCGGCGACGCCGGCGGGCATGTCTGGGGAATGGGCGGGTTCGGCCGCGGTCGTGCTGCCGGCGGCGAGCAGGTCGATGGCCGACAGCAAGGCATCGCCTTCGACGGGACCGTGCAGCAGGAGGGTCTTGCCGGACTCGCGGTCGCGCAGTTGCAGGGCCGGCGTGGCCGCGATGCCCTGCTGTGCTGCTTCCGCCGCCTGGGCACGGATGACGGCATCGGGGCGCTCGCTGTCGAGACAACCCTGCATGGCCGGCGTGAGGTCGGGATAGCGCAGGCCCTCCGGCAGGCCCTGGCCGTCGCCACGGGTGTTTGCGTAGAGCCAGGCCACTGCCTGCCAAAGCGCGGCGTGTCCGCCCGTCTCGCCCGCGCACTCGGCCAGGCGTGCCCCGGCAGTCGCGGCCGGCTCGTGCATGGACAGCGGCAGGTGGTGCCACTGCCAGTTCACCTCGGGATGGGCGTCGATCCAGCGCTTGAGTTCGGGGAAGTAGGCCCGGCAGTACGGACACTCCAGGTCGGCGTAGCCGACCACCGTGAAGCGCGCATCGGCACGGCCATACAGCCAGGGCGGGCCAGCCGGTTTCGGCCCCTCGGACCCGGCGGCGGCCAGGGGCATGGACTCGGTTGCCGGATGCGGCGCGCGCAGCAGCATCCACGAGGCAACCGCAATCGTCACCACGATCAGCAGACCGATCCAGGGATGACGGCGGGCGAATGAGGGCAGGCGCATCGTGTCGCTCCCGTCAGGCCAACGTATCCAGCGCCAGCGGTTCGATGCCCCGCGCACGGTCGATCTTCTCGGCCACGCGGAAGGCGGCGTCCAGCTCGCTGATGCCGTGCTGCTGCATCAACTGGAAGCGTTCGGCCTTCTCTTCGGGCTCGGTCATCGCCATCGCCAGGTAGAGGCTGGGCGGCACGGCGCGGAACAGCACTTCCATCGACTTGGACAGGATGACGCCCTCGCTGAACTTGCCGGCCTCCTTGCGGGCCGAGAGCATCAGCGCCTTCTGCGAAGCGTTGAGTTCGCGGAAGCGCGCGATCTTCTCGACTTCATCGGGCGGCATCGACAGGCAGATCCACCACTCGATCATGTTGAGCATGGGCTCGGCCGCTTTCGGCAGGTCGTCCAGGTTCTGCGTGGCGAGCCAGAACCAGGCGCCGAGCTTGCGCCACATCTTGGTGATCTTGACCACGTAGGGCGCGAGCAGCGGGTTCTTCGTGATGATGTGGCCTTCGTCCGTCACGTTGATGATCGGGCGGCCCAGGAACTGGTCGCGCTCGGCGATGTTGTTGACGGTGTTGATGAGCGAGATGTAGGCAATCGAGAGTTGGGCGTTGTAGCCCTCGCGCGCGAAGGTGGCGAGATCCACGATGGTGATGTCCGCCTCGGGCCACGGCGTGCCGGACCGGTCGAACATCTCGCCGTCCACGCCTTGGCAGAACATGTCCATGGCGTCGGCCATCTCCAGCAGCCGTGCGCGCCGCATCTCAGGCAGCGTGGCGTCGCGGGCGCGCTCGCGCAGCGCCTCGCGCACGTCGCGGGTCAGTACCGTGCGCTTCTCCGCTACGCAGCGCTGGGCCGCATCGAGGATGCACTGGCGGATCAGGCTGCGGTCGGCGCGCGTCATGCGCGCTTCTTCCTTGTCCTCGCCGCCGGTGATCATCAGCCGTGCAGTGATCTCCAGTTCGCCGAGCACGTCACGCTGCTCATCGCCTTCCACGGCCATGCCGGCATCGGTCTGGTCTTCGTCGAGCGCATCAGCGTCCAGCGTCTGTACCTGGCTCGGCGTATCGACCAGGCGCCAGGCGTCGGCGAACGGAGCCAGACTGACGCCCGCGCCGGGCGCGAGCTTCACCCGATGCACGGTGAGACCCAGCCGTGCGGCGAAGTCGCCGAACAGGCCGAAGCTGTTGCCCGCCTCGACGATGAACAGGCGCGGCCGATAGATCGCCGTCACCTGATTCAGGATGTTGTTGAGCGTCGCGCTCTTGCCCGAACCCGTGGGGCCGAACAGGAACAGATGCGCGTTCATCTGCCGGTCGAGGCGGTTCAACGGATCGAAGGTGATCGGCCCGCCGCCGCGGTTGAAGAACGTGATGCCCGGATGCCCCGTGCCCTGGCTGCGGCCCCAGACCGGCGCCAGGTTCGCCGCATGTTGCGCGAACATGAGCTGGGTGTACCACTGGCGCTTGTCGGCAGCCGGATCGAACACGCACGGCAGCCAGCGCAGATAGCTGTTCAGCGGCGCCACCTCGTCTTCCTCGCGCACCGGCTGCAGGCCGGCGTTGAGCATCACGTTGACGAGCTGCAGGCCGCGCGCATCGAGCTGGGCCAGGTCGCGGCCGCGCAGGTAGAACGCCAGCGCGCCGCGGTAGAGCTTGTGCGCACTGCCGATCAGGCCGCGCGCCTGCTGCACGTCCTGCCGGGTCTGCTCCGAGGCCAGGGTCTCGCCGACGGCCTTCCTGGCGAGGTGGTTGAGGTGTGCCTCCAGCACGTCCTGGGGCGTGGCGACCAGCGTCAGGCACATCACCGTGTCCTCGGGCATCTGGTCGAACAGCGCGTTCATGGCGTCGCCGCCCTTGCGCGTCTCGCCCGTCAGATGGCCCGTCACGGGTGGCGTGCGCAGGCGATCCATCACGATCACCCGATGCGGCATGCCGTCGAAGAACCACAGGCCGTTCGGCACGTCCGAGCGTGGCTGGCCGAAGAACAGGCGCTGCGCGAAGTCGGTGCCGCTGGCGAGTTCGATCTCGCCCTCCTCCCGCTCTTCCGGGTAGCGGGTCAGCGCGTAGAAGCGTTCCCGGTCTTCGGCAGTGGCGCCGAGCAAGGTCGGGTTCGGGTTGAACCAGCGCAGCAGCCAGGCGTGGATGTCCGCCGCGCCGAGACGCCGGGCCTTCACGCCGGCATTCGCCAGCCCGCCGACGAGGCGGTCGCAGATCGTGGTCAGCGCCTGCTCGGGCGACTGGCCGCGCCGCGAGGCCGGGGCGGCGGACGTGCGGCGGTAGACCACCATGCGCACGCGCCGGACCTGGCCGCGCCACGGCAGGCGCGTCACCGTGGTGTCCTCGAACAGGCCACCCGGCTTGGCGATGGCCCGCAGGTGATGGGCGAAGAAGCGCAGGTAGAAGTCGCTGAACGCGCTGCCCTGCGCACGCGGCTGCAGGTAGTTCGCCAGGGAGCGCAGATAGTTGTCCCAGTCGGCCTCGTCCTGGGCGTAGAGCTGCACCACCCAAGGGTTGTCGTCCAACTCGTCGAAGGAGTCCTGCAGGGCGTTCTCCAGCGCATCGCGCGCCTGCCATAGCCAGGCCATCTCGCGGCCCTCGGTGCCGACCGGCGCCAGTTCGAAGAAGGCCGCCACCGACTGGCCGTCTTCCAGCAACATGCACTTGCTGCCGGGCAGGTACTCGACCCAGGGCAGCAAGTCCGCGAACGACGGCGCGACGCCATAGAGCGCATCGTGGTCGGCCTGGGTGGCCGGTCTGCGCCGGCCCCGGCCGAGCGCGCTGCCCGGCTCGGCGACACCCTGTGCCGCCAAGGCCGTTACGTGCCGTGCCCAGGCATCATCGGTCGCATCCGCGGCGTCAGCAGGCGATGCGCCGGGCTTGCGTGACCACGGCAGCGACCAGGCCATCAGTAGTCCTCCACGCGCTCGCCCGGCATCGCGTACTGCACGCGCTGGTAGAGCGGGAACACCGTGCTGTAGCCGGGCACCGGCACCGGGTCGGTGCCCGCCAGGTGCGGGAACACGTACATCACCAGGTCGGGGTTCGGCAGGCGGTGGAACTGGCGGTAGATCTCGTTCTGCGCGGTACGGGTGTAGCGCGCCTGCACGCCGGGCGCCGCCTGCACATCGGCCTCGACCAGCGGCCGGCGCAGGCCCTGGCGCGCATCGAGCAGTTGCCGCGCGGCCTGGCCGCCGCCCGCGCTGCCGCCGGTCTCCCGATGCCAGATGTCGAGCATGGTGCTGTCGCCGTGTGGCAGCAGCTTCTCCTTGCTGGTGGCGCAGCCGCCGAGCAGGGTGGCCGCCAGCAGGACGGCGGCCGCGTCAATCCAGATCCGAGGCATGGGCTTCTCCGGTGCGGTGGTGGACCCGACGCCCTTTGGCGTCGTAGTCGATGTCGAGCGGCTGCTCCAGATGCACGGCCACTTTGGCGCCCGGCTGCACGTAGACCGCCGCGAAGGCCTGGCCGTAGAGCTTGTTGACCCAATCGGCCATGTCGCGCACGCCGCCCGCGAGGATGCGGCCCATCGCTTCGTTGCCGCTGATGCCGACGGTGCCCAGCGAACCGTTGCTGTTGGCGACCACGGCCACGCTACCGTTGTCGGACTTGATGAGCGAGGCCGCGCCGGCGCCGGCTGCGGTGATGAGCGCCTGGCTGCCCAGGTACTGCTGGGCGTTGCTGCGCCGCTCGCCGCTGACGCAGGGGATGCCGTAGGGGTCGCTGATCCAGCCCAGGCCGCCTTGGATGCTGGCGCCGTTGTGCCCCGAGTTGCCGCCGCTGCTACTGCCCTTGCTGCTGTCCTCCGGCACCGTGCGGATGGTGCCGTCCTGGAACACGAACGTGACCGAGCGGATTTGCCCGCGCACGCACGAGAGGGTCCAGTCGCCCGAGGCCGTGCCGCTGACCACGGCGCCGGCGACGTCGGGGATGTCGATGCCGTTGGCCGTGAGGTTGTCCGGGCCGATCAGCACCTTGAACGGGTACGGGTCGTTGACGGTTCCATCGATCGGTACGCGCCCGATCAGCGCCGTCATGGCAATCGACCCCATGAGCGTGGAGTTCGACGGCACGGTGTACACGGCCCTCGTGGATGCGCCCACCGCGCGGCTGCCAACGTCGGCGACGGATTCCACCGTGGCCGACAGGCTTTTCTGGGCCGGCCCGAAGCTCGATGGAAAGCCCGGCGCTTTGCTCCCGCTCGTGGCGTCCACTTTGGCATCGTCGGGCTCGACCCACTGCGTGTTACTGGTGCCGCGGTCGAAGCGCTGGCCGTCACCCTCCTCCAGCCCCAGCCCGACGGGCAGGTCGGACGGGCCGCCCTTGCCCGCAAGGCCGTCCAGTTGCCGCTGCAGATCCTGCATCAGCCCCTCGGTCTGCTGCCTGTCGCTGGCCACTTGGGCGCGCTCCTGCTCCAGGCGGCTGCGCTCGCCTTCCAGCGCGCTCTGGATGCGTTGGTCGATCGCGCTTTCCCGCGCGCGCAGGCGCTCGTTCTCGGCCTTGTGCTGCTTGTTGTCGCCCAGCGCGCTCTGCAGCTCGGTGCGCAACTGCTTCACCTGGGCCACCAGCGTGGCGACGGTATCGCGCGGCGTGTCGCCAGCGATGCCCAGGGCTTTCATCTCCTCGGGCGTGAGCGTACTGGCCGCGCCCTTGGGAGCGGGCTGGCCGCCGGGCGCGCCGGAGAACAGCTTGATGCCGACGAACACCAGCAGCAGCGCCATCGGGATCAGCAGCCACTTGAGCAACGGATTACTTTTCATCGCGCGCTCCTCCGGTCGAGCCGGCCGCGGCGGCCGGCGGCAGGTTCACGCTGGCGTCGATCGGGCTCAGCGCCGGCAGCAGCGACTCGGCCAGGCCGTGGCCGCGCGTGACCAAATAGAGCACCGTGGTGTCGGACGGGGTGCCGGCCGGCCCCAGGTTCGGATGCTGGAAGGTCGCCGCCACGAAGTTCCCCTGCAGGGCGCGCGGGTCGAGGTCGAGCCAACGCGCGGCGGTGTTGGTGAGTCGCACGGCCGTCACCCACTGGTCTTCCAGGCGCCACGCGGCCAATGCCCGCGCGTGCACCGGCAACGTCGGCAGCAAGGTGTCCAGCGCGAGGCCGCGGCGCAGGTTTACGCGCCCGATGCCGGCGACCGGCTCGACGGTGCGCAGCGGCGCGTACAGGTTCTGTGCGGCATGGCGCATCAGCACGACCGGTACCGGCGTTTCGCGCCGGGGAACGGATTTGCCCGCGGGCGCATCGGCCTGCTCGTCCGCGCCGCTTGCTGCACCGCCGCCGTAGCGCTTGGCGGGGGCTTCCGCCTCCACGATGCGCACCGGCTCCAGCGGCGCCTGGCCGTCCTTCGCCGGCTCGGCGGCGATGTCGAGCAGGATAAGCGCGCCGGATTCCACGTCATGCAGTTGCAGCCGCGTGGGCGGAATCGGCTCGCTCGCCCGCAGGTAGATCGCGCCGCCCGCACTCTGCACGCGCAGGTGATCGCCAACGCTGGCCGGCACGCCGACGCGCACATTGCGGTCGATGAAGACCACGCGCTCCTGGCCGACCACCAGCGGCACCGGCAGGGGCAGCCGCTCCCAGCGCAGGATTTCCACGGCTTGGCTGGCCGGCACGAAACCGAGGATCAGCAGGACGCCGGCCAGGGCCGACAAGGCAACGGACTTCATGGAGAGTTTCCCTGCAGGTGGCCGGAGGCGTTGGCGGGCGCGCCGGCCTGGGTCGGCGTCGGCGGCGGTTCGATGCGCTGTGGTGCGCCGGCGTAGCAGTCCAGCGCCAGGCCGAAGGGGTTGCGCTCGGGGTCGATGTCCAGCCGGACGACCTTGATGGGGTAGCGCACCAGGGCGCGCTTGACTTGCTCGGAGCCGTAGTACTCGTCCGCGCTCACGTCGAGCATGACGATCCAATCGCGGTCGGAGACCATCTTGACGCGCGAGGCCGGATCATCGCCGTAGCCGCGGCCGGGAATCTCGTAGATGCCGCGCACGCGCTGACGCAGCTCGCCACTGGCGCGCCGGTACTCGTAGTCCTGTTGCAGGAAGGCGCGGCAGCTCGGCGTCAGGTAGGCCGACAGCGCGCGTAGGTTGCGCGGATAGTCTTCCTCGCCGTTCGTGGGCCAGCGCTGCACCTGCTGCCAGATGTAGAACGAGAAGGCATACACGCTCTCGGGCGGCACGTCCCACCACTTGCGCGTGCTGCCCGAGCGCAAGTCCGGCGGCACATGGATGGTGAGACTCTTCGGCGCACTCCACCAGCCGAAGCCGAGCAGCAGCGCTACCACGAACAACGCGCCGACCCCCAGGCGCAGCGTCTTCACGTGCGCCTGCAGGTGCGCAACCTCGTTCTTGAAACGGCTCATGGCGCACCTCGATCGGCGTTGCGCCGGGTCGTCCAGTAGCCCGAGCGGGTGATGAGGCGCTGCCCGCCCAGGAGTGCCGCCAGCGCCGGATACCGCAGGGCCAGCCGCCACTGGAGCTGCCGATACAGCCAGGTGTCGGGCCGGCCGCGCTTCTGCGCGCGCAGGAAGCCGCCGCCGACGAAGACGCCCAGCGCGATACCGGCGACGATCAGCGTCGGCACCATGGCGATGCTGTGCGTGAGCCAGGCCAGCGGCAGGCCGAGCGCGAATCCGGCTGCGGCCGACAGGCCAGCGCAGATCCACAACTCGTCGGCGGTCAGCCCGCGCACGACCACCGGCTGGCGGTTCAGCCGGTGCGGCAGGAACGTCACCAGCGTGTCTTGCGGGGTCTCCGAAGGGACGGCCATCGCTTGCCGCCCTCACAGCACGCCGGTGGCCTTGGTGAGCAGCCAGATGCCGACCACCAGCAGGATCGCGCCCACGGCGACCGTCAGGCCGAACTGGCCCCAGGTGGCGCGGCCGGTGTGGATCTCCGAGTAGCGCGTGTAGGCGTGATAGCAGACACCGACGAACATCGAGGCGACCACGAGCAGCGCGATCAGCAGCACGATGTCGTAGCCGTAGTTCTGCAACGTCTGCAGGATGCCGCTGCCCTGGCCGCGCGAAGGGTCCTCCATGGTCGGCAGGCCCTGCGCGAAGGCCGACAGCGGCAGGCCCGCGAGCGCCAGCGGCAGCAGCGGAGCGGCGATGCGGGACGGAATGCGATGGGGTGTCGGAGGCATGTTCATGGCGTATGGCCTTTCGTGACGGTCAGGAGAGGAGGAAGAAGGTCAGCACCAGATACATCGCCACGAAGCGCACGACGACGGCGAGGAACTGACGTTCAGTGATGCGGTGTTCGGCCCAGCCGACGTAGGCGGTGCGCATGGCCCACACGCCCCACAGCAGCAACACGGCGAACACGAAGCCCAGCACCACGGCAGAGACGACCGAAGGCGCAAAGCCGCCGTTGGCCTGGAAGGCGGCGACCTGATCGGCAGAAGGCGTCATGGCGACGGCTCCTCGTCGTCGGCGCGGTCGCGGCGGACGTAGTCGCCGGCCAGCGGGACGGGATCGCGCGGCTGGGCGCGCTGGGGCACGAGGTAGTCCTGCAGGCCGGCGCGAACGCGCTTAAGGTCGGCACGCAGCCGGGCGTAGTCGAAGTGGTAGCGGGCGCGTTCCTGCGGAGCGGTATGGGCGGCGTGCTCGGCGAGGCGGTCGATCAGGTCGAGCTGGCGGGCGAGCGCGGCGAGCTGCTCGCGCTCCATGGCGAGGCTGTCGGCGGCGTCGGCAGGTTGCATGACCGAAAGCAACACGGCCAACAGCACGGCCAGCGAAGGCCATGCGGATGTGCGGCGGTTGGTCTGTCCCATCGTGCCATTCCCAAGTGAAGCGAATGGCCTTGATGCTGTGTCCCTTGCTCGGCTCGCGCCGCAATCAAACGGAACCGGTGGTCAACCGTATTTCAGATGTGATGCTTGCCTGTTAAGCCAATCCTTTGACTACCAGTCGTTCCAAAGCTGCACCGCCGCCTCGATGAACGCATCACAGGCTGCCTGTCGCCAGCACGTGTGGTAACCATCTCGCAGCAGGTAATACTGCTCGTTGGCACACACGAGGTCGGTTTTCGAAGCCTCCTGCCGATACCAATTCAAGGTGTTGACCACGCAGTCCTGATAGCTAGTGGTGAGCTTCTCGTTCGGCACGTTGTACAGCAAGCCTTCGATGTAGTACGAAGGTGCGATACCGGCCCTAATCAGGCCGTCTTCGACCATCCGGCTGCGCATGTTCTTGAACACCCGGGCCATAGGTTTGAGCCACTGCGAAGAGGCCTGATGCTTCGCCGTCAGGTTCGCCGAGTGCTGCTTTGGGTAGTTCGCGATTCGCTCGCCGGCAGAGTTGAAAAAGCAAATGCCTTCGACGTACTCAGAGTCACTCGCTGACCGGAACTTGAAGTAGCGCCGGAATTGCGTCGCAACAATCACGTCCGACTTGCGCCGCGAGCCACTCGCGTCAATGGCAATCGCCTTGTCGCCGGCTTTCACGGCCGAGCCGTATTGCCCCTCAAGCACCGACAGTACGTCCCGCCTGAAGTCGGCATGTGTGTAGGTCGCGTCGCTGAATGCCTGCTTGTAGGCCGACTTTTCGTCATCGGACAGAGATTCGAGATCGCTGTGAAAGCAGTCGTCGAGCCGTATGACGATATCCACGTCGCTCTCGGCGTAGATATTCGTGTCGTTACCGTACGAGCCTTGAAGGAACACTTTGAAGTTCCTGCCAGCATACGGCGTGGTGCTGTCCTCCAGGACGCTCTTGATCGTCTTGTAAGTGCTGCTCGACTGGGTAATCGATCCCTGGTGGGACCACGTTTCGAGCTGCGATTCTGGAATTGGCATCTTCTTCCCCCGGCTATAGCAAATACTCGCGAAGCTGCGTCTCCCGCGACGCGAACGACTCCCGTCCTCGCTGAAACAAGACACCCAGCTTCTTGAGGTCGTGCTCCAGCAGATCGGTCGCCATTTCAGGCGTGACGTAGGAGTCGTTGATCCGGATGGTCGGTACGTCATGGAACAGAATCTGCCGCAGCTGGTCCATCGACTGCGTGTTGATCTCTAGGGTCTTCTGCAGCAATTGGACACTGACGAGATATTTTTTCGCCAGCCACATCAACAGGCTCGGCTTCGGGTCGGGGTACATGCCCACGCCAACGCTCACAAGCCGAATGTCCTTGCGATCTCTCCGAAGCGCCTGGACCGCATCGGCGATTGCGTACAGCGTCGGGTTGTTTGCGCAGTACCCGCCGTCGATCAGCTCAATGTCCTCACCCATTGCGGTTCTGACGATCGTTCGCTCGAAGAACGGGTAGGCCGAGCACGACGCCTTGACAGCGTCTGCGATGCTTACGCCAAAGCCCGGGACGAACGTGCCGACACGTCCATGCGCTTGGGCAACGCTGCCCTTGAAGATCATCGGGCGCTCGGTCAGCCACTTGGCTGTGACGATCCCTACACCTGTCTTCACGTCATTGAACGTTGCATTGCCGAAGACTTCGCGCGCCAGATTTTTCAATGCCTGCGACCTGGCCGGAGCGGTCTTCTGTGACATCACGGTAGGTACGTGCTTGCGGTAAAGCTGCAGGATGGAATCGACGTCGTGACCGAGCGCAATCAGTGACGCGATGATCGCGCCTGTGCTGGTCCCAAAAACCAGATCGAATTTCTGGTGCAGTGGGCACCCGACCATAGCCTCGATTTCCTTGAGTACCCCCAGTGTGTAAAAGCCCTTGGCGCCGCCGCCGTCTAGCGTAAGGACGCGCAGCAAGGCAGGTGATGTCGAGTCATCTTTCGATTCCACCATTTTCAACGCCCTCCCCAAAGATGATGAACACATGCAATGCTGGCGATCATCAGCTCAATCCCGAGACTGAAATCGTGTCGCGCCAGCGTCTCTGGCTTGAGGTGAAGCTCCGCGAAATCTTGCATGGCGCCCGTACCGATCCTTTTATCGCTGCGCCGCTTGTGGTTATCACAATACGACGCACACACAAATCAAAATAGAGTCATGGACAGATTCTAGGGCGGACCATATACTTTCCGCAATAACCACTATAAGCATTCGCTAACCCGAACGAGCCAGCTTTCTTGGTAAAAGAGTGATGTCGAACGAACAGCTTGCAGATCTGACCCAGCCACAACGTGATCGGCTCGCGTTCGTGGAGTTGCGCGTGCGCTTCATCGGGGAGATACGCCGCCAGGACCTGGTGACGCGCTTCGGCATCCAGTCCGCCGCCGCATCCAGGGATCTGGCGCTGTACAAGGAGTTGGCGCCCGGCAACATCGACTACGACCCCAAGGGCAAGTCCTACGTCCTGGGGCCGGACTTCCGGCCCGTCTTCGACTTCCCGCCGGAGCGGGTGCTGTCGTGGCTGACCCAGGGCTTTGGCGATGGTGAGCCGGTGCGGCTCAAGGCCTGGTTTGGCAATGAGGTGCTGGCCAGCGAGAGCCCGTCACGGCTCACGCATCCGGATCTGGATGTGCTGGCGAGCGTGACCCGTGCGATTCACCAGGAGTGTCCGCTCGGCATCGAGTACCACTCCATCTCCAGTGGCCGCACCGAGCGGGAGATCGTCCCGTTCGCGCTGATCGACAACGGTCTGCGCTGGCACGTCCGCGCCTTCGACCGGAAGTCCCAGGAGTTCCGGGATTTCGTCATCACCCGGATCAAGCGCCCCGTGCTGCTCAAGGGCCAGCCAGTGGCGCCCCACGAGGCCAGCGATCAGGACATTCAGTGGACCCGAATCGTCGAGTTGGAGCTGGTGCCACACCCAGACCAGCCCCGGCCGGAGATCACCGAGATGGACTACAGCATGCAGGGTGGAGTGCTGCGGATGAAGCTGCGGGCTGCCACCGCCGGTTACATCCTTCGCCAATGGAGTGTGGACTGCACGCCCGACCACAGCTTGCACGGGTATGAGTACCGGTTGTGGCTGAAGGACCACTTGGCCATCTACGGCGTGCGAAATGCCGTGCTGGCGCCGGGCTACCGCTCCCCTGATCAACAACGGCTTGAAGCCGAGTCGGACTGAGGGGATGAGCATGCTCGCAAAACTCGAACGACTCATCGGCGAAATCGGCGACCTCAACAGCAAGTTGATCCTGCTGGTCGGTCCCAGCCGCAGTGGCAAGACCCAACTGCTGCGCCAACTCAGCGCCAAGCTCAACATCGAGCCGCTCAACGTCGGCCTGGAGCTGGGGCGCCGTTTGGCTGCCACGCCGAACAACAAGCGCGGCTTCTCGGCAGGCGAACTGCTGCGCGACACCGGGGTCTATGCGATTTACATCGGCTTCAACAGTTCGGAAGTGCGCACCGAATCGGTCTTCAACCCGTTTGCCTATGAGGTGCACGACGCCGAGGATCTGGTGAAACCCGGCTACGCCGCGCGGCATTTCGTGGCCGTGCCGTACGACGAGAAAGTCCGCGCCATCGCCTGGGTCCGCGCGATGATCCAAGCGGGACCGCTGCGCCATTACCTGCCGGCCCACTGGCTGCAGCTGATGGACGCGGAGTCCGCCGGCTGGCAGCCGCTGGCGGCCGGCCGCATCGACGAAATCGTGCACGGTTTCAACGTGCTGCGCGGCATCGAGGGCTACTACCTGCGCAATGCCGCGATTTCGCTGTCCGAAGGCATCGTGCGCGCGTCCTACAATTGCGACGGCACCTACATCGTGCGGGCGGATTACTTCCCCGAGTTCGTGCGCATCAACACGCCCTGATCCCGGCGCACCCGCCCCCTAATCCAGCGGCGTATCGACATAGGCCCTGCCTCCCGGACAGCCGGAGTTGTAATGCTTGTGCCCCGCCCGGGCAAAGGCCAGCGGGCGCCCGGGCTCGCCGCTGGCCGGATTGCGCTCGAAATAGACGCGCACCTCGCGCAGCATCGGGCGGCGCTTGGCGGGCGTTGGCGTGCGCGGGGTGCGGCAATCGAAAGTGACGGCGTCCTTCAGCGCCGGATCGGCCCTGGCCAGCGACTCGCGCAAATCCGCCAGGCTGATTTCACGGCCCATGTGGCGTGCGATTTCGCCGCCGATCGCCCGATTGACGCGCTCGGTCAGCGCAGCCGAGGCAGCGAAATAGTCCGCCTCGCGCAGCCCCGAGCAGCTGCCGTGCTTGGCCCACTGGTAGCGCTCCAGGCAATCCGCCGTCGCCGGCATCGCCCGCCCCAGCCGCGCACGCGTTTCCGCCGGCAGCCGCACTGCCGGCAGCCGGCAAAACGGGCCCGCCGCCGCCCCGCCGCAATACACCGGATGAGCGCGGCTGACGCGGTTCGGCCACAGCCCGTGCAGCGTCAGCGGCATCGCCCTGAAGCCGTCCCCCGACAGGACGCGGCATTGCGCAAACCGTTGCTTGCGCTGCGGCTCGTCCTCGCAAAACGCGGGGGCCACGCTCAAGGCCAGCAGGTAATAGTCGAAACGCGCAGGCTCGGCGCAGCTTGCCAGCGGCAGCAACGCCAGCGCGCCGGCCATCCATTTCCATTGCATGTCAGTCTCCCAGGATGGCCGCATCGTGCCATAAGAGCGGGGCCTCGCAGCGCCCGGAATCCGGTAAAATCCAGACTTTCCATTTGTTCAAGAAAGTCACCACCATGTCCATGGCCGACCGCGACGGCGTCATCTGGTACGACGGCAAACTCGTCCCCTGGCGCGACGCCACCACCCACGTCCTCACCCACACCCTGCACTACGGCATGGGCGTCTTCGAGGGCGTGCGCGCTTACAAGGCCGAGCAGGGCACGGCGATTTTCCGCCTGCAGGAACACACCGACCGGCTGTTCCGCTCCGCCCACATCCTCGGCATGAAGCTGCCGTTCGACAAGGCGACGGTTTCCGAAGCGCAGCGCACCGTGGTGCGCGAGAACAAGCTCGAATCCGGCTACCTGCGCCCGATGGCGTTCTTCGGCTCGGAGGCGATGGGCATCTCGGCGAAGAACCTGTCGGTGCACGTCATCGTCGCCGCCTGGCCGTGGGGCGCGTATCTGGGCCAGGAGGCGCTGGAACGCGGCATCCGCGTGAAGACCAGTTCGTTCTCGCGCCACCACGTCAACATCACCATGTGCAAGGCCAAGGCCAACGGCAACTACATGAACTCCATCCTCGCCCACAAGGAAGCCGAGACGGACGGCTACGACGAGGCGCTGCTGCTGGACGTCGACGGCTTCGTCGCCGAAGGCTCGGGCGAGAACTTCTTCATGATCCGCAACGGCAAGCTCTACACGCCGGATCTCACCGCCGCACTGGAAGGGATCACCCGCGACACCATCATTCAGCTGGCCGGCGAAATCGGCCTGCCGGTGATCGAGAAACGCATCACCCGCGACGAGGTCTACACCGCGGACGAAGCCTTCTTTACCGGCACCGCCGCCGAGGTCACGCCGATCCGCGAGCTCGACAACCGCGCCATCGGCGAAGGCACGCGCGGCCCCATCACCGCGAAACTGCAGGCGATGTATTTCGACTGCGTGCATGGCCGCGCCGCAGCCCACACCGGCTGGCTCACCGCGGTCTGAAGCGAGATCGGCATGAGCGAGCGGCACGACAATACCCAGCGCGTCATCGAAGTCACCGAAACCGACCTGCCCCTGCACTGTCCGATGCCGCAGCACGTCGACTGGAATGCCCACCCGCGCGTCTACCTGCCGATCGAATCGCGCGGCGATGCGCTCTGCCCCTACTGCGGCACGCTTTATCGCCTGAAAGGCAGGCCCAGCGGCGGCCATCGCTAGACACACTGCCTGCCGCGTGCGGGCGTCGTGCCGGATACTCGACGCCGCCTTCCTGGCGACGCAGTCGAAATCTCAACGTTGTCGGCGGCCAAATACCCGGCGAAT
>NZ_MKUG01000013.1 GCF_001897685.1 Thiobacillus sp. 65-1402
GACCCGCGTGTTCGGAGGCGCCTTCGTGTCGTTCTTAAGCTTCTGAGCCATATCACCGATGAGCCAGGCTTGGGCGGTCCCGTCCCGTGAGTCAATGGCCGCAAGTAACAAGCCTCGCACATTGGCTGTCTCAGGTAGCGTCGGAGCAGCCACGGATTCAAGGCTGGATCCAAGAAGAGTTAGAAGCAACATTACGATTGTCCGATTCATGTTCTGAACATGGTTAGTGACAAAGATGACTTCATGATCGCCTCTCATTCCAATCAATCTAAGGCGTGCCGTAGTAGCTGTTGATCTTTATCGTGGCACGGTCGATTGCGTAATCCGGGATTTTGACGCTGGCCTTCACATCCGCCACCACGCTGGAAAAGTCGATCAAGCTGAAGTCGATGCTCTGGAGTTCGGCAGGGGTTAGGCCACCGCAATCCGGGCTTTGGGGGCTCCCCCAGGATTTGCCAAGCTGAGATCGACCGGAAGCGGCGATCAATCTTGCGATACGGGAGTTGAAACAGCAGTGCGATTGCTTCTTCTGCACGCAGACACCAAGGACTTTTTGGGAGCAATAGGTTCCGACATGAACGCAAAGATTCTGCCCGCGCTTCATGCCAAGAATTTGCTCTTCTTGTTCGCATGAAACGAGCTCCATAATGATGTAGATCGCGATGGCAATCGCAAACGAAGCGGGGTCGAAACCGACGAAGAACGTCCCGCTTTCCCCAAGCAGAACGGTCGTACCGGCTGCTGGGGCGCCGTATCCAACGGTCAGACCAAAATAGCTGAACGAAGGACTAAACACCGATGAAGATCCGCTTCCCCCAAGAATTGACTCCATTCCATTTATCAGGAAATTCGGGGCGTCCGATTGGAACAGCGAATCGTAGACTGCTGTAGACCCTAAATATTGGATTGATTCAGTCCCGAAACTCTTCACCAGACTCGCGCCCATGCTGGTCATCATGTCGCTGTTGTTCTGATTGCTCCCCATCGAGTTAGTCTTGCAGCAACTGAAAATCCCGAGCGTCACCCTGCATTTGCTGTTCTTGCCGTTGAACAGCGTCAGGGTGTCCGGATCCATGTAGTTGCCGGCCTGCCGCAGCGCCTCCATACCGGTGATCGCCAGCGCAAAATCACCGTCCGGCGTGTAGCCCGCATCAAAACACGTGCCATCCACACAGTAGGTCTGTCCGCCACAATCCATGATGGTTTTAGATTCGCCATCCGCCAACTTGCATTGATACGTTTGCTCATAGAGCGAGCACTTGGCTGGATCACCGTTCACATACTCCACGCAGCTTGAGCCGATCTGCGCACACCCCTGCGCAGCTAGAGGCGCACAATCGTCCACGTAGTTCTGGGAGATGCAGTCGTACTTGCTTTCGTATTTCCAGCAATCGCGAGTCACCGGGTAGCCGCTGATCATGCGCGTTTCCGGCCCCTCGATGCAGACCCTGGAATTTTTTGTGCAGGTGCCATCCCCTGCCAGCACCGGAGACGAGAGCAAGGGGAACAGGAGTGTGACGATGAGTAGCCGGGCTATCCGCCGCATCAAGGCAAGCGGAATCATGGAAGCCGGGCCTCCAGCGCCGTACACTGGTTATCCCAGAAGTCCGTTTCAGTGACGATTGTCTTTGGCGGCGTGAAACCTGCTGTTGCTACTGCCTGATTGCCCCATCGCCAATCGATAGCGCGGAAGGTATAACTGCAAGTGTCTCCTGAACAACCCTGAATATATCCCGGCTCGTAGCCAATAAAGTTCTTAACAGTACAAGAACCTTTCCAGTGATTTATGGTTACAACTTCGTAATTGAGATAACCGTACTCATCCCAGCAACCATCGGTGTCGCAGGTGTGGCCGGTAACACCGTATTGCACCTTGTCTGAAACAGTAAATGGTGCCTTCGGAACATCCAGGTAGCCGACACTACACACCCCATGCAATTCGTATGGCGTGAAACGAAGCCTGATCATCCCATCCGCACGATTCATGTCACAAAAGATATCTACTTGCTGAATCGGGAATGGCAATCTGAATCCGCCGTACCATGTGCCTGGTACGCACGACTCGGATGTCGTAACAGTAACTGTCAGGATTTCATTGCAAGACTCCTCACCTGCCGTCAGGTATTGATTACAGGTTTCCGTCTGATACTTGTCCGGGTCCTTGACCGTCTTCTCTGCGCATCCGGCATAACCCCCGCTCACGATCAGGCTGCCGAGATATGTCTCTGCATCGCCCGACACCATGTTGCGTTTGACAACCAGCGGATCGGTTGTGGAGTTGAGCGGGAACATCACGTTCTTCTTGCCGGGGTCATTCATCAGCATCCTGACGCCTTCGCACTTCCCGTGGGTATGGGGATCGGGATCTGCCGTTCCTGCGGTGGATCTACAGCCAGTGACCCCCGAGGTGGCTGGCGCCGTCAGGCTACCTGTGCCGCCCATGTAGTAGCTGGACGCAGGATCGGTGGCCGTATAGTTCGGCACCCCCGTGTTGGCATCGCTCGCTGTGGTGGTGCTGATCTTGCTCTTGGCTGTTCCAACATTCGCCTTGCCGAAGGTGTTGCCCTCATTGAAGGCATCGTTCGCGGTCATGTCGGCACAGGTCACACTTGAGACCAGACACAGTGGAAGCAGTAAAGCCTTCACGGCCGGTACTCCAGCATAGCCAGCCGTGACCGTGCCTCAGCGGCCAGTGGACTGCCGCCTTGTGCCCAGCGCTCAAGCACATAATCCAGGGTGACATCTCCAGTTGCGCGCAGGCTCTGGCTGCATTCTTTTCTCAGGTTGTTCAGGCAGGCCTCGCCCTGCCGTCCTGTCGTCAGGACAAACGTGGGGGCTTGAACAACCTTGTATGCCCGGAATAAATCGGGGTGGATGATGATGGAAGCACCCGTTTCGGCAATCGGCTTCAGTGCCTCCATGGCACGCGGCCAATTCCCCTTGGCGAGCCCACCCTCGACCCCACGCAAGACCAGCACGGCACGCGTGCGCGCGGCTTGTCTGGCCAGATTTATCAGAGCCTTACCCGGCATGCCCAGGGTGACGAAGATCATGAGATTGTCGTCTTCCGGCTTCTGCGCTGTCTGGTTGTAGCGGGCCGCAATCTGGCCGATGTCCACGCCGAAAGATGGAACCTTGATTTTGGGAAAGGCACGAACCGAGCCATTGCGCGCCGCCTGACTGGCAGCATCGATCGCCTGACTCGACTTCTGCCGCGCCACTGCGTCATCGCCATAGCCATTTATCTCTGGCAGAGTAGGGGGCTTGTCAGCCGCATACCCAGCGGATGTGGTGGCAGCGAACAGAACAAGATAAAGAAAAATAATTTTCATCACAGGCTTCTTCATCGATCAGAATCCAAAGGCCCCCTGGCAGCAGTCCCGCTTGCGGAAGAGCATGTAAGCGAAATCCTCGCCCTTGTATGGGAACTCCTTCCCCGCGCCTGAAATGACCGTTGTGCGTCCCATGGTTGAACAGCATTTGCCATCCTCTTTCTTGGTGTTGGGGATGGGGTAGGTCATCTGGGTCTTGTAGGCGCGCTTGTCCATGAGCGGGATGGGGTAGTAACCGCACTGCCCCGACGTTCCGTGCGCGCCCCAGACCAGCAATTCGCGGTGCATCTTGTTGGTCATGCGCTGGGCAATGAGTGTCGATGCCTGCACGGCGCCGACATGGTTGCCCACCCAGCCATTGAGCGGGTACATGGATCCCTGGCAGCCCGCGCACCAGAAAAGCTCGTTCAGGGGAAAGCCCGCCGTGGCAGCCACGCAATCCGCGGCGCAGGCGCCCTGAGCCAACGGATTGGCAAACAGCACGGCATCAGGATTGAGGATGAAGGTCAGTTCCGAATCCGCCCACAGCGGATCGAGCTCGGTGAAATACACCAGGTCGAAAACATTCTGTTCCAGGCACGGGTTATCGACGATGACTTCCAGCCAGAACATCAGGGGGCTGATGTACCAGTGAGCCTGGTAGAACGATTTACCCCCACGCGTTTGTACATGCGCTGGTGCCGGCACGCCGGGATCGATGGTGATCCCGCCAAGGGAGGGGAAACAGTAGGGTTTGCGCACGACCTCGACCAGCCGCGCCGGTTCGTAGAAACTGATGCTCAAACCTACCTTGGGCGGGCTTGAACATGCGCACAGCGGGTTGCTCACGCCGCTATCAAAATCCTCCTGACCAAAATCCATCATCGTGGTACCGCCGACCTTGAGCGGAAACGCACACGACCAGCAAATATCCGTGATCGGATTCATGAACTTGCCGGTGCAAGTGGTCGTTGCCGCCCATGAGCTGGGCGAAACCGCAAAGGCAAGCACCAGAACAGCACGAATGTTCCGGAGCAGCCGGCCCATCATTTAAACCATCCCAGCAATCTCACGGGCTTCTTTGTCAGCTTGATGATCAGGCTTTGCAGCCGGTTGTCGTCCCAGGCCTCGATCCTGGTGCTGCCCCAATGCGGTCTGTGGATATCTGACCATTCAGCAATTTGCATGGTCAGTCCAGGATTGGTAGTAGAGGGAAAGGTATTCACGCTTAGTCAGCTTTTATTTCGTCGATGCGCAAGCGCCTTTGCGCTAGGTCTTGCGACACCAGTGCAGGAACCTGCTTGATCCCGAAGCGCATGACCAGATGCCCGCTCTGGTCGAAGTACACCTGCCGTTTCCACTGACGGGTCAGCACCAAGGGTTCACCCGCGACCAGAATCGGCTTCACCGCTCCGTTGAATCGCTTGAGAATCTCGGCGGCTTTCTTTACCTGCTTCGGGTCGCTCTGATCGAAAAAGAACAGGTGATTGGAGAGGGGCACATAGTCGAGCGGGTTGACCATGTCACCCGCACGCGCGATGACTTCGCCTTCTGGCGTGGTGATGTCACGCGGGACGCGCCAGGAAGGATCAAAGTAGAAGGTACGCGGCTGACGCGTCTTGACGACGCCCTTCACTGGGTCCGGCCGCTCGATGCTTTGTTTCGATCGCTCGATGGCTTCTTTCTGGAGCTGGCCCAGACGACCGTTTTTTTCCATGGACTTGAGCTTGTCCTGTATCGCTTCAAGCATGTCCGGTTCGGTGATGGGATAGGACGGCCCCAAAATCTCCTGAGCCCAGGCCGGATACATGATCAACCCACACAGAATCATCGCCAGAACCTTCTTGATCATGTCAAAACAGCGGGATCGCTCGCCCGGAGACACGCTCAAGCGGAATCCAGCCCGTCAGCGCAAAGCGCGAATCCAGCGAATCCTTGTGGGGTGCGTAAACATAGAAATGGTTGGCCGGAATCACGCCGGTCGGACCAAGCGCCAACGGTTCGCCTGTCCGGGTGCGCGGCTTGGCGGTGCTCATGTACTCGCCGTTTACGTAGAAATCCCGACCCTCTGAGGTCACGGTGTCACCCGCAATGCCACGCACCTGTTTCACGAACGAAAGCCCGGCTTTGTATGGCCCGCCGCCCGCCCAGCGCCAGGCGATGTAATCGCCGCGCTTGATATTCAGGTCGCCCTTGATCACCACAAACACCCGGTATGGCAGGCTTTCCGTGACCGTAATCGCCAACGTGAAGAACGCATTGAAGAGCAGGATGGCGCCCACCAGCCCGCCCCAAAACAGCCAGTTGCATCGGAGATGGGGAATCATCTCGGTATGCCAGTAAACCAGCCAACGATTCCATAAGTTGCCCGCGCCTGGGGCGATTGCTGCCTTCGTCATGGCTTCACTCCGAAGCCTTGAGCCTCAGTCCCCGGCGACATGCCGAGCATCGCTTTTAAACGCGGCGTCAGATCCTCGGCCGGCCCCGCGATCACCGCCGACTTCACCACGATGGTGCAGCCGCATTCCTTCTGCAGCCTGTCCACTGCGCGTTCGATCGCAGGGCCGATCCGGCTGACCATCAGGTAAGCAGCCTCCCGGTCCTCGTCGCTGACATTCGGACGGGAGAGCAAAGTGGTGAATTCGGTTTCCTTGATTTTGACGACACTGGCGAGGTCAACCACCGCGAATCCCGCGGTCGGTTTCGCCAGCCAGGAGTGGTATGCCGCAAGCGTCACTGTTGAGACGAGCAATGCCATCAACAGCGAAATCCAGCTTGCCATAAGAAAATCACACCCCATCTCAGGCTGAGCCACGGCCTGATCTTTCGTAGCCAGTTCTTCAATTGAATTACTCTCGTCCCTTATAAACTCAGTCATATCGCCGCCTTCCGATCCTGCAGAACGGCATCGACCGCATCGGCCATGGACAAGCCAGTTTCGAGCTTCTGCCGCACGGCTGAGAAATCGCGTGCGTTGGCCGAACCCATGAGTTGGGAGTAGGGGTCAAGCAGTAGCATCCCGACCCCGTAACCAGCCTGGCCACAGGAGACGAACACTTCCGAATAGTTGCCCTGTTCGGTGCGCAAGCTGCTGACGAGATGAGCCATGTGCGGCGTGAAGGCCAGTTTCTCTTCGAGCTTGGCAATGGATTCCTGCTTCTGCCGGAGCATGAACAGCCAGTCAGCGTTTTCCAGTGCGGCCTGTGAGGCTGCGCTACGGTAGTAGTCGTTGATGCCCTGCGTGCCCGTCAGGAAGGCACCGCCGTATTTCCGGGCGCGGCGGTAGCCCGCCTCGATGAAGTCACCCGTCTGACCGCCCGTAAGTAAATCCCAGGCTTCATCCAGGATCACCACCTTGGGCTGTTCGCGCGGCGCCAGGTACATTTCCTGGGTGATGCGGTACATCAGGATGAAGAGGGCGACTGCCTGCAGGTCTTTCTTCGATTTCAATTCTTCAAGCTCCAGGACCACCAGATTGGAATTGAAATTGACCGTGTGCTGGCCTTCAAAGTAATGGCCATAGCTGCCCAGCGAGGTGTAGGAAGTCAGCTGCACCGCCAGATCGCGGATGCGCGGATCGCAGGCATCTTCCTCGCCATGCTCAAGCGTGCCGCCATCGTGACAGGCGAGCTTCAGCTTCTCCGCCAGCAAGTCGATACTCGATCGCGGCCCGCGCTCTTCCCAAAGGCCGCGAATCGCCAATTCGAGCTGGGACAGCTCGTAATCTGACAGTCGGCGGCCAGGGGAGATCATTTGGGCGATCAATGGCTTCAACATCTCCATGTCTTCGTCGATGTCGTTCACCATGGTGAACGGATTGAGGACGACATTCGCTTCCTTGGTGAACTCGATGTATTGGCCGCCGAGCGCGTGACACAGCTTCTCGTAGGAACGACCCACGTCGATAATCCAGACCTTCGCCCCCATCGCCAGATAGCGTTCGGCAAGCTCGTTCAGGAATGCGGATTTACCAGATCCGGACGTTCCCACCACGCAACCGTTGTAGTTGCCAGACGGGTTGTCGAACAGATTCACGCCTATGGTCTGGCCATTACGCCCCGTGAAGGTCAGCACCGGAGCTCCGACACCGCGCCATTCGCCCAGAACAGGCGACAGATTGGCCGCGTTGGCGGTCGTTTTGGTGGAAAACCGCTGTGCGACCTTGATGTCGCGTTGCAGGCTGGGCCCGAGTGCCATCGGCAGCGAGGACATCAGCGCCTGGGTCTGCATATAGGTGTCGGGGCTCAGTGCGAAGCCCAGGCTGCGCCAGATGGCTCTGGCAGCCTCGTCCGCTTCGGCTACGGCATCCGGACTGGGGAAAAGCAGCACTTGATGGTACAGACGTAGTGCACCACCCCCCTCGTCGTAGGCGTTCTGCAACAACTTCCAGTCCGCCGCCCGCTTGCTCACGTCCGGTAGCGCTTTCCCCATCGGACTTTCCGAAACCTGAATCGCCCGAGCCGTTTTCATCTGCGTCAGATTCTTATGCTCGTCGTAATTCAGAATCTGCACCCCCATGGTGATGAGGAAGGGGCAGGGGTAGCCCATGGATCCCTTATTGGCGTCTCCCAGCATGCTGGCAACTTGATGCAGGTCGAACTGCTTCGGATAACCTTGCGCCGAATGCGCGCGGACACAGACCGCATCTCCGTTTGGCGAGCGCAGGGTGATACCGAGTCTGCCTACCGAGGCCACGGTGTCACGGGTAATCATCTGGTAGCGCAATGCCTGTCCGTCGTCATAGCAGACCGGATCGGCTGAATGTTGTGCGGGACTCAGCAGGGTGCGCACCCAGGCCATGAGATCTTCCGCCCCCCAGACCCGCTCGAACTGGTAATACGTCTTGAGTTTGGATACCTGGGCATCGCGCAAGGCGATGATGCGTTCCAGCGTGCGGTATTCCACATCCTTCACCGGCATCGTGACAGACAGCACCACCCGGTAGCGTCGCATCACGCTCGGGCGCGAGCTGACGGGTGGAACGAGGGATGCCTTACGGTAATGGGCAGAACGCTCGGCTGTCATGCGCGCGATCAATGACCGCTGGGCGTCGTCCTGCAGCAATTCGGGGCGCACCACCTTCTTGAAATTGTTCAGGAAGGCATCAATGTCCGGGCTTCCCCACAACTGAACCTGCACCCCGGCTCCGGCTGGCATATCCCGATAGATTTCCTGAATCAGGCGCGCCATGTCGTCTGTAGCGCCTGTCTGCGGGTTCATTTCGATGGCGTAGCCAATCGCCTCGATGCTGCCTTCTGCCTCGCCCTCAATGGCGAATAGTTTCTCTGTCTCCCAATACCCTGTCCATGGCATGAGATCAGAGAAGCGGTTGTAGTCCTGCCGCGTGGTGAAATGGTTCTCGTCCGCCACCGGGGATGGCGTACCCAAATCATCCTCGCGCGTCAGCCACGATTTGAGCGAAACAAATGGTTGCGACAGCGCGGACATCATGGATTGCCGCCCCCCTGAACCGATACGCCGGGCATTGAGCTTGCTGCCTCCGGACGTTCCTCTTCCGGCTTTTCCTGACCCCTGAGCGGGAACACCGGCTTGTACGCGTCACGAATCTGCTGCTGGTTGGTCTCGATCAACCACTTGCCCTGGTGGACCACGGTGTAGAGATAGTGCTGATCGTGCAGATCTCCTTCCGTATCCTCCCAGGGAGCGATCCATACACGCAGCACCAACGGCACCATGCGAATCGGATCGCCGCTGTTCGGCGTCGCCAGGTCGCGTGGGGAGAAGTACCCAGGAGACGGCAGCGTCGCGTCATCCCTTGGATCCTTGCTGCCAGCATCCTGAGAAGGTTTATCCTGGGATTTCGGTTGTTGCTGTCCCGGCAAGGCCTCGGCCAGAGAGTTTGCGTAAATACCGGAAACCGACGTGCAGATCACCCCATCGGGGGCCTTGCAAGCCAGTTCCGATTTAGAGCCAGAGAGTCCGGAGAATGAAGAACAGCCCGCAGCCAGCAAGGTCACGGCGGCGAGCGACAGATACCCAATTTTCATTGTGTACCTCCCTGCACATTGGCCGTGGCAGGCTTCTTCACGGCATCTAGCCAAGCGGAAATCCGCGCGGCAGCCGCAGCTCCCGGCATGGTTCGGCCATCACTCGCCACCAGGAAAGGTGTACCACTAACCCCCAACTTCTCAGCCAGAGGCAGAACCGCTTGATGCGGCGCTTCACAGCCCTTGGTCTTTTTGGGAACCGTGCCATCAAGCATCAAGGCGGACCAGGCGGCCGAGCGATCCTTGCTGCACCAGACCGCATCGGCCTTCGCGCGCGAATCAGGATGAAGCTGCTCCAGTGGCATGAGGAAGGTGTAGACCGTCACGTCATCCACTTTCGCCAGCTCCTGCTCCAGCTTCTTG
The DNA here is from genome assembly GCF_001897685.1 of Thiobacillus sp. 65-1402. Taxonomy (GTDB): domain Bacteria; phylum Pseudomonadota; class Gammaproteobacteria; order Burkholderiales; family Thiobacillaceae; genus Thiobacillus. The sequence goes on from NZ_MKUG01000013.1 coordinate 9,683, forward strand.
CAGTACGGACAGTCCGGATCCGAGAACACGGCGAGCGCCCGCCGGCCCTGGCCATGCACACTCTTGATCGCGTGTTGCAGCGGAAGTGAGGCGAAATTGACAGCCGGTGACGTCGGCTGCGCAGCATCGGCTCCGGAGGTGATGTCCTCCTGCTTCTCCATGTCGAACATGCGCCCGAAAATGAAATACCGCCCCGACTCTTCCACGAAAGCGACATTGCGGCCCATCACGACTTCGTAGATGCCCGGCAGCGGGGTGTTGGAAATCTTTCCGAAGCGTGTCTTCGGGTACATCAGCCGCAGATTGCGCTGGACCGCGACCTGATCGTTCGGACGCGTAGCATCGCTGGCATCCATCACGGCCGTAGCTGCAGCTTCAGTAATCACGTTTTGAGGAGGCAGAACGGGGGGGGCTTTCACATCCTGAGCCAGCGTAAATCCCGGCATGCAGGACAGAATCAACAGTTGGGGCAACAGGGTTTTCATTCTGGTTTGGGGTCTCATGTTCTTTACCGCCTCTCGATACTCTGGCCGCGCGTCAGCACTACGTCGACCACGCGGCCGCCGTCCACTTCAATCACCGGAAAAACCTGCTCGGCCAGCTTGATGTAATACTTCGATAGCTGTGACATCGCGCTGCCAACGCCGGATGCCAGTCCAGCCTGCAACTCCTTGCCATCCGTCACCGTGCTGGTGGAACCCAGCGGTGAGGTCGATACAGTGCTCGAAGATTCCTTGAACGCTTGCCCGATGCCTGAGCCAATCCCCGCGAGGAAGGCATTCGCCAGCGCCTGCCCCTGCTTGGAAACAAGCCTTCCGCGCATCCCGGCCTTGCCATCCTCACCGGCTACATACCCTTTAAGCGATACGTCGACCGCCCCGCCTTTCTGGTCGATGCACGACAGGCGATCTGTCCTGATATATGCACGCTCAGAAGATATGTCGCCGTAGCCATTGGCCGTGACCACGCAATCCTTCATGTCGGCCATGTAGCGATTGGGCAACTGGGCTGGATCGAGCACCCGCATCAGAACTGGATGCGGATTGTTTTGCGCCTGTCCACCCGTCGGCGCATCCAGACCCGCCAGTAACACCACGCGCATGAAGGTCCCGGCAGGAAGATAGTTCTCAGCCGATGTCTTCTCTTCCTTGGCTGGAGCGGACGACATGCCGGCGGCTTGTGGCTGCGCCTGCGGTGCGGCAGGCGCAGCCACCGTCGAATCGGAGACTTCGAGCGTGAATGCGCGCTTCACCACGGGCTGCATGGGCGCGTTCGGATCCATGCCAGGCTGTGCGAACTGCCCAGGCCTTCCAGGAGGCGGTGGGGGAGGGGGCGGCAATGCCGCCGAACCCATGGGTTGCAGCGGGCGTAAATTGACTCCGGACTGTATTGCCGCTGCCGGGGGAGACATCGGCACTTCGTTGATTCCCGCTCCTGCGGTGCCTTGCATGGATCCACCACTGCTTTGTGGGATATTCACCATGTTTTGCTTGATCGCAGCAATTTCCTTATTCAGCGCCTCGATCTTTGATGCTTCGTTCGCCCTCCAAACATCCTTGTCGTTCAGCTGCTGACCAGGAACAGCCATGAGACTGACCTGTTCAGGCTTGTCCACAGGACCCAGATCGGTTTTATTGCTCCCGGAGTCGGCGAACCATGCCGCAGCCAAGGCCACCCCGACAATCACGGCGCCGACGCCGCCCGCCATCATGAGTTGCTTCCTGCGGGCGGGCGAAGCCTTGAGGGTAGGTATGATTCGCGCCATTACCGCACCCCCTCGTTCCGTTTCACCACAAAGACCTGGGTGCTGCGACCCGGCTCAACGGTCAAGTCGCGCACCGACACAGCTAGCACGCCTTTTTTGTAGAACTCCTGTTCGGCGACCCGAACCGGGGCGTCGCTGATATTGAACAGGCGATACTGTTCACCCACCAGTGAATGTCCAGTGAGAACATTCTCCAGCGCAAAACGGGAGCCTTTCCAGAGGCGGATTTCCTCCCATGTCTTCTTTACCTCCAGGCCTTCAGGCAAACCTTCACCTGCCAATGCCTGAATCATTTTCTTGATCGCCTGCTGATAACTGGAGGCACGTTCAATCTCTCCAGGCTTGGCTGCAACAGAAGCAGGGACAGCCGTTTCCTTGATCACGATGGTTTCACCCGGAATATCCTGGGGCTGCAACACAAGCGTGTAGGTTTTCCCACTTTGACTGAACACAAACACTCCGAACGGATCCTTGGCCAATGGATGAATCAGAGCCTGCCCGGTGGTGGCGTCCGCGCTGCCAGTGAGCAGTCCGTCGTCGGCGGACTTGACCAGGCGAACCCGGCCTCCCTCGATCGAGATGCGGTTCAAGTCTCTCAGGCTCACCTTGACGAACAGGGTCTTGCCCTCGACGCCTTCCACTACCTGCAAAGCGTGAGAGGACGGCGCGGCAAGTAAGCAAAACAGGCTAAGGAGCAGTGATTTCTTCAAACGGTCGGGCAGCATTCTTACCTTCTCTCATACCGGTCAGCAGCACACGGCCGCCGCGTTGGCCAAACTCGAATACGTAGGTTTTGTTCACCTGTGACGTTCTGCTGTCTCCCAGATAGGTGTTGAGCACACCCTGAACAGCGATGCGTTGTTTTGCCTCATCCGGCATAACCATCGCGATCGCCATGAAGGTGCTGGCGTTATCCGCCTTGATCTTTTGGGCATAAGCGCCGGCTTCGATTTCCAGCTTCCCGTAGAAGCGGGGGTCGATATAGGACTTGAGTGTGCGATGATTAAAGTCCACGTTCTGTGGCGTCACATCGAAGTAGAGTTGGGCCAGAAACACGCCCATCTCGATCAGATATTCTTTGGAAACCTTGTCATCCTCGACCCAGAATGTTGTGTGGATCGTCGGTGGAACCAGTGTCTCGCGGTGTGTGTCGCCTCGCGTCAGGAAGGCGATCAACATCAGGAGCAATGCGATCTGCGATAGGGCGAACATCATCACAGCCCATCTGCGCACTCCGAGAATGACGGCCACTTGGCCGCTCAGTTTGTCTATTCTCATCAGCCAATGAACTCTCGTATGCTCGAAGGCGGTGTTGCCTTCATTCCCAGACTGACGGGTAGATGCCAATACAGTAGGTGCATGCCATAAGCTCTGTGCTGGCCGAATTTGGCTTTGCGGTAAAGCCAGGCCATCACCAACCCGAACACCGTGAAGCTCACGAGCCAGCCTGTAATGAGGCCGAATACAAAGAAGGACATGAACAGCATGGCCACATCGAAATCCCACCACATGAACTTGGGAGGGTCGTCCAGGCGGGTCGGGATCGTTGGCGAATCTTGATTGGCCATGCTGTTCAGTCCGGTGATGCTTCGCTTAAATCACAGCGGCAAACATGCCGTTGATGATCGTCGGGCCCAAGCCAAACACGATGGCGAAAACGATGCCAACCAGCGCCGGCATGGCGGTAGACTTGGCGAAGCCAATGAGCGCACCGACCACGAACGCGGCGATCGCCAGCGCTTTACCCAGATAGCCTTCGGCCCAACCCACCAGCATGTCGAACAGGGCTTGGAATTCTGTACCGGTCACACCACCGCCGGCGGTGGTGGCCCATGCCGAGCTGACCATCAGAGCGGAGAGAAGCCCGCCGACAACGACTTGTTTCTTGCTGAACATTTTCATGAAATTCATTTGATTCTCCTTGAGCGTGTGTATTGAAAGATGGGTCTCATGGTCCCGGTGTCTCAGCAGTCTCAAGGTCTCGCATCACGATGTGGCGCACCAAATCCAGCATGGCTTGCCTCGCTGTCTCATCGTTCAGACAGTATTCAATGGCGGCTGTGGCCAGCCGCCTTTCCAAGAACAGGTTCCTGTTGGGAAGGGCTCTCCCAAGCGCCTGCAGCTTGAGTTTGGTTTCCTCGCGCACCAGGACTGCCTTGTATCCCGGCTCAGTAGTGTTTTTTGTCATTCCCAATCCCTATTCGTTAATGCTGATCACCGCACGTCTTGCGCTAGGGTTCGTACTGGGCGGATGGTCGATGCAGCATCGCGAATCGACTTTGATATTCCGTTTCTGGACTCCGTTGGCGTGCATAAAAACCGCGACCGCTATCCCGCGCTTGTACGCCAGGGTTTCGTTAAATCGCTTCTTGCCTACCTGATCTGTGCTGCCAAGAATCAGAAAACGTCTCGCGCCACGATGCCGTTCGAGAAATGCCTTGAGCTTGGCTTTCGCGGTCTGACTGAGCCGAGCCGATGCCAACGCAAATCGAACTGAAGTAGAAGAGCTCACAGCGACCGGCTTAGCAGCGCTATCCGATTTCCTCGCGGGCATGGGGACTGGTACAGGAAGGTCAAACACCTTCGCCGTCCTTACGGGGCAATCGCCTGCATGACACATGACATAAGCGCTAATGGAATCAGATTGCGTCACCTGCCAGTCGGCAGCCATCGACGAACCTGCCCAGACCAGGGCAAGCAATGTGAACATGCATTTCATGAGGATTTCCTCATTGCCCGGTAGACTTTCCAGGCATAGCCATTACGTGCGCGACGGCACGCATCGCCTTTTAGTCGCGTGCATGCCGCGTTGTAGGCACCGACTGCTTCCCACGAAGCGCCATATCGATTGAAGTTGTTCGCCAGCACCCATGCACCCAGCTTGACGCTGGTACAGGCATCGTAGAGGTGTGCCTCGGTATATCCGAGTGACTTGATTGGGTTCCTCCGCAGCCACCGGGTATTGATCTGCATCAGCCCAATGTCCTGAGACTGCGTACTCGCTGTGTGAGTGCTGTTAACCGCATGCGGTCTCATATTCGACTCAACTTGGGCCACCGCCTTCAGCAATAGTGGTGAGACCCCGTACATCGCCCCCGCCTCATCAAAACAGAAGGCGTGGGCTTGGGTATAAAAAAGGGCCGTCAGGAGAACAACCCAAGGGGAGGAGAGGGAATCCATGGGGCGAATGCTAGGGATGCGCTCATCCCGCTTCCAGCGGAAATCAAAAGAATGTTTTTTTGATTGATTGCTGAAAATAAAATCTGAAATGGATAAAATGGACGGTTGCCCAAAAAAAGAAAACCCAATAAGGGTCAAGGGACTTACCCGAAAGGGCTTGTTCGCTTGAATAGACGCGAACACAAAGGAATACGGGGGTTTAAGGGAAACGGCTTACTGGTTAAGGGCTAAAAATGGCTGGACAAAGAGCGCCCACCAGATTGCGTCCTAGCGGAAATCACCAGAAAAGTTTTTGAGAGTAAAGGCCCAGACTCGACCCGACAAGCAGTGAAAGTATGGGTCACCCCTGCGTTACTGGGCGGCCGATGTAGGACAGCAAGCGGTAGGTCGTGAAATCAGCGTGCACTTCTGCTGATCGGCCAAAGGCGACGGAGCGCTTTCGGTCCGCTCCGTCCGCAGTGCAATTCAATACCGGACACCGGCCTGTCTGGGCAACGCGAACGGCTGCTTTAGTGTCAGTCGGCAGGACCCGACCCAAAACAGGCGGGCATGGGAAGCGCCACCAGTGTCCAGTGTTCGGTGCGGATACACATATTTGAATCTCAGATGTATCTAGTAAACTGAGGACGATTCATATCGTCCGGAGATAGTAGATGAAAACAATGATCGTAGTTGTATCGCTTACCTTGGCTACGCTGACTGGATGTGTCCAGCCCCCAGTCAGGCCCGAGCTTTCTGGCAGCATAGTGAACGATTTTATGCAGAGGAAAGCGCCAGACTCCGGCGGACGAGTTTACGTAACCATG
>NZ_MKUG01000014.1 GCF_001897685.1 Thiobacillus sp. 65-1402
GCTGCCCCAGTTCGTCTACCGCATTGCAGACGTCGGCGCGCAGCAGGTTCTCGCCGAAGAACTGGTGGAACATCTGGCCGATCGGCGACTTCAGGAAGGCCACGCCGCCCGAGTGGCCGGGACAGTGCCAGGAGTACGAGCCATCCGCCGCGTAATGGGTCAGCGCGCGGAAAAACGGCGGCACCAGCGAGTCGAGATAGGCCCGCGCTTCGCGCAGGATATAGCGCGCAAGGAACTCCGGCGTGTCTTCCAGCATGTGGATGAAGCCATTGAGCTCACGCAAAATGTCGTTCGGGATATGGCGCGCAGTGCGGGTTTCGCCGTGCAGGAAAATCGGGATCTCGGCGTTGCGGAAACGCACTTCCTCGACAAACGCGCGCAGTTTTTGCAGCGCCGTCTGCGCATCCTCGGCTGTGCCCGCGAGTTCTTCGTCGTCGATCGACAGCACGAATGCCGAGGCGCGCGCCTGCTGCTGGGCGAACGAAGTCAGATCGCCGTAGTTGGTGACGCCCAGCACCTCCATGCCTTCCTTCTCGATCGCCTCGGCGAGCGCACGGATACCGAGCCCCGAAGCATTTTCGGAACGGAAGTCTTCATCAATGATGACAACGGGAAAACGGAAGCGCATGGCCTGCTCCAGAGGGAAGCCGTTGGAATGGGCGGATTAAAAAACGCGGATTATACGAATCCCCGGCGCCCCGGGGATTAAATTTTCGGCAGGGTCACGCCGACCTGGCCCTGGTATTTGCCGCCACGGTCCTTGTACGAGGTTTCGCACACTTCGTCGGATTCGAGGAACAGCATCTGCGCCACGCCTTCGTTGGCGTAGATGCGCGCGGGCAAGGGGGTGGTGTTGGAAAACTCCAGCGTCACATGGCCTTCCCACTCGGGTTCCAGCGGGGTCACGTTGACGATGATGCCGCAGCGCGCGTAGGTGCTCTTGCCGAGGCAAATGGTCAGCACGCTGCGCGGAATGCGGAAATATTCCACGGTGCGCGCCAGCGCAAAGGAATTCGGCGGGATGATGCAGGAATCGCCCTTGACCTCGACGAAGGAGTTCGGATCGAAGGCCTTGGGGTCGACGATGGTGGTGTTGATGTCGGTGAACAGCTTGAATTCGTCGGCGCATCGCACGTCGTAGCCGTAGCTCGACGTGCCGTACGACACGATGGATCGGCCAGCGGCCTGTTTGATCTGCCCCGGTTCGAACGGTTCGATCATGCCATGCTCAACCGCCATGCGGCGGATCCATCGGTCGGACTTGATGCTCATCAGGTATTGGAAATGACGATGTTGGGGAACTTAGCGGAATGATCCACCGCGGTTTCGCCAATCTTAACAGCAACCCGGCGCGCGATCTGCTTGTAGATTTCGGTCACGCGGCCGTTCGGGTCGGACACCACCGACGGCTTGCCGGAATCGGTATCGGCACGGATGCTGCCGTCGAGCGGCAGCGCACCGAGGAATTCGACATTGTAGTCCTTGCACATGCGCTCGCCGCCGCCTTCGCCGAAGATACGCTCCTCGTGGCCGCAATTCGAGCAGATGTGCAGGCTCATGTTCTCGACCACGCCGATGATGGGAATGCCGACCTTCTCGAACATCTTCAGGCCCTTGCGCGCGTCGATCAGTGCGATGTCCTGCGGCGTGGTGACGATCACCGCGCCGGTCACCGGCACACGCTGCGCCAGCGTCAGCTGGATGTCGCCGGTGCCGGGCGGCAGGTCGACCACCAGGTAGTCGAGGTCGTTCCAGTTGGTGTTGTTGAGCAGCTGTTCCAGCGCCTGGGTGACCATCGGGCCGCGCCACACCATGGGCGTTTCGACGTCGATCAGGAAGCCGATCGACATCGCCTGGATGCCGTGGCCCATCAAGGGATCGAGGTTCTTGCCGTCGGTGGATTCGGGCTTGTCGGTGATGCCGAGCATGGTCGGCTGCGACGGACCGTAGATGTCGGCATCGAGCATGCCGACGCGGGCACCTTCGGCAGACAGCGCCAGCGCCAGGTTGACGGCAGTGGTGGACTTGCCGACGCCGCCCTTGCCGGAGGCCACGGCGATGATGTTCTTGACGTTGGGGATCAGCTTGACGCCACGCTGCACGCTGTGCGAAACGATCTTGAAGCTGACGTTGGCGGTGGCGGCGGTCACGCCAGGAAGGGTCTTGAGCGCGTCTTCGACCTGCTGCTTGATGACGGCCAGCTGACTCTGCGCCGGGTAGCCCAGCAGGATATCGACCGAAACGGCGCCGCCGTCGATCTTGATGTTGCGGGCAGATTTGGTCGAGACGTAATCCTTGTGGGTGTTGGGATCGACCAACTCTTTCAGTGCGGTTTGCACCTGAAGTTCAGAAACGGCCATGTTTGCTCCAGCAGGTTAAGTTAATTAGCAATCGCTCATTTTAACGAATTCTGCTGCTTTGGGTAAAAGGAAACGCTGAAAAGACGCGGGATTCCCTGCCGTTTACAGGGGCTTTGAACCGCCGCCGAAGTGACGCCCACACTTGTTTTTCGGCTCGCACGGCGCTCCCGATGGCTCGGGTTCGCCCGATCGGCATGGCAAGACGGCTATCGGAGTTCGGCGTAATGCGCCACCAGCACGGCCTCGGGCACGCGCAGCCGGATCGCCGCCGCCAGTTCGCTTATCGCTCCCGATCGTGGGCGCAACGATACCCACAGCAGGTTCAGTTTCAGGTTGAGATCGGCAAACACCACATCCTGATGCAGCGCCAGTACGGCCTGAATATCACGCGAAGTGCGTTCGATCTCGGCAAGCGGTCGGCTGCGCAAACGCGGGATCAGCATCATGAAGTCGGTCAACCGCTTGCCGCCGATATCGCGCGTGGGCGCGATCTGCCACAAGGGGGCTCCAGGAGCGGCGCATGAAGCGTTCGTCAGTGTGGTTGAGGCATGGATCCGTATCTTCATCGCGCCTCCACTGCCCCGAATTTCAGGGCTTCAACCGCAGATCCAGCACCATGCCGCGCCGGTCGCACAGGCGGTGCGCACGCTGGCGTAAATAGCGCACGTCCTTGTGCAGATAGCGTTCGAGTTCCTCCAGCGCCAGCCGGTAGACCTCGCGCTTGAAGTCGACCACCGCATCCATCGGCACCCAGTACTCGTTCCAGCGCCAGGCATCGAACTCGGGGTGAGTGCTGGCTCGCAGCGAGACATCGCTGTCGCGTCCGGTCAGCCGCAGCAAAAACCAGATCTGCTTCTGGCCGCGGTAGAGGCCGCGGCTGTCGCGCCGGGTCCAATGGGCAGGCACGTCGTAACGCAGCCACTCGCGCGTGCGTCCCAGAATACGCACATGCTCGGCCTGCAAGCCCACTTCTTCTTCCAGTTCCCGGAACATGGCCTGTTCCGGCGTTTCCCCTGCATTGATGCCGCCCTGGGGAAACTGCCAGGCGTGCTGGTTGACGCGCTTGCCCCAGAAAACCTGGTTGCGCGCGTTGCACAATACAATGCCTACGTTCGGGCGGTACCCTTCTCGGTCGATCATGGCCGCCACCATCAATAAAGTTCGATTACCTGCATTCTTTCACACCCGCCGGAAATTGCAAACCTTCCAGCGCCGGAAACCAGGCGTTAAGCATTGTTTTAATTGGATTTTCCAGCGAGCGCTCCAAGCCGTCTGCAGCCGCCTCGCCTACACGGCGCATGGACAGCACTGCATGCGGCGGTTTCCGGGACGACATTCGACTGCGCTGGCGTCGTTTCGGGGCCAGGCGATGAAAGCGCCTACCCGATGTCGAACCCCGCTGCCCCGCCCGGCCGCATTCAATCGAGCAAGGGCGCGCCGGCCTCCGGCCACTGAAAATCCCGTGCGAAGCCGCGCAAATCGAGCCCCCAGCGTTTCGACAGGTCGGCCAGGCGAGGCTGCGCGTCGAGGAGCCGGGCTGCCGCCCCCGGCTCGGCAAACGCAAACACGATGACGTTGGTTTTGTACTGCACCGAAATCCAGCCGACTTCGCCGTCGAACGCGCGCGAAAGACGCGCGAAATACTCGGGAAACGCCTTGTCGCGTCCCCATAGATTGACCGCCAGCACGCCGCCCGGCTTGAGCGCGCGGCGGCAGGCTGCATAAAACGTCTGGGTCGCCAGCGCCTCCACCTGATTGCCGGCGTCGAAGCCGTCGAGCAGGATGACGTCGGCGCTGCCGGGATGCTGTCGCACATACAGCGCGCCGTCGGCTTCGACCACGGTGAGCGCCGCGTCGTCCGGCGGCAATTCGAAATGCGTGCGGGCGGCGGCGATCACCCGCGGATCGATCTCCACCGCGGTGATGCGCGTCTGCGGCCGCTGCTTGCGGATGAACTTGGCGAGCGAGCCGCCGCCGAGGCCGATCATCAGCACCTCCTGCGGCAGCGGATTGAACATCAGGAAGCCCATCATCGCGCGGGTGTAGGCCAGTTCCAGATCCCACGGCCGACTCACGCGCATCGCGCTCTGGATCGCGCGGCTGCCCAGGTGCAGCGTGCGCAGGCCGCGCTCCTCGGTCACTTCCAGTCCGCCGTCGTCCGCCCGGCGTTTCCCAAATCTCAAGCGCATGGCCGCCCCATCGCAAAAATCGAGCGCGAAAGATTACACGTCCGCACGCTAAAATGCCGCTTTTCGTTTTGATTGCCTCACCATGCGCGCCAGCCAGTTCTTCATTTCCACCACCAAGGAAGCCCCGTCCGAAGCCGAACTCGTCAGCCACAAGCTGATGCTGCGCGCCGGCCTCATCAAGCGCCTGGGATCGGGGCTGTATACCTGGATGCCGCTCGGCCTCAGGGTACTGCGCCGGGTCGAGGCGGTGGTGCGCGAGGAGATGAACCGCGCCGGCGCGATCGAACTCCTGATGCCGGCGGTGCAGCCGGCCGAACTGTGGCAGGAAACCGGGCGCTGGGCGGTGTTCGGCCCGCAGATGCTGAAGATCAAGGACCGCCACCAGCGCGACTTCTGCTTCGGCCCCACCCACGAGGAAGTCATCACCGACGTCGCGCGCCGCGAAATCAAGAGCTATCGCCAGTTGCCGGTCAACTTCTACCAGATCCAGATGAAGTTCCGCGACGAGATCCGCCCGCGCTTCGGCGTCATGCGCGCGCGCGAATTCCTGATGAAGGACGCCTATTCCTTCCACGCCGGCCGCGACAGCCTCGCTGCCACCTACCAGACGATGTACGACGCCTACACCCGCGTCTTCTCGCGCCTGGGGCTGACCTTCCGCGCGGTGGCCGCCGACACCGGCGCCATCGGCGGCTCGGCCTCGCACGAATTCCATGTGCTGGCCGATTCCGGCGAAGACCTGATCGCGTATTGCCCGGATTCCGACTATGCCGCCAACGTCGAGCTGGCCGAGGCGCTCGCCCCCGCCACGCCGCGCGCCGCGCCGCAGGAAACCCTGCGCGAGGTGGACACGCCGAAGCAGACGACCTGCGAGGACGTTGCCGCCCTGCTCGGCATTCCGCTGGCCCGTACCGTCAAGCTCATCGCGGTCATGGCGGACGAGCGGATGATCGTCGTGCTGCTGCGCGGCGACCACATGCTGAACGAGGTCAAGCTCGGCAAGCTCGAAGGCCTCGCCGATTTCCGCCTGGCGAACGAGGCCGAAATTCGCGCGGCCTTCGATTGCCCGCCCGGCTTTCTGGGGCCGGTCGGGATCGATCGCAACAAGATCAGGGTCGTCGCCGACCGCACGGTCGCGGCGATGAGCGACTTCGTCTGCGGCGCGAACAAGCCGAAATTCCACCTGGCCGGGGTCAATTTCGGCCGCGACCTGCAGGAACCGGATAGCGTGGCCGATATACGCAATGTCGTCACCGGCGATCCCAGCCCCGACGGCAAAGGCAGCCTGCAACTGTGCCGCGGCATCGAGGTCGGCCATGTATTCCAGCTTGGCAGCAAGTATTCGCAGGCGATGGATGCCACCTATCTGGACGAGGCCGGCAAGGCCCAGGCCATGGAAATGGGCTGCTACGGCATCGGCGTGTCGCGCATCGTGGCATCGGCCATCGAGCAGTACCACGACGAGCGCGGCATCGTCTGGCCGAAGTCCATGGCACCGTTCTTGCTGGTGATTGTGGCGATCGGCTACGGCAAGAGCGAGCTGGTTAAAACCGCCGCCGAGTCGTTGTATGCTGAACTGACCGCCGCCGGCTTCGATGTGCTGCTGGACGACCGCGACGAGCGCCCCGGCGTGATGTTCGCCGACGCCGAGCTGATCGGCATTCCGCATCGCGTCACCGTGGGCGAGCGCGGACTCAAGGACGGCATCGTCGAATACCAGCCGCGCCGCGCTGCGGCGGATCAAAGCGGCGAAGCGCAAAAAATCGCGCTGGCCGGCGCCACGGAATTTTTGACGGGATTGCTGGGGCACTGACATGAAAAAAACGACGCACACCGGACTGCTGATTGCTGCCCTGCTTGCCCTGCCCGCGCACGCGGGCGGACAGCGCGAGGAAGCGATGTCGGCCAATGTGCGCTCGTCCCTGCAGCGTGCGCTGGCGGACACCGCCGTCACCCGCACCGCATTTCGCAATGTCGCCGACGAGGCGGCCTGGCTGAAGGACATGTCGCGCCGGCTCGCCAAGCGCATGCCGGACGAGGCCGAGCGGCTGGAATTCCTCACCACCCTGCACTGGGAAGCTTCGCGTGCCGGCGTCGACCCGCAATTGATGCTCGGCCTGATCCAGGTGGAAAGCGGTTTTCGCAAATACGCCGTATCGCCGGTGGGTGCGCGCGGCTATACTCAGGTGATGCCGTTCTGGGTCAAGACCATCGGCAATCCCGACCACAACCTGTTCCAGCTGCGCACCAATCTGCGCTACGGCGCGCTGATCCTGCGCCACTATATTGACATCGAACGCGGCGACCTGTTCCGCGCGCTGGGGCGCTACAACGGCAGCCTGGGCCGCCCGGAATACCCGAATCTGGTGGTGGGCGCCTGGAAACGCCACTGGGATTATCTCCCCGCCACGAAGTCGGCAGACGCATCCATCGGCTCCCGCAGCTGACGCTCTCCCCGGACGCGTAAAGACGCCTGAGTTGCCCGGCGAAATCTCAACGCTCTGTCACGTTTCCATCACCCCGGCCGTTCTTCCTTTCCCCGCCGCAGCTGCTCAAGCACTCTGAAACCCTTGTGTTTCGACAAGGCCGCGCATTCGCCCTGTGCTGGCACAGGCTATGCAGCGCAACGGGCACAGGCCATGACCTGTATCACAATAATGGAGGCGAGCATGGAAATGACGATGCAATTGTCCCGCACGCTCAAGGGGCAGGAGGAAATCTTCAACCTGGGCCATACGTTGCGGCCCCGGCACCGGCAGATTCTGTTCAGCGTGGGGAACGGTATTTCTTTTGGCGAATTGCGCAGCAAGCTGCCCAATTGTGCCGAACTGGAAACCATGGTGAATGAGCTGCTGCAAAACGGCTTCATCCAGCCCTTGCGCAACATGACGGCAGCTCATGCCGCGGCAGCCGTCAGCGCACCGGCGCCAAGCACCGTAAACCTGGCGGAAGTACAAGCCTATGTACTGGAGTTCATGGCTGCGCTGGTGGGAACCAAATCCCCGGCCTACAGGCAGATGAGCGAGGTACAGGATCTTGCCGGATTCAAGACTGTTTTACCCGTGTGCCGCAAGGTGATTGCCGCCGTGGCCTCGCCGCGCCAGGCGGCGGAAATGGAAGCCGGCGTGGCGCAACGCATGGGCGACTGAACGCCGGGCGGCTCGCCCGGCGCAGGTGGCTTATGGGCGCCCGGAGTCCAGGACGACCAGGGGCTTCGGTTGGCAGTCCGCCGCCACCACGGTACCGGGCGCGCCCGGCACCGCGCTGACCACCCCTGCAAACGGTGCTTTGAGCTCCGCGTCGCTCAGGTTCTTTTGCGCAATCGTGCGGCGCGCCTGCGCGACAGACACGGCCGCCTGCGCACGCGCGTGACGCAGCGTCGCCGCGTCGAGCTCGGTGGTCGACGACACGGTGCGGTTGAACAACTCCTCCGCCCGGTCGAGTTCGCGCCGGGCATCCGCTTCGTCGGCCTGCGCGCGCGCATGCTCCGCCGTCGCCTCATCGAAACGCGCCTGCAAAACTGTCTTGTCCAGCCGCAGCAGCACCGCGCCTTTCTTGACGCGCTGGCCGGGCTTGACCAGCACCTCGTCCACCACCCCGGACACACGGGTAGTGAGTTCGACCTTGTCTGCCGCCCATAGCGGGCTGGCTGCCGCCAGCCACCAGCCGGCCAGCGCTCCGGCCACGATGCTCTGCTTCATTTCCGTGCTCCCTCAACAGGCGGCAAACTGCCGCCGGACAATGCCTCCAGCCGCGCCAGCGCCAGCGCCAGGCGGTATTCCACCTGCTTGCGGCGCAGCTGCGCCATTTGCGTTTCGGCCATGCTGGTGCCCAGATTGGTCTTCATTTCGAGTTCGTATTCCGCACGCGAGCGCTCCAGCGCCCAGTCGCGGTATTCGATCTGCTTGCCGGCGGCGGGACGGCCGCTATCGCGCAGCCATTCGATTTCCTGCAGGGTGGCAAGCAGGGTGTCCGCCAGCTCGAGTTTGAGTTTTTCCAGTTCGGCGACGCTGCGTTCCTTCTGCGCCAGTTCGCGCGCCACCCGGGAATCCACGCGCGCGCCCTGATACAGCGGAATGTTGAATACCAGTCCGGCGCTAAGCCCGTCGCGTGTGCTCGATTCGCGGCTATAGCCGCCGCCGACCACCTCGGCGTCGAGCAGCGGATTGCGCTCGGCGCGAACCGCCGCAAGCCGCGCATCCGCCGCCGCCACCTGCGCCTGCAGCGCCAGCACGCGCGGATTCTTCTCCATCACCCAGGGCAGCAGGGATTCGTATTCGGGTAGCGGCCGGGCGTTGTCCGCCAAGGCCGGATCGGCCAGTTCGCTGGGCAGTTTTCCGGGGCGGTTGATCGCGTGCGCGAGTTTCTGCCGCGTGCTGCGCATGCGCTGCTGGTTGGCGTTGCGGCGTTCGCGAAGATCCTGGTATTCGGCTTCCAGCCGCAGCAGGTCGGGCTGGCTGATCTGGCCCACTTCGAAGCGGTCCCGCGCGTTGTCCCACGACACATAGGCCACGGCGACGAATTCGCTGTCGGCGGCGGACTGCATGTCGGCCAGCAGCACATCGAAGTAACGCGCCATGATATCGATGCGGCGCAGGCTCTCGACGTTGAGCAATTCCGCCTGGCGCGCCGCGACATCCCGATCCGCCGCCGCGATGGCCTGGCTGCTGCGGCCGAAATCGAACAGCGGCTTGCGCGCGACGATACGGCCGATGTTGTCCGGCTTCCAGTCGCCGTCCGGGCGCCGCCCGGTTCGCAGGCTGCCGTCGAGAAACAGACTGAAGTCCTGGCGGCTCGCCGCCTGCTCGCGATCTGCGCGCGACAGCGCCAATGCGCTTTCGGCCACCCGGCGGTCGGGGTGAGGCGCCGCCACGCTCGCCAGCGCCTCATCCAGCGTCAGCCGCTCGGCCGACGCGGCGGCGGACAGCGCGCATGCCAGCAGAGCGGCCCATGCCCCCCGCTTCATTTGCCTTGCTTGTATTTGGTGAAGGGCTGGCTGGCGTACGCGCCCTCGGCCACGTATTTCCCGAGCAGCAGGAATTCGGCCGGGTCCTTGGTGGGGCCGGTGTGGCGCGTGATCAGTTTGCCGTCGAGGTCGAAGAACAGCAGTGTCGGCGTCGCACGCACGCGGTGGCTGAAGGCAAAGGCCTTTTCGGTGGTGTGATTGCCCTGGAAATCGGTCATCTCGGTGTCGCCGTTGACGTCCATCGGGTACAGCAGGAATTGCGCCCGGTAGGCATCCTGCACTTCAGCCTGGTTGAGGACGGTGGCTCTCATGCGCTCGCAAAACGGACATTCGTCCATCTCGAAAAACATGAAGATGCCTTTTTTTCCTTGCTGCTTGGCGGCATCGAGTTCGGCCTTGAAGTCGCCGAATTTGGGCTGAAAGAAATGGTTGGTCGGATCGCGCGTTTCCGCCCAGGTCGGCGCAGTGAACAGCAGCAAGAACGCGATAAGCATTTGGCGCATGGTGTCTCCTCGATATTGCGGACTTAGCTTACTTCTTGGAATTGGCCGTTTTGCCGGCGATATAGTTTTCCACTGCGGCGCGGGTGATCGCCCCCACTTGCTGGGCGACCATCTTGCCGTCCGGATTGTACAGATAGGTGGTCGGCAAGCCCCGCACCGGCCCGATCTGGTTCACGATCTGCGCGTTGCCCAGCACGATGGGGTAATTGACCAGCAGGCCGTCGGCAAAATCGGTCACCTGCTTGGCATTGCGGTAATCGAGCGCCACGCCGATGACGACGAGGTTGTTTTTCTTGTTCTCGTGCAGCGCAATCAGATCGGGGATTTCCTCCAGACAGGGCGGGCACCAGGTCGCCCAGTAATTCACCAGCACCCATTTGCCCTTGTAGCCCGACAGCGTATGCACCTTGCCTTCGGTGTCGGTCACCCTGAAATCCGCCGCCTGCGTCCACGACGCCATCAGTGCCAGCACCAACCCGGCCAGCCACATCGGATAAAATCGAGCTCTTTGTAACGTCTGCATTGGTTTTTCCACCATGAATGAATTCCGCATCGAGACAGACTCACTTGGCGAAGTCCGGGTTCCCCAGAATGCCTGGTATGGCGCACAAACCTCACGTGCCGTGGCCAATTTTCCCATTTCGGGTCGTCGGCCGGATAGGGATTTCGTACTAGCGCACGTGCGCATCAAGCTCGCCGCCGCGCATGCCAACTGCCAGCCCGGCTGGCTGCCGGAGCAGAAGCGCGACGCCATCGCCGCCGCCTGCGAGAAAATCCTTGCCGGCGAGCACCTCGATCAATTTGTAGTAGACCGCTTCCAGGCCGGCGCCGGCACCAGCCACAACATGAACAGCAACGAGGTGATCGCCAACCTCGCCAACGTCGCGCTGGGCGGCGAAAAAGGCGCCTACAAGCCGGTCAACCCCAACGACGACGTCAACATGGGGCAGTCGACCAACGACACCATTCCCACCGCGATCCGCCTCGCCGTGCTGGCCAAGCTGCCGCGCCTCGTTGCGGCGGTGCATGCGATGACTGCCGAGTTCTCGCGGCTGGCCGAGCGCGAAAAGGACACGGTCAAATCCGGCCGCACCCACCTGCAGGACGCGGTGCCGACCACGCTGGGGCAGGAATTCGCCGGCTACGCCTGGACGCTCGCCCGCTGCGCCGCGGCGCTGGAGTCGGTGCGCCCGGCGCTGTGCGAAATCGGTCTCGGCGGTTCGGCCGCCGGCACCGGGCTCAACACCTCGCCCGATTATCCGGCGCGCGCCGCCGCCGAGCTGGCGAAGCTCACCGGCGAACCGATCAAGGTCGGCCAGCTCGTCGCGCAGATGCAGTCGATGCACGACCTCGCGCGGCTGTCCGGCGAAATCCGCAACCTCGCGCTCGAACTCACGCGCATCTCCAACGACCTGCGTCTGCTCGCCAGCGGCCCGCGCACCGGGCTGGGCGAAATCCAGCTGCCGCCGGTGCAGCCGGGCTCCAGCATCATGCCGGGCAAGGTCAACCCGGTGATGTTCGAGATGCTGAACCAGGTCTGCTTCCAGGTGCTGGGGCAGGACGCGGCGGTTTCCTACATGGTGCAGGCCGGCCAGATGGAATTGAACGTGATGATGCCGGCGCTGGGCAGCGCGCTATTCGACGCCATGGACTGGCTCACCAACGCAATGAACGCCGCGACCGAGAAGAACCTCAAGGGGATTATCGTCAACCGTGAGCGCTGCGCCTTCTTCATCCACCAGAGCGTCGCGCTCGCCACCCTGCTCAACACGCAGATTGGCTACAACCAGGCCGCCGAGGTCGCCAAGGAATCGGAAAAATCCGGCCGCCCGGTGCGCGACATCGTCGCCGAAAGAGGCCTGATGAGCGCGGCCGACTTCGACGCGCTGGTGTTGCAGGCCGCGCACGGCGTGGGCAGCGGCGGCGGCGCGGGCTGACGCCGGTTCGCCTTCCCATCACCTGACACCCGAACGACATGCCGATCCAGTGGTTCCCCGGTCACATGACCACCGCGCGCAAGAAGGCCGCGGAAACGATGGCGCAGATCGACGTGGTGGTCGAGGTGCTCGACGCGCGCCTGCCCGAAGCCGGCAGCAACCCGATGATCCACGAGCTGCGCGCGCACCGGCAGCGCCCCTGCTTGAAGCTCTTGAACAAGGTCGACCTCGCCGACCCCGAGGCGACCCGCGCCTGGATCGACTACTACAACAGGCAGCCCGGCGTGAAGGCGGTGGCGATCTCCGCCAAGAAGCCGGGCGACGTCGCCAAGCTTGCCGGGCTCGCGCAAAAGCTCGCGCCGCACCGCGACGACACCATCAAGCCGCTGCGGCTGATGATCATGGGCATCCCCAACGTCGGCAAATCCACCCTCATGAACACCTGGGTCAAGCGCAAGGTGGCCGCGGTGGGCGACGAGCCGGCGGTGACCAAGTCGCAGCAGCGCATCAACCTGTCGCCGCGCCTGATCCTGGTCGACACGCCGGGCATGACCTGGCCGAAAATCGAGCACGATGCCGACGGTTTCATGCTCGCCGCCAGCCACGCGATCGGCCGCAACGCGGTGATCGACGAGGAGGTGGCGATCTTCCTCGCCGGCATCCTGCTCGAACGTTATCCTGGTCTGCTGAAGGCGCGCTACGGTTTCAATCTCGAAGATCTCGACGCCACCGGCGTGCTGGAAGCGGTGGCGAAGAAACGCGGCTGCATCCTCAAGGGGCGCGGCGGCGAGCTCGACCTGGAAAAGGCCGCGATGATCCTGCTCACCGACTACCGCAGCGGCACGCTTGGCCGCATCAGCCTGGAAACCCCGGCCACACGCCAGGCCATGCTGGCCGCCGCGCACAGCAAACCCGAACCCGGTACATCCACGTGAAACCCAAGATACGCCAACCCGAACTGCTGGCGCCCGCCGGCTCGCAAGTCATGCTGGAAACGGCGCTCGCCTTCGGCGCCGACGCGGTGTATGCCGGCCAGCCGCGCTACAGCCTGCGCGTTCGCAACAACAGCTTCCGCGACGAGGCGGCGCTGGGGATCGGCATCGAATACGCGCACCGCCAGGGCAAGCAGTTCTATGTCGTCAGCAACATCTTCCCGCACAACAGCAAGCTGAAGACCTACCTGGCCGACATGGCGCCGGTCATCGCGCTCAAGCCGGACGCGCTGATCATGGCCGACCCGGGCCTGATCGACATGATTCGCGAAACCTGGCCCGACATGCCCGTCCATCTCTCGGTGCAGGCCAACACCGTCAACTACGCCGCGGTGCGGTTCTGGAAAAAACTCGGCATCCGCCGCGTCATCCTGTCGCGCGAACTCTCGCTCGACCAGGTCGCCGAGATTCGCCAGGAATGCCCGGACATGGAACTGGAAGTCTTCGTGCATGGCGCGCTGTGCATCGCCTATTCCGGCCGCTGCCTGCTGTCGGGCTACTTCAACCACCGGGACCCCAACCAGGGCGCCTGCACCAACTCCTGCCGCTGGGAATACGCCGTCCAGCCCGGCAAGGTCGCGCCGGACGGCGACGTGTACTTGATCGAAGAGCGGGAGCGCCCCGGCAGCCACATGCCGATCGAGGAAGACGAGCACGGCACCTACATCCTCAACTCGAAGGACCTGCGCGCCATCGAGCACGTGCAGCGGCTGACCGAAATCGGCGTCGACTCGCTCAAGATCGAAGGCCGCACCAAGTCGCCTTACTACGTCGCGCGCACCTGCCAGACCTATCGCCAGGCCATCGACGACGCCGTCGCCGGCCGGCCGCTCGACCCGACCCTGCTGCGCGAGCTCGATGGCCTGGCCAACCGCGGCTACACCGGTGGTTTCTACGAACGCCATCCTGACCGCGAATACCAGAGCTACCTGCGCGGCCATTCCGAATCAGACCGCAGCCTGTATGTCGGCGATGTCATGGGGTATGACGCGGAAGGCCGCGCCGAGATCGACGTGAAGAACCGCTTTTCGGTCGGCGACCGCATCGAACTGATCCATCCCCAGGGCAACCTGGAACTGACGGTCACGACCCTGCACGGCAGGGACAGCACCCCGGTCGACGTCGCGCCGGGCAGCGGCCATCGTGTCAGCATCCCCCTGCCAGCGGGCTATGAGGGGGCGTTCGTTGCGCGTTTTGTTGCGGAGCGCGACCCAGCACACCCTTGAGTCGAGGGGTTGAGTATCGCGATCCTGCACGGGAATGGCCCCTACTTATGGTGAGCGTCCGCTTGCCTGATCAGCGAGTGCGTACTATCGACCCAAAGCGGCCTCTTGGAGAGGAAGACACCAACAGCTCATGTCGGCCAAAGCGGCCGTTCTGATGGAGACGCTCTGAGCCTTACCATCTGCCCCCCCCCTTTTTTCATGGCGTAAGACCGAAGTCGCAACGACACCTTGTCGATCAACTGGTTAGTGGCGAGAATGGCTGTCTCAAATATCAAGAAATGTTCGGACCGCTGGGGTCCGGCGAATCACTGTTAGGACCATGTTATGAACAGCTTTCTATCAAGTGCTCTTCTCTTCTACATAGTTGTTTCAATGACAGGATGTGCTAATGGAAATTGGGTGACCATGAAAAATGGACGTCCCGCGAATGAGTCTGAAAGAAAAATAGATAGCTTGAGATGTGAGCGTGAGGCGGCTTCAACATATCCTTTTGCTCAAGTCATTACTTCAACTAGTGGAGGGGGCTTCGGTAACAGAAGAACCACCGACTGCTATGGTGACGCGAACAAAGTGAGCTGCACAACGTCCGGTGGGATACTCGCACCTGAGCCTAAGACAACAACCACTGATGGCAATGAAAGTAACCGTTCCCGATATTACGATTCTTGTATGGAGGCACTCGGATATGCGAGTGTCTTTGTTCCCGCGACGTCCCCCCGGTTTTCAGTAGCACTCGGCTTTAGAGTCCGGGGGTTAATGTAGCCGATTTGCCGGCCAGTTGCCTGGCGTAGGCCGAAGGCGTCAGCCCACCCAGCGATTTCTTAGGTCGCTCCTCGTTGTATTCGCGCCGCCACGCCTCGATCACCGTCCTGGCATGCGCCAGGCTGACGAACCAGTGCTCGTTCAGGCACTCGTCCCGCAAGCGACCGTTGAACGATTCGATGTAGGCGTTCTGGTTGGGCTTGCCAGGCTGGATCAGAAACAGCCTCACGCCACGCGCATGTGCCCAGGTCAGCATCGCCCGGCCGCAGAACTCCTTGCCGTTGTCGGTGCGGATCGCCTGCGGCAAGCCTCGCTCCAGGGCGAGTCGGTCGAGGATGCGCGTCAGCGCGTGGCCGCCGATGGCGCGTTCGGGCACGATGGCAACCGACTCGTGCGTGGCGTCGTCCACCACCGTCAGGCACTTGATGACACGCCCTTCGGCCGTCCGGTCGAACACGAAGTCCATCGACCAGACCTGGTTGGCGGACAGAGGCCGCCCCAACGGCTG
>NZ_MKUG01000015.1 GCF_001897685.1 Thiobacillus sp. 65-1402
TCAGGTCGACCACCGACACGTCAGAAGTCGGAACGCGGAACGCCATGCCGGTCAGCTTGCCCTTGAGTTCCGGCAGCACCACGCCGACGGCCTTGGCGGCGCCGGTCGAGGACGGGATGATGTTTTCCAGGATGCCGCGGCCGCCGCGCCAGTCCTTGGAGGACGGGCCGTCGACGGTTTTCTGGGTGGCGGTGGCGGCGTGCACGGTGCTCATCAGGCCGCGCTTGATGCCCCAGTTGTCGTTCAGCACCTTGGCGATCGGGGCCAGGCAGTTGGTGGTGCACGAAGCGGCCGAGACGATGGCTTCGCCGGCATACTTCTCGTGGTTCACGCCGTACACGAACATCGGGGTGTCGTCCTTCGACGGGGCCGACTGCACCACTTTCTTGGCGCCCGCGTCGATGTGCTTCTGGCAGGTTTCCTTGGTCAGGAAGAAGCCGGTGCACTCGATCACGATGTCGGCGCCGACTTCGTTCCACTTCAGGTTGGCGGGCTCGCGCTCGGCGGTCAGACGAATCTTCTTGCCGTTGACGATGAGGTTGCTGCCTTCGACCGAAATGTCGCCATTGAAATTGCCGTGCACGGAATCGTACTTCAGCATGTAAGCCAGGTACTCGGGGTCGAGCAGGTCGTTGATCGCGACCACTTCGATGTCCTTGAAGTCCTTGGCGATTGCGCGGAATGCCATGCGGCCGATGCGGCCAAAACCGTTGATGCCAACTTTGATTGCCATGTATCAGTCTCCAGTGAGTGAAAATCTTGTTGCGGTGAGGCGTGAGGCGACAGGTGCGAGGCGTGACGCCTCACACCTCACGGTTCACAGAACGCCCTTGACCGCGGCCACGACAGCCTCGGTGGTGATGCCGAAGTGCTTGAACAGCGCCGGAGCCGGGGCGGATTCGCCGAAGCTGTCGATGCCGATGACGGCGCCTTCCAGACCCACGTACTTGCGCCAGAAGTCGGTGACGCCGGCCTCCACCGCGACGCGCGGCAGGTCTTTCGGCAGCACGCTGGCCTTGTAGGCGGCGTCCTGGCGGTCGAAGCTGTTGGTCGACGGCATCGACACCACGCGCACCGCGATGCCTTCGGCGGCCAGCGCTTCCTGCGCCTTGACGGCCAGTTCGACTTCGGAGCCGGTGGCGATGATGACGGCCTTCGCGCCCGCAGCGTCCTTGAGCACGTAGCCGCCCTTGGCGATGTTTGCCATCGTGGCTGCGTCGCGCGCCATGAACGGCAGGTTCTGGCGGGAGAGGATGTGGCAGGTCGGGCCGTCGCTGCGCTCGACCGAATGCACCCAGCCGACCATCGTTTCCACGGTGTCGCACGGACGCCAGACGTCGATGTTGGGGATCATGCGCAGGGTGGCGGTCTGCTCGACCGGCTGGTGGGTCGGGCCGTCTTCGCCGAGGCCGATGGAGTCGTGGGTGAACACGTGGATCACGCGCTGCTTCATCAGCGCGGCCATGCGGATGGCGTTGCGCGAGTATTCCGAGAACATCAGGAAGGTGCCGCCGAATGGCAGCAGACCGCCGTGCAGCGCCATGCCGTTCATGATCGCGGCCATGCCGAACTCGCGCACGCCGTAGCTGATGTAGTTGCCGGGCTTGCCGTGGCGCACCGGATGGCAGCCTTCCCAGTTGGTCAGGTTGGAGCCGGTGAGGTCGGCCGAACCGCCGAGGAACTCGGGCAGCGCCGGGGCCAGCGCGTTGATCGCGATCTGGCTGGCCTTGCGGGTGGCGACGGTCTCGGCCTTGGCGTTGATCGCGGCCAGCTTGTCGGCGACGTGGGCCTTCCAGTTGGCGGGCAGCTCGCCCTTCATGCGGCGCTCGAATTCGGCGGCCTCGGCCGGGTAGGCCTTCTTGTATTCGGCGAACTTGTTGTTCCACAGGGTTTCGAGGCCCTGGCCCTTGGTTTTGGCGTCCCAGCCGGCGTAGATGTCGGCGGGAATCTCGAACGCGGGGGAGGTCCAGCCCATGTTCTTGCGAGTGGCCTCGACTTCGTCGTGGCCCAGCGCGGCGCCGTGCACGTCGTGGGTGCCGGCCTTGTTGGGCGAGCCCTTGCCGATGACGGTCTTGCAGCAGATCAGCGTCGGCTTGTCGCTGCTGGCCTTGGCTTTCTGGATGGCGGCTTCGAGCGCGACCACGTCGTGGCCGTCGACGCCGGCGATGACGTTCCAGCCGTAGGCTTCAAAGCGCTTGGCGGTGTCGTCGGTGTACCAGTGCTCGATGTGGCCGTCGATGGAGATGCCGTTGTCGTCCCAGAACGCGATCAGCTTGTTCAGCTTCCAGGTGCCGGCGAGCGCGCAGGCTTCGTGCGAGATGCCTTCCATCATGCAACCGTCGCCCATGAACACGTAGGTGTGGTGGTCGACGATGCTGTGGTCGGGCTTGTTGAATTCGGCGGCGAGGATCTTCTCCGCCATCGCCATGCCGACGGCGTTGGTGATGCCCTGGCCGAGCGGGCCGGTGGTGGTTTCGACGCCGGGGGCGTAGCCGTATTCGGGGTGGCCCGGGGTCTTGGAGTGCAGCTGGCGGAACTGCTTCAAGTCGTCCATCGACAGGTCGTAGCCGGTCAGGTGCAGCAGCGCGTAGATCAGCATCGAGCCGTGGCCGTTCGACAGCACGAAGCGGTCGCGATCCGCCCATTTCGGGTTGGTCGGGTTGTGGCGCATGTGGTGGTTCCACAGCGTTTCGGCGATTTCCGCCATGCCCATGGGGGCGCCGGGATGGCCGGATTTGGCTTTTTCGACTGCATCCATCGCAAGTGCGCGGATGGCATTGGCCAGGTCGTTACGGGTTGGCATTGCGTTCCCTTCAGCTAAGTAAAAACTGCCGCATTTCCATGCCCGGAAAAGCCGTGCAGCGACAGCTTGGGCAGAATATGCAAAAACCTTGATTATCCGTCAGCAGGGCGGGCTTTCGCAAGCCGCGTCGAAACCGGGAAAAAGGGATTTTACGACAAGAGCTTAAACCCTGAAGCTCAAGCGCCGCCTCAGGGTCGTACTGTAAAAATCTTTTTATTGGCTCGATGGAGCCGCTTATGCGCCGGCGGCTTTCAACCAGTCGCGCCACAGCTCGAACAGTTCCGGGCTGGCCGAAGCCACCACCGACCGCTCCCACACGTTGGCGATGTCGAAGCTGCCCGACAGGCTGGCCAGCCGCCCGCCCGCCTCTTCCAGGATCAGTGCGCCGGCGGCGTAATCCCACAGCTTCTGCCCGCCGTGGACATAGACATCGAAACGTCCGGCCGCGGTGTAGCACCAGTCCAGGGTGGAGGCGCCGAAATTGCGCTGCGAGGCATACGGCGGCCACGCCGCGAGCCGGCCGGCCAACTCGCGGTCGATGCGCTTCATTTCGACTCCGGCGAGCGCGCGCCGCAGTTCGGTGGCAGGGGTACGCAAGGGCAGCGGGATGCCGTTGAGGTGCGCGCCGCGGCCGCGTTCGGCGGTGAACATCTCGTCGGCGACCGGATCGTAGACCACGCCGAGCTGACGCTCGCCCTTGTAGAGATAGGCCACCGACACGGCGAAGTAGGGCACCCCGGCGACGAAGTTGGAGGTGCCGTCGATCGGGTCGACGCACCACAGGCCGTCGCGGCCGGCCTCCCAAGCGTCGCGCTGCTGCTGCTCGGTCATTTCCTCGCCCAGCACCGGCACGTCCTTGATATGCGGCAGCCCCGCTTCCAACGCGGCCTGCGCCGCCACATCGGCTTCGGTGAACAGGCTGCCGTCCCGCTTGTGGCTGTGCGCCACCTTGAGGAAACGCGGCGTGACTTCGCTCTGCGCAACCCGCCTTACCAAGGTCTGGATCTGGTTAAGCACGATCAGGTACGCAGGCAATAGCAGTAAACAAATTCCTGCTCCTGCCCCGCCGGGGTGTGGTGGATTTCGGTTTCGTGCCCGAGCAGCCGGAAAGGCGTGCCGAACTCGGCGTGCAGCGCATCGGGGGCGTAGCGCATCACGTCAAGCCCCGAGCACTGCAACGGCCCGCCGGGGCCGAAGGCGGCGACGATGACATGCCCGCCGGGTTTCACGCTCTTCAGAACCTGGGCGACATAACGTGCGCGGTCGGCCGGATCGGTCAGGAAATGGAATACCGCGCGATCGTGCCAGACGTCGTAGCGCGCGGCCGGCAATTCGGCCCGGGTGACGTCGCCGGCAATCCACTGCACCGGTTGTGCACGCGCGCCGAGGCGCGCGCGGCTGGCGGCCAGCGCCGACTCGGCCAGATCGAGCACGGTCAGATGGCGGTAGCCGGCGTCGAGCAGATCGTCCACCAGCACCGAAGCGCCGCCGCCCACATCGATGATCTCGGCATCGCGGTCCGCACAGCCCGCGATCAGGCGCGACGATGAAGCGGCATGCAGCTGGAACCAGCTGACCTGGTCCGCCGCCTTGTTGCGGTAAACGGTTTCCCAATGCTGACGGCGGTCGGCCATGTCATTCCCCTTTCCATTTGATCGAGCAGCCCATGCTGGGAATCTGCCCGGCGGGGCCGCGCCCGGTGGCGGCAATTTCCTTCATCGCCTCGAACAGGTCGCGGCGTACGCCCTCGGGCGCGGTTTCCTTGCGCGATTCGTCGAAGCGCCCGCGGTACTGCAATTCGAAATCGTGGTTGAAGCCGAAAAAGTCCGGCGTGCACACCGCCCCGTAAGCTTTCGCCACCTGCTGCGTTTCGTCGATCACATAGGGAAACGGGAAATCGAATTCCGCCGCCACCTTTTTCATGTTGTCGAAGGAGTCCTCGGGATATTCGGCCGGGTCGTTCGACATGATGGCGATGGCGTGGATGCCGTACTGCCGCAGCTCGGCCAGGTCGCGCACCAGCCGCGGACGGATCGCCTTCACATACGGGCAGTGGTTGCAGATGAACATCGCCAGCAGGCCGTTCGGCCCCATCGCATCGGCCAGCGTCCATACTTTTCCGTCGACGCCGGGTAGGCTGAAGCCAGGCGCTTTGCGGCCAAAATCGCACACGGGGGTGGTAAGGGAAACCAAGATGCTCTCCGCAAGATCGCTCGACAATCCCGGCATAATACCAATATGTCCGCCCCGCGTTTCCATCTCGACCAGCCGCTTGCCCCGGGTGCCCGTTTCAGCCTGCCGCCGGGCCCCGCGCGCCATGCCGCGCGGGCGCTGCGGCTGGCGGCGGGCGATGCCGTCACCCTGTTCAACGGACAGGGTGGCGAATACGCCGCCCGCATCGAGCACATTCAGAAAGACGAAGTCGCGGTCAGCGTCACCGGTTTTGCCGACATCGAGCGCGAATCGCGCTTGCGGGTGATGCTGGCGCAGGGCATTTCGAGCGGCGAGCGCATGGACTACACGCTGCAGAAAGCGGTGGAGTTGGGCGTGACGGCAATCCAGCCGATCGCCGCCAAGCGCAGCGTGGTCAAGCTGACGGCCGAACGCGCCAACCGTCGCGTCGCGCACTGGCAGGGCGTGGTGGCCAGCGCCTGCGAACAGTGCGGGCGCAACCGGGTTCCGGCGGTAGCCGCGCCGCTGACGCTGGCCAACTGGCTCGGCCAGCGCACGGGCGGGCGCCTGCTGTTTTTGTCGCCGCTGGCCGAGGCGCGGCTGGCCGACCTGCCGCCGCCGGCGGCGCAAGACTGCCTGGTCGCCGGTCCCGAAGGCGGGTTCGAAAGCGACGAGGTCGCCGCCCTCCAGGCAGCCGGAGCCGTCGCCGTCCGCCTGGGGCCGCGCGTGCTGCGCACCGAGACTGCGGCGCTCGCCGCGCTGGCCGCGATGCAGACGCTATGGGGCGATTTTTAGGCGCGCAGCGGGCGAGGGGATCGATCAGGGGCGCAGATACGTATAGCCCTGCTTCTGGCGCTGCATGATTTCCACCACGCCCGAGGAAACATAGCCCACCTTGGCATGCATATCCTCCTTGTCGAGCTTCTGATTGCGCATGGTGTTCTGGCACGCCACCACCGACACCCCGGAATCGACCGTCTCGCTGATGCGGTTGGCCACTTCGGACTCGGCTTTCAGCATGTTGATGCCGGGGCCAAACGCCACGATTTCGAGTTCGACGCTGTCCTTGCCCATGTCCTTCTGGATATTCCTGGCGTTGTTGAGCGCCAGATTCCAGGTGGCGGGGTCGTTTTCGCTGACCTGGATCACCATTTTCGACTTGTCGGCGGCCAGAGCGGCGGCGGGCAGCGCCAGCGCGCCCATCAGTAAAGCCCCGCCCAGCAGGGCACCCAGCGTATTCATGCGTTTCATGTGTCGTTCTCCAGCGGAATATGGGTTGCGGTGCGGACATACGCCCCGTTTTCTTATGACGTAAAGATTAAGCGATATATTCCGTTTATTCTCGTGGGCATTGCTGCCCTGCGCCGCATGGAGGTTTTCTGTATCCTTCGCGTTAATCAACCCCGTTCAGGTCAAGCCGTTGAAAGACACCGCCGATTTCGTCCACTGGTTCCGCTCCGCCGCCCCCTACATTCACGGTTTTCGCGGCAAAACCTTCGTCATCGCCTTTGGCGGCGAACTGGTGGCGGACGGCGGTTTCGTGCAACTGGCGCATGACGTCAACCTGCTGAACAGCCTGGGCGTGCGGCTGGTGCTGATCCACGGCGTGCGGCCGCAGGTGGAAGCACGGCTGACTGAGAACGGCACGGCGATCCGCTATGCGAATGGACTGCGCGTCACCGACGACGCCGCGCTGGCCTGCGTCAAGGAGGCCGCCGGCACGGTGCGGGTGGAGATCGAGGCGCTGCTGTCGCTGGGATTGGCCAACACGCCGATGGCGGGTGCCGACATCCGGGTGGCCTCGGGCAATTTCGTCACCGCGCAGCCGCTGGGCGTGCGCGACGGCGTCGACCTGCTGCATACCGGCGAAGTGCGCAAGATCGACGCCGCCGCGATCCGGCGCCGCCTCGACCAGCACGATATCGTGCTTCTCTCCCCCATCGGCTACTCGCCGACCGGCGAAATCTTCAACCTCAGCCTGGAAGACGTGGCCACGCAAGCCGCCGTCGAACTGGCTGCGGACAAGCTGATCTTTCTGATCGACACCGAGGGGGTGCCGCAAGACGATGCCGACGCTGAAAGTCCGAAAGGACTTGCAAGGCCGCATCTGCCGGACGCGGAACGGGCGGTCCACAATGCCCTCACCGTGAACGAGGCGCGCCAGGTGCTGGAAAAAGCGCACACGCTGCCGGAAGACATCACCTACTACCTGCCCTGCGCCATCGCCGCCTGCACCCAGGGCGTCAAGCGGGCACACTTCATCAGCCGCCACCGCGACGGCGCTCTGCTGTCCGAACTGTTCACCCGCGACGGCGTGGGCACGCTGATCACGCCGGCACCGCTGGAAACCCTGCGGCCCGCCACCATCGATGACGTCGGCGGCATTCTCGGCCTGCTCGAGCCGCTGGAACGCGAAGGCATCCTGGTGCGGCGTTCGCGCGAACTGCTGGAAATGGAAATCGAACGCTTCCTGGTGCTCGAATCCGACGGCGTCATCGCCGGCTGCGCGGCGCTTTATCCCTTCCCCGAGGAGCAGGCCGCCGAACTGGCTTGCCTGGCGGTATCCAGGGAATTTCGCGGACGCGGATTTGGCGACCGGTTGCTGGCAGAAGCCGAGAAAAACGGCAAAAAAGCGGGCTTCGAGCGGCTTTTCGTCCTGACCACCCGCACTGAACACTGGTTCGAGGAACGCGGCTTCATCGACAGCAGCCCCGACCATCTGCCCAAGCGCAAGCAAACGCTATACAACTACAAGCGGAAATCCAAGGTTCTGCAAAAAACCCTGTAGATAAAGGAAAGAAGCCTTGCGTCTATTTGCCCAGCGTCCGGGATGGCCCTGCCGCGCCCTCCGTGCACCGATCCATGCCGCCGGCGTGCGGTTGGGCCGTTTCAGCGGCTTCCGGACCTGGCTCGCCACCCTGCTGCTGGCCGCTGCCGGCCACGCCGCCGCCAGCGCGGATCGGCCGCTGGTCTTCGGCGTCTTTCCCAACATGACGGCGAAGCAAACCGTCGAAATCTACCGCCCGCTCGCCAACGCGCTGGAGCGGCACCTGCAGCGCCGCATCGTCGTGTACAGCGCGCGCGACTTCAAAACCTTCGTCGAGCGCACCCGCCAAGGCGAATATGACATGCTGCTGACAGCACCGCACCTGGCCTGGCTGGCGCGCCAGGATGCCGGCTACCGGCCGTTGCTGAAGTACGTCCGCCCCACCCAGGGCCTGCTTGTGGTCAAGCAGGCTTCGCAGTTCCAGACGCCGGACGAACTGCGCGGCCGCACCATCGCAACCGCCGACGCCATTGCCGTGGCGGTATTGGCGGTGCAGGCGGAAATGGCCGCCGAGGGACTGCGGCACGACACCGATTACCGCACCGTGGATGCGGGCACCCACTTCAATGCCGCGATGCAGGTGCTCAATGGACGCGCCGACGCCGCCATGCTGGGCATGCATCCTTACCTGCTGCTGCCGCCCGAGGTGCGCCAGCAATTGCGCGTGCTCGCCAAAACCCCGCCTCTCTCAAGCCTGATGTACCTGACCCACCCGCGTCTGCGCGACCGCGAGGCAACGGCCATACGCCAGGCCTTGCTCGATTTCGCCGCCACGCCCGAGGGGGCCGCCTTCATGCAGCACGGCGGCTATGGCGGCTTCGCTGCCGTGGATGGCAGCGAATTGCGCGCTTTCCGCCCCTATGCCCTGCGGGCACAGGAAATATTGCGGGCAACCCGATGAAGGCATGGTTTGGACGCCTCTCGCTGCGCTACAAACTCACCCTCGCCGCGTTGGGGGTGGAAGCCGCGATGCTGGCCTTTCTGATCGCCAACGGCGTCCAGCTCACCCGCCAGGAGTTGCAGCAACAGGCCGAGTACCGCGTGCGCGAAGTGGGGGAAAACCTCGCCGCAGCCCTGCTTGCGCCCTTGTCGCACCAGGATGACGCCAGCGTGCGCGACTTCATCGAAACCTTGCAGCGCGACGATGGCCTGAAAATGATCGCGGTGCGCGACAACAACAAGCGCATCGTGCATCAGGCCGGAACCGACGGCACCGAAGCCGATTTCCGGCTGCTGCAGCCGATCGAGCTTTCCGGCCAGCGCTATGGTGAAATCGCCCTGGTCCTGTCGGGCGATTTCATTCACGAGGCGCGCAGCCGCTACGTGCGGCAAAGCCTTTCGATTGCGGCTGCGGCCTTGCTGCTGACGGGCATCCTGCTGGCCTTGTCGACCGGCGGCGTGGTGCGCCGTTTCGAAGCGCTGACCCGCGCCAGCAAGCGCATGGCGCAAGGCGACCTCGACGTCAAACTGGCCGGCGAAGGCGAAGATGAAATCGGCCAGCTGATCGGCACGTTCAACCGCATGGCCGAATCGGTCCGTTTCAACATCGACCGCGCACGCGAAAACGAAGCCCGCTTTCATGCGATTGCCGACTACACCCACGACCTGGAATTCTGGCTGTCGCCCGAAGGCCGGCTGCTCTGGGTCAACCCATCGGTCGAGCGCATGATCGGCCACAGCGTTGCCGAATGCATGGGGCAACACATGGATTTCCCGGCCGACGTCATCCATCCGGAAGACCGTTCCGCAGCCGAATTCCAGCTGCGCCAGGCCTTGCGCGGCACCTCCGGCCAGGGCTACGCGCTACGGATATGCCGCAAGGATGGCGGCCATTTCTGGGCGGTGGTGAACTGGCAGCCGATTCACGATTACAGCGGCGTTTACCAGGGCATCCGCGCCAGCATCCACAGCATCGACGACCTCAAGGCGACCGAGGCCAATCTGCGCCAGGCCATCAATGAACTGCGGATGGCGGAAAGCCTGCAGGGCAAGTACCTGGAGGAAACCGAGCAGGAACGCGCCCGCCTGGTTTCGCTGCTGTCGGCGATGAACCTCGGCATTCTGTTCGTCGCCGCCGACAACCGCGTGATCTACCACAACCCGGCGTTCAGCCGCATGTGGATGATCGGGGAAGAGACCGCCCTGATCGGCCTGCCGGTGCACGAAGTGCTGGCCAAATCCACCTCGGTGCTGGCGCGTCCCGACCACTTTTCGCGCCACCTGCTGTCGGTGCTGGAAACGCGCGAGCTGTCCGACAGCTATGAAATCCAGATGACCGACGGCCGCGTCATCACCGAGCTCGACTACCCGGTACGCGACCGCGAAGGCCGCTTCATCGGCCACCTGTGGATTTACGAGGACATCACCCGCGAACGCCAGACCGCCGAACAGCTGGTGTATCTGGCCGAACGCGACGCCCTCACCGGGCTCTACAACCGCCACCGCTTCCAGCAGGAACTGGCGCGCACCATGCTGGAAAGTGACCGCCACCACATGCAGTGCGCGGTGATGTTTTTCGACCTCGACGAATTCAAGACCATCAACGACAGCTACGGCCACCGTGCCGGCGATGCGCTGCTGATTCGGGTGGCAGGCGAAATCAGCGCCCTGGTGCGGCGCAACGAGGTTCTGGCGCGGCTGGGCGGCGACGAATTCGCCATCCTGATCCCCGCGGTGGAAGGCAACGAGGCCGAGGTGCTGGCCGAACGCGTGGTGCGCGCGGTGTCGCAGATTCCTTTCCGTTTCGACGGACAGAACCTGCGGCTTACCACCAGCCTCGGCATTGCCTACTATCCCGAGCACGCCACCGATGCCGACGACCTGGTTGCACGGGCCGACATCGCCATGTACCAGGCCAAGGATGCCGGCAAGAATACCTGGCGCGTATTTCGCGCCGACCGCGATGCCGACAGCGAAATGCGCAGCCGCCTGTCGTGGGGCGAACGCATCAGCAACGCGCTCGACAAGGGCCTGTTCCAGCTGCATTTCCAGGGCGTCTACCGGACGGACGACGGCACGCTGTCGCACCTGGAGGCGCTGATTCGCATGGTCGACGAGCGCAATCCCGAGCAGCTCATCATGCCGGCGCATTTCATCCAGCTGGCCGAAAAAAGCGGCCGCATCCTCGACATCGACCGCTGGGTGATCCACGAGGTGCTGCGCATGCTGTCGCACAACCCGGGCGTTCCCGCCATCGCAATCAATCTGTCGGGGCGTTCGCTGTCCGAGCCCGGCCTGCCGCAATACATCGGCGACGAGTTGCGGCTGGCCGGCGTCAACCCCGGCCGCCTGATCATCGAAATCACCGAAACCGCAGCGGTTTCCGACCTGCACGACGCCCAGCGCATGATCGAAGCCATGCGCCAGTTCGGCTGCGGCGTCAGCCTCGACGATTTCGGCGTCGGCTTCGCCTCCTTCGCCTACCTCAAGCATCTGCTTGTCGACACCATCAAGATCGACGGCATTTTCATCCGCGACCTGCCCGCCGACCCCGACAACCAGGTGTTCGTGCAGGCCATGGTCAGCGTCGCCCTCGGGCTCGGCAAGTCGGTCGTCGCGGAATACGTCGAGGACAGCCAGACGCTCGCTCTGCTGCGCAAGTTCGGCGTCGACCTGGTGCAGGGCTATCACCTCGACCGGCCGGTCGCCGACCATCCGGCATTGCAGGGCGCCGCCTGCGCCGAGGCCTCGGGCTGACGGCGGCGGCCGCGCCCGGGGGCGGGGCGAGGGACGACGGGGTGCTAAAATACGCCGTTTTTCCCCGTTGCATCCTAGGATCCCGCCGTGCTCACCGCCTCCAGCATCACCCTGCAATTCGCAGCCAAACCCCTGTTCGAGAACGTCAACGTCAAGTTCGGCGACGGCAACCGCTATGGCCTGATCGGCGCCAACGGCTGCGGCAAGTCGACCTTCATGAAAATCCTCGCCGGCGAGCTGGAGCCCTCCGCCGGCAATGTCTCGCTCGACCCCGGCGAGCGCATGGCCTGGCTGCGCCAGGACCAGTTCGGCTACGAGGACCAGCGCGTGCTCGACGTGGTGCTGCAGGGCCACGCCGAGATGTGGCAGGTGATGCGGGAAAAGGACGCCATCTACATGAACCCGGAGGCGAGCGAGGAAGACTACCTGCACGCCGCCGAACTGGAAGCCCGCTTCGGCGAGATGGGTGGCTACGACGCCGAGGCGCGCGCCGGCGAACTGCTGCTCGGCGTCGGCATCCCCACCGAACAGCACAACGGCACCATGAGCCAGATCGCGCCCGGCTTCAAGCTGCGCGTGCTGCTGACCCAGGCGCTGTTCTCCAACCCCGACATCCTGCTGCTCGACGAACCGACCAACAACCTCGACATCAACACCATCCGCTGGC
Source organism: Thiobacillus sp. 65-1402 (assembly GCF_001897685.1). Taxonomy (GTDB): domain Bacteria; phylum Pseudomonadota; class Gammaproteobacteria; order Burkholderiales; family Thiobacillaceae; genus Thiobacillus. The sequence goes on from NZ_MKUG01000015.1 coordinate 12,166, forward strand.
TGGAAAACGTGCTGAACGAGAGCAACGCCACCATCATCGTCATCTCGCACGACCGCCACTTCCTGAACCAGGTCTGTACCCACATGGCCGACCTCGACTTCGGCACCATCAAGGTCTACCCGGGCAACTACGACGACTACATGCTGGCCTCGACCCAGGCCAAGGAACGCCAGGCCAGCGCCAACGCCAAGGCCAAGGACAAGGTCGCCGAGCTGCAGGAATTCGTGCGCCGCTTCTCGGCCAACAAGTCGAAGGCGCGCCAGGCCACCAGCCGCCTGAAGATGATCGACAAGATCAAGATCGAGGACTTCAAGCCGAGTTCGCGGCAGAACCCCTACATCCGCTTCGAGCCGGAGAAGGCGCTGCACCGCCGCGCGCTCGAGGTCGAGAACCTCAAGTTCGGCTACGACGGCACGCCGCTGTTCAGCAACCTCGGCTTCTCGCTGGAAGCCGGCGAAAAAATGGCCGTCATCGGCGGCAACGGGGTCGGCAAATCCACCCTGATGAAGCTCTTGATGGGCGAACTAACGCCGCAATTCGGCGAGGTGCGCTGGAGCGAGAACGCCAACGTCGGCTACTTCTCGCAGGACCACGTCGCCGACTTCGACATGGACAAGAACCTCACCGACTGGATGCACCAGTGGACCCAGCCGGGCGACGACGAGCAGGTGCTGCGCGGCATCCTCGGCCGCCTGCTGTTCTCCGGCGACGACGTCAAGAAATCGGTGCGCGTGCTGTCCGGCGGCGAGAAGGGCCGCATGCTGTACGGCAAGCTGATGCTCGGCCGCCACAACGTGCTGGTGATGGACGAGCCGACCAACCACATGGACATGGAGTCGATCGAGTCGCTCAACCTCGCGCTCGATCTGTTCAAGGGCACGCTGATCTTCGTCTCGCACGACCGCCAGTTCGTCTCGAGCTTGGCCACACGCATCCTCGAAATCACCCCCGAAGGCGTCGAGTTCTACATGGGCGGCTACGACGAGTACCTGCATTCGAAGGGCCTGGAGTGAGCGAAGTCGTCATCATCGGCCTCGGCCAGCTCGGCCGCGTGTTCGCCGGCGGCCTGCTGCGCGCCGGGCGCACCGTCGTTCCGCTCAACCGCGGCGACGACATGGCAACGCTGGCGCAGGCCCACCCCGCGCCGGAGTTGGTGCTGGTCGCAGTTGCCGAGAACGACCTGCATGGCGTGCTGGCGGCCTTGCCCGTGGCCTGGAAACCGCGCGTCGCGCTGATCCAGAACGAGCTCTTGCCGCGCGACTGGCAGACGCACGGCTACCTGGACCCCACGGTGATCTCGGTGTGGTTCGAGAAAAAGAAGGGCATCGACGCCAAGCCGCTGATCGCCTCGCCCGTCGCCGGCCCGGGCGCCGCACTGCTGTGCCGCGCGCTCGCTTCCATCGACCTGCCGTGCCGCGAAGTCGCGCCCGGCGACTCGCTACTGTTCGAGCTGGTGAGAAAGAACGTCTACATCCTCACCACCAATATCGCGGGCTTGAAAACCGGCGGCACGGTATCGCAGCTGTGGGCGCAGCACGAGGCCTTCGCGCGCCAGGTGGCGAACGAGGTGATGGACATCCAGGACGCGCTCACCTCCGTCAGACACGACCGCGACAAGCTCATCGCCGGCATGCTGGAAGCCTTCGACGGCGACCCCGATCACGGCTGTACCGGACGTTCGGCGCCGGCGCGGCTGGCGCGCGCAATCGGGCACGCGGACGAGTTCGGCTTGGACGTGCCCGTCCTGCGGGCGCTGGCGGGCTGAGCCGCGCCTCGGGCGCTCAGATTGCTCCGCCCCCGGGGCTTTTCGCGTCGCCGCCGACCACGCCCGCACGATCGAATGGCAGCCAGCTGGCCGAGCGGTCGGTTTTGACGCGGCCCTTGATGCGGTAGGGCAGCCCGTGCTTCAGCGATTCCGGCGGCAGGGTCTTGATCTGCTGGATCAGGTGCTTCGACTGCATGATCGCGTCCACCCGCAACACCGTGCTCGAGGTCGCCGCAATCAGCGTCGGCACCCGCGACAGCCCCCGCGCAAAAGGACGCCCGTTCACCTCCAGCTCGAAATCCAGCGCCTCGATCTTCAGCTCGAAGTCGTTCGGATTGCTGACCCGCAAGCCCACGTCGAAGTGCTGCTCGAACAGGCCGAGGCTCTTGACGTCGACTTCGGCGACGCTCACCTTGGGGGCGACGGCGTTCGGCGGCAGGCCGGAACAGGCGGCGAGGCCGAGCGCGAGAAGCAGAACGAGCAGACGCTGCAGCATGGGGAGCCTATCGAATCTGCGCCAGCAGCTGGGCGGTCATGCGCGCGGCTTGCGCCGCATAGCCGCCGCCGAACAGGTTGGCGTGGTTGAGGATGTGGTAAAGATTGTAGAGCGTCTTGCGCACCGCATAACCGGGGTCGAGCGGCCAGGCCGCGCGGTAGGCGGCGTAAAAATCCGCTGCGAAACCGCCGAACAGTTCGCTCATCGCGAGGTCGCATTCGCGGTCGCCGACATAGCTCGCCGGATCGAAAATCACCGGCGTCCCATCGGCGAGGTAGCCGTGGTTACCGCCCCACAGATCGCCATGCAGCAGCGCGGGGGCGGGCGCATAGCCGTCGAAGAAAGCGTCGAGGCCGGCGAGCAGTCTCTCGCCATCCCGCTGCAGCGCGCTGCCGTAGCCGTTCTGCGCGGCCAGCCGCAACTGAAAGCCGAGCCGTTCGTCGCGCCAGAACGCGATCCAGTCGCGCGCCCAGCCGTTGCGCTGCGGCGTGCTGCCGATCCAGTTGTCGTGCGCCCAGCCGAATTGGGGCTGCGGCACGCGGTGCTGCAGCGCCAGCCGTTCACCCAGTCGGGCGGCATCGCCGCTGCCGCGCAGCTCCAGATACTCCAGCACCAGAAAGGCCTGGCCCGCCGCCGTGCCCGTGCACAGCGGCTGCGGCACCCGTACCCCCTGCGCTGCGGCGAGCGCATGCAGCGCAGCCGCCTCGGCCTCGAACAGCGGCAAGCGCTGCGCGTGATTCGCCTTGACGAAATAGCGGCGTGAACCGTCGCTCACGCCGAAGGCCTGGTTGATGTCGCCGCCGCCAATCGGGCGCAGCACCGTCGCTGCGAACGGCGCGCCGGTGGCGGCAGCGATCGCTTCGGCAACGGCGGCAGCGAGCGTCATGCGGGCACAGCCCAAACAAAACGCGCCCCGGAGGGCGCGCTGGGCAAGGCACGGCGGACGCGCATCGCGGCTTACTTGCCCCTGGGGCGCTGCTCGAACATTTTGGCGATGCCGGGGTCGCGCGAGGCGCCGGCGGCTTCCATGCGCCTGAGGTACTCGTCCCACAGCGCGGCCTGATTGGTGCCGAGGTCGTGGAGATATTCCCAGGAATAAATCCCGGTGTCGTGGCCATCGGAAAAGAAGAAATTGATGCCGTAGAGGCCGACCGGCTCGGCGGCGTTGATCAGCACGTCGCGCTTGCCGACCTGCAGCACTTCCTGGCCGGGGCCGTGGCCGCGCACTTCGGCGGACGGCGAGTAGACGCGCAGAAATTCGAACGGCAGCTCGAACCGCGCACCGTCGGTAAACGCGATTTCAAGCTTGCGCGAAGCCTGGTGGAGCTTGATGTCGGTAGGAGTGGGAATGGCCATGATTGAAGCGCTCGAAATGAATTTGGCCCCAAGTGTAAACCCGCAATGCAGAGATTAAACCCCGGCAAGGCAAGGGCTGAAACCGATGGTGACCTGAAAATTGGCGCGCCCGGCGCGATTCGAACGCACGACCCCTGCCTTCGGAGGGCAGTACTCTATCCAGCTGAGCTACGGGCGCAAAGTCGGCGAAGCATAGCCGGTTTGCCGCGCGCCGTCCATCCGCCGGGGGGCCGCCCTTTCCTGTCGGGGCGGCTTTCCTTATAATCGCGGCTTTCGATGCCACCCCCACTAAGGATAATTTCATGGCCGATTCGCACGCCAAGATGACCCAAGCCACCCCGCAGGAAGTCATCATTTCCGTTGTCGCCGGACTGTTCGCGCCCCTGCTGGCGATTTTCCTGATCGTGATGCTGGTGCTCGGCATCCAGGACAACCACAAGCCGGACACCACGAGCGATGCCGCCCAGAAAGCCACCCTCGCGCGCATCAAGCCGGTCGCGCAGCTGGCCGCGCTCGACGCCAGCGCCCCCAAGGTCGAAAAATCCGGCCAGGAAGTCTACGCTGCCGTGTGCGCCGCGTGCCACACCGCCGGCGCACTGGGCGCGCCCAAGTTCGAAAACAAGGGCGACTGGAGCAGCCGTCTCGGCCAAGGCTACGACACCCTGGTCAAGCATGCCATCGAAGGCATTCGCCAGATGCCCCCGCGCGGCGGCGGCGATCTGTCCGATACGGAAGTGGCGCGCGCGGTGGCCTACATGGCCAACTCGGCAGGCGCCAGCTTCAAGGCGCCGGAAGCGGGTGCGCCTGCCGCACCCGCTGCGGCCGGCAAACCCGACCCGGCCAAAGGCAAGCTCGTCTACCAAGCCAATTGCGTGGCCTGTCACGCGAGCGGCGTAGCCGGCGCGCCCAAGCTGGGCGACAAGGCGGCCTGGGATGCGCGCGTGGGCCAAGGCTATGAGACGCTATACAGCCATGCGCTGAACGGCATTCGCGGCATGCCCGCCAAGGGCGGCAACGCCAGCCTGTCGGAAGCCGATCTGACGAATGCGGTGGCTTACCTGTTCGTCGAGGCCGGCGGCAAACTGTAAGGCGTGGCGGGGCCATCCGGACAAGCGGTGCACACCTCGATGAAAACCACGGTTTTCCTGATCGCGTCGGCGGCGGGTTTGCTGCTTGCCTGCGGCCAAGCCGAAGAGGCCGCCGTGGCACAAGCCCCTCAGGCCGAACCGGCGCAAGTCGCTTTGCCCGTCGAAACGCCGCCCGTGCTGCAGGCCGCGGCGGCGCCCGAGCCGGAAGACACCCCGGCAGTTGAAGCCGCGCCTGCGCCGCAACCCGCAACCGCCCCGGCGCCCCGGCCCGCTACGCCGAGCAAGCCTGCGGCAGCCCAACCCGACGCTGTCGACCGCGCCCAACCGGCGCCTGCAGCCAAACCCGCCGACGAGGCCGTGGCCAGCGCAGCCAAGTCCGACCCCGCACACGGCCAGCAGATTTATCGCCAGGCATGCGCTTTCTGCCACGACAAGGGCGTAGCTGGCGCACCGAAAGCCGGCGATGCTACCGCCTGGGGCCCACGCCTAGCGCAGGGCATCGACACCCTCTATGCCTCCGCCTTGCAAGGCAAGGGCGCCATGCCGGCCAAGGGCGGCAACCCGGCGCTGGCAGACACCGACGTCAAGGCCGCGGTGGATCACCTCGCCGCGCAATCGCGCTAAACCCCATCATGCCGCTCGTCTGCCCAAAGTGCGGAAGCGAGCAAGTCCGCAGCGCAGCGCTGCATGCCCACGACGGCGTGCGCCGCATGCTGCTGCACACGCCGCTGCGCTGCCGCGACTGCCGTCATCGCTTCTGGAGGTTCAATCCGCTCAAGCCCTTGTTGCTGCTGGCGAGCGTCGGCGCGCTGGTCGGCGTGACCGCCTGGTTCGCCCTCGACCAGCACCCTGCCGCCATACCGGCAGTGCAAGCACCCGATAGACTGCCGCACGACCGTGCCGCGCAGGGCGATGCCGAGGCGCAATTGCAGCTGGGGCTGCGCTACGCCGAGGGCGACGGGGTGATCCAGAACGACAAGGAAGCCGCCAAGTGGTTTGCCCGGGCAGCCCAACAGGGCTTGGCCGAGGCGCAATATCAATACGGCCTTGCGCTACTGGAAGGGCGCGGCGTGGTGCAGGATTACCGCGCGGCTTTCAGTTGGCTCGAAAAGCCGGCGCAACGCGGCTACGCCAAGGCGCAATACAGCCTGGGCGAACTCTACCGCTACGGCACCGGCACCGCGATCGACAAGGCGCGCGCCTACCTGTGGTTCAACCTCGCCGCTGCGCAGGGCATGGACGCCGCCGCCAAGGCGCGCGACAGCCTGGTATGGCAGTTGAAACCCGAGCAGATCGCGGCCATGCAGGAAGAGGCGCGGCACATGAGCCGCAACTCGGCCGCGCCCGCGGCCGCCCCCTGAGCGGTTTCTTCGCTGGTTACGGATGCGCGTGGGTGGCGTCCGCATCCACGTCCAGCGGCCACAGCCGATGCGCGTCCAGCTTCATCCGGGCATCGATGGCCAGCGCGCCCAATTGCGTCTGCTGCGCCTGCAGGCGCCCTTCCAGCGCCAGCCGGCGATTGAGCAACACCTGGTCGAGGCTGCCTTCGCCCAGGCTGTAAGCGCGCGCCGCCAGCCGTTCCGCTTCATCCAACGCCTGCGCGGCACGATCGGCCTGCTGCCAGTTGGCAGCCTGCGCCGCCGCCGCTTCGAAATCGGCGCGCGCCTCCCGGCGTAAGCGCTGCTCCAGCCGGATGACGGCATCCTGCGCGGCAGCGCTCAACTCCTCGGCAGCCTGCTGGTCGAAGCGCCGCGCCGTGCCCGGCAGGGTCAGCCCGAGGTTCAGTCCCAACACGTGTTCGTTGCCGCCGGCTTCGTTTTTGTAGAACACGCCGACGCTGGGATCGGCGCTGCGGTGTTGGGCCAGCCTGCGCGCCTCGGCCTGCAGCACCTCGGCCTGGCGGCGTGCGCGCGTAAGCTCGTGGTTGTGCTCCAGCACGGCAGCGACATAGTCCTCCACCGTGCCGGCAGGCGGCAGCGGCAGCGGCAAGGCGCCGTCCGCCGCGACCGGCAGCGCGGGATACTGCGCCAGCAGGCGGCTGCGCGCCTGCTGCTCGCGCGCGCTCGCCTGCTGCTGCTGCAGGCGCACCTGCGCCAGCGCCGCTTCGGCATTGACGCGCTCGGCGCGCGGCGACTCGCCCAGACGAATCCGCGCATTCACCACCGCGAGCTGCTGTTCGGCGAGCTGAAGCTGCGCCTGCCAGAGCTGCGACTGGCTGGCGACACCCAGCCAGTCGAACCATAACGCGAGCAGTTGCCGCCCGCTTTCATGCAGCGCTTCGCCCAGGCTCGCTTCGGCATGCGCGGTGAGGGCGCCGGCCAGGGCGCGGTCGGCAGCGGCGCGGGCGGGCAGCCGCAATGGACGCGACAGCGCCACCCCCCACTCGGCCTGGTTGTCGCGCGGCGTCGTCTGGATACGGCGCTGCGCCAGGTCCGCGCCCACCAGCCATTCTTCGCGCCCGCGCTGCAGACTCTGCCCGCGCAGCGTCTGCGCGGCCAGCTCGCCGCGCGCCTGGGCCACCATGGGCGCGGCCCACAGCGCCGCTTCCGCCGCCGCCGGGTCGGGCAGATAATCGGCGCGCGCATTGGCTGCGAACGCCAGCGCGAGTGCGAGGGTCAGTTTGTGCACGGCATTCATGCGCGCGCTCCTTTCAGAATGAATTGGCGATACAAGAGCGGCAGCATCACCAGCGTCAGCAAGGTGGCGCTGACCAGGCCGCCGATGACGACGATGGCAAGCGGCCGCTGGATTTCGGAGCCGGGGCCGCTGGCGAACAGCAAGGGCACCAGGCCGAAAGCGGCGATGCTGGCGGTCATCAGCACCGGGCGCAGCCGGCGCAGCGCACCGTCGCGGACGATGGCGTCGCCCTTCAGGCCCTCGCTGCGCAGCTGGTTGAAGTAGCTGACCAGTACCACGCCGTTCAACACTGCGATCCCCAGCAAGGCGATAAAGCCGACCGAAGCGGGCACCGACAGATATTCGCCCGACGCCGCCAGCGCGAAAATGCCGCCGATCAGCGCCAGCGGCACGTTCATCATCACCAGCAGCGCCTGGCGCAGGTCGCCGAAAGTGACATACAGCAGAAAGCCGATCAGCAGCAGCGCCACCGGCACCACGATCATCAGGCGTTGCGCGGCGCGCTGCTGGTTTTCGAACTGGCCGCCCCAGGCCAGGTGATAGCCGGCAGGCAGCTTGACCTGCGCCGCGACGGCGGCCTGGGCGTCGGTGACGAAGCTGACCAGATCGCGCCCGGCGACGTTGGTCTGCACCACCGTAAAGCGCGCCGCGTTCTCCCGCTTCACCGCCACCGGACCGTTGGTGCGCTTGAGGTGCGCCACCTGATCGAGGCTGATTTCGCGGCCGTCCGCCAGCACCAGGCGGATCGCCTGCAAGGCATCCGGCGACTCGCGCAGGCCTGGCGGCCCGCGCAATTGCAACGGTACGCGCCGCCCCTCCTGCTGGATCACGCCGATGACTTCGCCTTCCAGCTGGGTGCGCAGCAAGGCGGCGATGTCGTCGGCGCTGAGGCCGAAACGGCCGGCGGCGTCGCGGTCGATTTCCGCCTGCAGATACTGCACCCCCTCGTTCTGCTGGGTGTACACATCGGAGGCGCCGGGGACTTTCTCGACCACCCTGAAAATCTCGCCCGCCAGCCGGTTGAGCGTGGCAAGGTCGGGGCCGAAAATCTTGATCGCGACGTCGCCGCGCGAACCGGTGAGCATCTCCGACACCCGCATGTCGATCGGCTGGGTGAAGTTGTGGGCGATGCCGGGGAAGCCCTCGACCACCTTGCGGATTTCCTCGGTCAGCCATTCCTTGTCTGGCTTGCGCCATTCGGCGATCGGTTTCAGCACCAGAAACGAATCGGTGTCGTTGAGGCTCATCGGATCCAGCCCGAGTTCGTCGGCGCCGACGCGGGCGACGATGCGCCGGATCTCCGGCACGTTCTTCAGCAGCGCCTGCTGCACCCGCAGATCCTGCGCAACCGACTCTTCCAGGCTGATCGACGGCAGTTTTTCCAGCTGCACCAGAATGTCGCCCTCATCCATCACCGGCATGAAGGTCTTGCCGATCAGCGGATACACGCCGGCCGCCGCCAGCATCAGCACGCCGGCGGTGGCGTAAACGATTTTCGGGCGTGCCAGCGCGTGGTCGAGCAAGGGAACATAGATGCCCCGCGCCTTGCGCAGCAGCCACGGATCCTCGTGGGCGGTCTGCTTCAGCAGCCACGAGGCCAGCACCGGAATCACGGTGAGCGCCAGCAGCAGGGAAGCCGCCAGCGCAAACACGATGGTCAGCGCAACCGGCCTGAACAGCTTTCCCTCCAGCCCTTCCAGCGTCAGCAGCGGCAGAAAGACGATGGCGATGATGGCGATGCCCGACGCCACCGGGCTGGCGACTTCCTGCACCGCCCACAGCACGCGCTGGACCGGCCTGACTTCAGTGTTTTCCGGATCGTGCGCCAGGTGCGCGACGATGTTTTCCACCACCACCACCGCGGCGTCGACCAGCAGGCCGATCGCGATCGCCAGCCCGCCCAGGCTCATCAAATTGGCCGACAGGCCGAACTGGCGCATCAGCACAAAGGTGGCCAGTACCGACAAGGGCAGGATCAGCGCCACCACGATGGCGGCGCGCAGGTTGCCGAGGAACAGCAGCAGCAGGATCACCACCAGCACCGCCGCCTCCAGCAGAGCCTTGCTCACGGTACCGACGGCGCGGTCGACCAGTTGCGCGCGGTCGTAAAACGGCGAAACGCTCACGCCCGCGGGCAAGGTGGCCTGAATCTCGGCGAGTTTGGCCTTGACGTTCTTGATGAGCTCGCCCGCGTTCACCCCCTTCAGGCCGATCACCAGGCCTTCCACCGCTTCGCCCTGGCCGTTTTGCGTCACCGCGCCGTAGCGGGTCAGCGCATCCATTTCCACGCGCGCCACGTCGCCTACGGTGACGACCACGCCGGCGACGGTCTTGACCCCGATATGGCGCAGATCGTCCAGCGAACCGATGCCGCCGCTGACGCGCACCACCCAGGTTTCCTCGCCCTCGTTGACGCGCCCGGCGCCGTTGTTGCGGGTATTGGTTTCCAGCGCCGTGCGCAATTCGTCGAGCGTCACCCCGCGCGCGGTCAGTGCGGCGGAATCGGGACTCACGGCAAAAGTGGCGACGTGGCCGCCCAGCGCGTTGACGTCGGCCACCCCCGGCAATGCGCGCAGCTGCGGGCGGATCGTCCAGTCGAGCAAGGTGCGTTTTTCCGCCAGCGACAGCGGCCCCTCGATGGTGAACATGAAGAGTTCCGACAACGGGGTGGAGATCGGCGCCAGTCCGCCCGACACGTTGGCCGGCAGGTCACCCTTCACATTGGCGAAGCGTTCCGCCACCTGCTGGCGCGCCCAGTAGATGTCGGTGCCCTCCTCGAAATCGACGGTGATATCGACCAGCGCGTTCTTCGACAGGCTGCGCAGGATGGTCTGGTGCGGAATCCCCAGGAGCTCGGTTTCAACCGGCTGGGTGATGCGCGCTTCCACTTCCTGCGGGGTCATGCCGGGCGCCTTCAGAATCAGCTTGACCTGGGTGGTGGAAACGTCGGGAAAGGCATCGATCGGCAGCAGGTGGAAGGCGCGTACGCCCAGCCCCGCCAGCGCCAGCGCCATGACGAGCATCAGCCAGCGCCGCGCCAGCGCGAATTCGGTCAGGATGTTGAGCATGGCTTATTCCCCCAACCATTGCGCCTTGAGCGCCGCCACGCCCTTGACGGCAACGCGGCTGCCCGCGGCCAGCCCGCTGACTTCCGCCTGGCTGGCATTCTGGCGCAGCAGCCGCACCGGCGTCGGCTGGAAGCCCTGCGCGGTTTCGACGAACACATGCGGCTGCGCGTTTTGCCATACCAGGGCGGCAGCGGGCACGCTCAGGCTCTGCGTCGCCTGGCTGCCGGCAATCGCCGCCTGCACCGACTGGCCGGGGCGCAGCAGTTTTTGCGGGTCTGCCAGGCTGGCACGCGCCAGCACGCTCTGCGCGGCATTGAGCTGCGGCAGCAGCGCGATGACGCGCCCGCCGGCGCTGCTGCCCGCCACACTGACGGTCTGGCCGACGGCGACCTGCCGCGCCTGCGCGGTCGACAGCGGGATCTCCAGCGCCAGCTTCGACAGGTCGGCCAGTTTGGCGAGCGCCACCCCCGCGTCGACCCGCTGGCCGGGCTCGGCCGCGCTCTCCGTCACCACGCCGGCGATCGGCGCCGTCAGCGTAAGCGTGCTGCCGGATACCTTGCCGGCTCCCAGCAGCGACAACGCGGTTTGCGCGGCCGCCTGCGCCGCGCGCGCCGATTGCGCCTCGGCACGCGCGGCACGCAGGCGCGATTCGGCGATCAGGCCTTCGCTGAACAGCTTTTCATCGCGCGCGGCATTGTCGGCGGCGAGTTGCGCTCTCAGCCGCGCTTGCGTCAGCGCATTCTGCGCGTCGGCGAGCCCCGGCATCGACAGGGTGACCAGCGGTGCCCCGCGCTTGACGCTATCGCCCGGCTGCACATGGAGCTGCGTGACCAGTCCGGCGCCTGCCGCCGCGATCACGCGCACGCTGGCCGGCGGCAGCGTCACCCGCGCCGTATAGGTGAGTGCCGGGCTGGCGGCTTGGGCTGCCGCGGCCACGGTGGCAATGCCGAGATTTTTCTTCTGCGCGGCGGTCAGGGGCAGGACGTCGGCGGCAAAAGCGGGGGCGGCGCCCAACAGCGCCACGACGAGGATAGGGGCGGCAAAAAAACCAGTGGCCATGTTCGATCTCCATGAAAAAAAGGCAGGCACGCAGTAGCAGGCGCACCGAAAGGGCGATCAAACGAAGGGCGGCGCTAAAGCATGGGGAAGCGTATGGGGAAGCGGTGCAAGACGCAACGGCGGCGGCGCGGGCAAGCCTGCACGGGGGCTGGCTGCCGCGTCAGCCGGCAGCAGTTGCCACGGCGCCGCAGGCGGCGGCGCGGCAACGGCGTCCGGCACCGCATGGCGCAGCCGCATGCCCTGCGCCACCGCAATTTCCGCGCCGTGCTCATCGGCTGCAATCGCATGGTAGGGCACATCGGCGTGCGCCTTCTGATGCACATGCAGGAATCCGCCGTGGCCCGCATATCCGTTTCCCGGCTGCGCCGCGCCCGCGTGGGCGTGGATGAACGGCGCCATCGCCTGCAGGGCGATGACGAACCAGAGCATCAAAAAGCGGGGCAATCGGCAGGTCACGGTGAACGGAGGAAATCAGGCCTATAAATAATGGGGAGGTTTGCGGAATCCACAGGATCGTGGCTGCATCCTGCGCATCGCAGCTTAAGCCAGCCTTAAGTCGCGGCCATGCGCCAGCTTAATCGGGGATTCCCCGCAGTTCAATTCGCGATTTCGTACCATGGCGGCTGCCAGGCCGGAAACGGAGTTGCGCCCGGCCCCGTGACGACAGCTTAAGGCTCCCCTAAGAAAGCCCGCCTACAGTGGCCTCATCGCATGACAGCAGGAGGTCACCATGTCGCATCCAACCACGATTCAAGCCCGCCGGGTATACGACCCGCTGCTGCGGCTGCTGCACTGGACCATCGCGCTCTCCATCGTAGCGCTCATCGCCACCAGCCAGCTGGCCGAGCTGTTCGAACACGGCCCTTATGAAGACACGTTCTGGAATCTGCACATTGTCAGCGGCTACGTGCTGACGGCCGGCTTGCTGGCACGCCTGCTGTGGGGGCTGGTCGGGCCGGCCAGCGCGCGCTGGCGCGATCTGTGGCACCCCGCCGTATGGAAGGACAGCCTCAGAAACCTGCGCCTGCCGGGCACCCACCGCAGCGGGCACGACCCGATTGCCAGCCTGGGCTATCTGTTTGCCTATGGCGTGATGGCGCTGATGGTCGTCACCGGACTGGGGCTCGCCGCCAGCGAATTCCAGGCCGGCCCGCTGGCCGCCTGGCTGGGCAATGCCGGCTGGCTGGAAGACGTGCTGGGCGACCCGCATGAAGCCGGCTTCGTCTTGCTGCTCGGCTTTATCGGCCTGCACATGGCGGCGCTGGTGTTCCACCAGCTGCGTGGCGAACGGGTGGCGCAGAGCATGCTCACCGGCAAGCAATATCTCGATGCGGAAAATGAGGTGCAGCATGATTAAGCGTCTTTTCTGCGGCGCAGTGGCGGCGCTCGGCATGGCGGCGGCCGCCTCGGCGGCCGACACCCCGGCCAGCCTTATGGCGCACTATGCCCAGGCGGCGGGCATCCCGGTTGCGGCCCTGTCCGCCGCTCGCGGCGCGGCGCTGTACCGCGCCGAGCATCCCGGGCGCAATGCGCAGGCGGCGAGCTGCGCCAGCTGCCACACCGCCAATCCGCAACAGCCCGGCCGCAGCCGCGTCGGCAAGCGCATCGAGCCGCTGGCGCCGGCGGCCAATCCCGAGCGCTTCACCGATGCGGCCAAGGTCGAAAAATGGTTTCGCCGCAACTGTGGCGACGTATTGCAACGCGAATGCAGCGCCCGCGAAAAGGGTGATTTCATCGCCTGGCTGAGCCAGGTTCAATAAATCAAGGAGCAGGCATGAACTATCTATTGCGTGGAATCGGTGTGCTGGCGGCAGTCGGCACGATCAGCCTGCTGGCGTTTTCACTGCCCTCGGGCGAGGCCCACGGCGACGGCGGCGGCGACGCCCTGCCGCGCCTGACCCACAAGGCCTGGCAACAGGAATGCGCGAGTTGCCATATCGCCTACGCACCGGCGTTCCTGCCGAAGGCATCGTGGCGGCGCGTGATGGGCGGACTCGGCCAGCACTTCGGCGAGGACGCCAGCCTTGATCCGGCGACGCAGGCTGATATCCTGCGGTTCCTGGAGATCAACGCCGCCGATGCCGGCAACAGCCGCATCGGGCGCAAGGTGATGCAGCGCATGGACGCGCAGGACGCGCCGCTGCGCATCACCGAATCGCGCTGGTTCGTGCGCAAGCACGACGAGGTGCCGCGTGCAACATGGTCGCGCAAGTCGGTGGGATCGGCCGCCAACTGCGCGGCCTGCCACCGGCAGGCGGAACAGGGCGTGTTCGACGACGACTCGGTCAGCATTCCGAAATGAACCCGAAGGGCAAAACCTGGCGATGCGCATATTGTTGGTGGAAGACGACCGGATGCTGGGCGACGGCCTGCAGGCCGGGCTGACCCAGGCGGGCTACGCCGTCGACTGGCTGCGCGACGGCGAGGCGGCGGTGGCCGCGCTGGGCGCCGAAACCTTTGCCGCCGTGGTGCTCGACCTGGGCCTGCCGAAACGCGACGGTCTGTCGGTGCTGCAATGGCTGCGCGGGCGCCACGATGCGACGCCGGTGCTGATACTCACCGCGCGCGACCAGTTGGAAGACAAGGTGCGCGGGCTCGACCTGGGCGCCGACGATTACGTGCTGAAGCCGTTCGACCTCGACGAGATCAGCGCCCGCTTGCGCGCACTGGTGCGGCGCGCCCATGGCCGCCCGGAACCGGTGCTCAGCCTCGGCGACGTCGAGCTGAATCCGGCGGCGCGCACGGTGACGCGCGCGGGCGAAGCGGTCGAGCTGACCGCGCGCGAATTCGATCTGCTGCATGTGCTGCTGGAAAACGCCGACCGGGTGCTGACCCGGCGCACACTGGAAGAGCAGCTCTATACCTGGAACGACGCGGTCGACAGCAATGCGCTGGAAGTCCACATC